>DASVLS010000014.1:0-39911 GCA_036384755.1 Trinickia sp. | reverse complement strand
GCCATACCCCCCCGGCATCAAATCCCTTCTCGACAACCGCTCATTAACCCCCGTACAAAGCCCCTTCTCCACCGTCTCATACCATCCGCCAGGATCGTTCACCCCGTGAATAAGAATGACGATACCGGGCCGATCGGCCGGAATCTGCACCGGCCGATCGCCCGGGCGGCTCGTCATCGTAACGGCCGCCCCTTGCGCGGCAACGTGATGTTGATCGTTATCGCTCATGTTCGGTTCGCTCATAGCTTGGGCTTCAAATATTCGATCTTCGCGATACGCATCGCGTCGTCCTTAATCAAATCCGTCAAGCCGTTCGCATCGCTCTTGCCTTCGATCACGCGGCCGTCGTCTAGCGTGACGCGGAATGTCTTGTTCGCTGCCGCCGGCAACTCGCTCACGTCTCCCGCATCCTGCTCGCCCGGGTAGTGCAGCTTGAACCGCTGGTCGGTCGGCTGCGCGTTGAAGGCGGTCTTTGCCGCTTGGTCCGTCGACGGGTCGCCCCATTGATGCGACGCGGACAGCAGCTTGATGTCCCCATTCGTGCCAAGCGTCACGCCGCCGCCGATCTTGATATAACTGCCGTCCTCCGCCACGAGCCGAATCGTCGGCGCGGTCACGAGCACCTCGTTCTCGTTCGTGCTGAGCTTGATGCCCTTTTGCGCATTGGCCGTCAGGGCATCGGCCTGCGCCTGCAGCAGCATGGGCCCCTCTCCCGCGACGGCCTGCATCCCCGCGCCGCGTGCGAATAGCTGCATGCCCTGCCCGGCCGTTGCGTTCAGCCGCTGGCCGCTCATCAATTGAAGGTGCTGCTGCGCGACTTGGTCGATGTTCTCGCCCGCGTAGGTCACGTGCGTTTTCGGCGTCACATTGACGGAGCCCGCTTGTGCGCCGAAAGCCATCAGCGCCTGTGCACCGTTGCTCGAAGAACTCGCTACGGCCGATTCGGACTGCCCGCCGCCCGGCGTCCAGTGTTTGAAAGCCTGCGCAACCGCGTTCTGCCCGGCGGCGTCCGCGGCCTGCCCACCGTGCTGCCCGGCGTAGTCGCCCAGCGCCTTGAACAGCTCGGTGCATTCGCCCAGCAATTGCAGCAACTCCTCCCGATCCAGTTGCCCGCCGCTCGCCTGCGTTCTCGCATACGTCGTCAGCAGAATCCCTTGCGCCGCCCGCAGTGCCGCCGCCGCATCCGTGCGCAACTCCGCCCCTTCCCCTCGATCATCCCCATGACCTTGGCTGCGCGGCTGAGTGAGATACCCGAGGTTGAGTTGCGAGTGCGCATGCTCGCTCGCCAGTTGAGCACTGATCTGTGCAGGCGTGTCGTCCAACCTGAGCTGGTTGTACCGGTTGCCCTTGATTTCCTTCGTCTTGATCCCGCTCACAAACCGATTGGCGGGCAGCGACCCGGTATGGCTGAATTTCGCCGGAACGTTCGTGCCGTTTGCCAGCACGCCGATCACGACCAGCCGATCCGGATCCCCGCCGATGCAACCGAGAAGGACTTCCATCCCTACGCGCGGCAGCACCGATTCGCCGAAGCCAGGCCCTGCCAATCCCCACAGCACCCGCACCGGCGCGCTGTCGCTCGGATTGCCGTTCGTTCCGGCGCCGTTGGTATGCGCATGATCGGCGGGCGTCAGGCCTTGAAGCTGCACGCGAATTCGACCCAGGTCGTCGCAAAACACTTCCTCTCCGTCAGGACCGACGACGAGCGCCGTCATCAGCGACACCGCAGGCATATCGATGGCCGGGTCGAACGCAGGGGTGAGCGCGACGCCGCGGCGCACGCACGTGAAGGTGTTCTCGTATCGAATGTCCGATCCGGCCGCCGGGGTGGGCAGCGACGAGACCGCGTGGCCCAAATTGCGGCTTGCGGCGAATAGCTCGTAAATGCGGCCAGCGGAGTCCTTCGGCAGATTGTTCCAAACGTCGTGATGGAGCGACGTGATCGTGAACTGGCGCGCCTCTTCCGGTTGTCGTTCCAATTGCACGGTCCCGGCCAGCGTGAACCAGCTGGCGACAGCCAGGTCGCGCACGCCGCTCACGCCATCGAAACGTTCGGCGTCGAACTCGTGCGCAAGCATGCGCTCGCGCGTAATGCGGTCATGGTCGTCCCATGAATCGCCCACATGAGGAACCTCGATCGCCACATCGGTCAGCAGACCGGAAATGTCGTTGCCCGCTTCGCCTTGATCGACCTTCGTCGCGACAGAGGATTGATCGACGCGGACCATCTTGTAGTCCCACGAGGGCCGGCTCGCCTTGCCTGGGATCAGCGTTTGACGCGGCCCGAACAACGTGATCGTGTCGCGCTCTTCGGTACCGGCGTCCCGCGGGTGCAAGCGGACGGTCCCCGCGCCCGCCTGCGGCAGCTTCAGCGGATCGTCGTTGAATACCAACGTGTGCACGGGCGTGTTGTGGTCCACGTTCCTTTGCTGCTTCGCAAACCCGGCCTTCGCGAATACGGTGATGCCTTCACGTCTCAGCAAACGGCGGAGGAAACGCGCATCCGATTCGTTCACCTGGCGCGTAAACTCGCGGCTCGGATAACGATCCCGGTCCAAGCCCGACATGTCGAAACGAAAAGCGGCAGCCAAGGCGGAACTGCGGTCGCGCCATTCGTTCATCACCACAGCCACAATTTCCAGCACGGTGCATTGACGAAAAACGCGCGAATTGATGCGCTTGTCCATCAGCGAAAGGGCATCGCAGATGGTCAACTGATAGACGGTCAACTCCCCGTCGGATTGCCCACGCTGCATGCCTTTGACGATCGCGTTGATCGTGTGCGCGGAACCACGGTCCGTCGCAATCTGCACGGAAACCGGCAAGCCCATGAACAGCTTGGCGGACAGGTCGTTACGGTCCGACACGCAGGTTAAATAGCCCTGGATGCCCGTCATCAACCCTTCTCGGATGTCGGCATGCTGAAGCGCAAGCAGCCGGCCCACGGCATCTTGCGCCCGCCCCCAGTTCAAGGCAACCGGCCGCCGATTGGAATCGATGGCGCCGGACGCCAGCGTGCGAAACGTCTCGGTTACGTTCACGATGGTTCTCTCAGGTTGTTTTTATGCTTCGTTGTCGCGCAGCATTCAGGCAGAAAAACTCAACTAGTGTTAAGCCTCTAAATGCCGTTCGCTTGCAAAGCGCACATAAATCAGACGATTTGAAGGTTCGCAATTTTGCCAGAAGCCGGTCGTCCAGTCGAAATAATTATCCTCACAGGATTGAGTGAAGCCCGGTCGCTTCGATAATGTTCGACCGGTGACGGACACGCTGCCGGTCCCGTGATGGAGTCAATGGCCGCGCTTTTCTCAACGGACATTCGTCATGCCCCCGTGGACGCCGCTCGTTCGCATAAGCGACACGCATCGTGCTTACCGAGCCGAGGCCACACCGCGCCTGAAGCATTCGCAACGACCGCCGCGCGCGCAGGAGAGCCCAAGCCGCAGCCTGTCGCGCCTTTGCGCCATCCCCCTCTTGTGCGTCGTGTTGCTGGGATGCCGGCGCGCCGAACCCGAGGCGCACCATGAGGCCGCAAAATCGGAGGCGGCCGTCGGCGGCCTGCCGACGCAAGGCACGCTCGGTTGCGCGGCGCCCTCCCTAGCCGCACCGGCCGCCAACGGACGCCCGCCAACGACCACCCAGCGGCTCGGCGACGGCATCGACGCCGACACCCCGGACAGCGACGGCACCCGCACGTTCGCGCTCGGCAAACCGTTCACGATCGAGCTCACGGCACGCACGCCGAAGGCCGACACCGTCGAATGGCAAATCCGCGACGCATGGAACGTCGTGCGCGCGGCGGGACGCTGGCGCGTCGAGGCCGGCGCGCAGACGTTCGCCATGCATTGCACGTCTTCGCGCGCGGGCTACTTCGCGCTTGCCGCCTCGCTTTTACACGGCGGCCAACGGCTACCGCGACGCGGCACGCGGCCCGCCGGCATCGCAACGTTCGGCGTCTTGCCCGACGTGTCGAAAGCGTTGCCGCCCGTCTCATACGTCCATCAGGACCAGCATCGTTTCGGCGGCCAAGGCGCGAATTATCTGCGCCCCGGCGAGCGATGCTGCAACGGCGACGGCTATCGTCCGCTGTACAACGTGCTCGGCCTGTCGTGGGCCAACGACACCCGCAACTGGTACATCGAGGAGCCCGACAAGCCGGACACCTTCGCGCCCGGACCCAATTCGCTTGCGCCGTATTTCAAGCAAGGCGACATCATGCGGCTCATCCAGCTCGATGGGATTCCCGGATGGGCGAGTCCGACCGGCGCGGCGACGCATAGCTACGCACCGACATCGGAAGCGGCCTATCGCAGCTTCTTGAGCCGAGTCGGCGCCGATTCGGCTCGCATTCGCGCCGCCTATTTCCCCACGCAATCGAACAATTACTATCAGGTCACTTGGGAACCCGACTACGACGGCGGGCTGCCATGGCGCGATACGGACGCGCATTTCGTCGCACTCTATCGCTCGACCTACGAAGCGATTCACGCTGCCGATCCCCATGCCGTCGTGATGGGCCCGACGAACGCATCGGTGCGCGAAAACGTGCGCTGGCTCGCTCGGCTCGCCCCGCTCGGCATCGGCCGGTACCTCGATGGTGTCGCGATTCACGGCTACTACGATGTGGGCACTTCTCCTTCCCATCCGCCCGAGCGGCTGGCCAGCGCTCGCGACCCGGCCGACGCCGCCAACGCGCTGCCGGCGTCGATGCGCGCCTTACGTTCGTCGATGTCGAAGATGCTCGCCCCCGGCGCCAAGCTGTTCGTCACCGAAACCGGCATCAGCTACGACGTCGGCACGTCGTACGGCAACGATTACCCGAGCGCGAACGTGTTGTTCGCGCAAGGGGCCGTCGTGGCGCGCACGCACTTGATCTTGCTCGGCGAAGGCGCCGATATGACCTACGTCTTCTATTCGTCGGACATACCCGAATCGCCGCCAGGGTACGGGCTCTTCTTCGATCTTCGGCATCTGTCCGGCGCCTACGGCGCAAGCGACATCAGCCCGAAGCCAGCGGCGATGGCGGTGGCGGCCATGACGCGCATCGTCGACGGCACGACCACGCTCGGGTACTTGAGGGACGCGCCTGCGGGCGTCTACGGATACGCTTTTCAGCGGCTGAACGGCGGCCCTGTCGTCACGGCGCTGTGGACGCACGACAACGCGCACTGGAACGCCACCGCCGGATTCAGCGATTCGTATACCGTTCCTTACGCACTGACCGTCGACGCACCGAAAACGTCCGGTTCGGTCACCGTATTCGACGAGATGGGCAATGCCGCCGAGCTGCCCTACGCCGACGGGCGCGTGGCGCTAAAGCTCAGCGAATCGCCGATCTATGTCGTATCGGCTCATGCATCGGTCACCAAGGCTCACGTTACCGCGCCGGCAGGCTACATCGCCCCTTGAACGAGCGGCCATGTGCCAGTATCGAAGGCAACTGACAACATCTCGCCGTTTTCCGACTCGAACGCCGTGCGCGCTGCGCCCGCGCATACCATGCGACCCAATGGGCCGGCGCGGCGTGCCTTGCACCGACACGCCGCCATGCCCACCGCGCGAAGTCGCCCCCCATCGAACGCCCTGCCGTCGCTCGATTGCGCTCACATGGCCAAACGCATCGCTATCCTCGTCTTCGATGGGTTCTCGCTCGTCGAGGCGAGCACCATCGCGGAAGTGTTCCGGCTCGCCGACGAGGCGGAAGGCGAACGCACGGGCGGCGCGATCGAACCGTATGAGCTCGTCGTCGTCTCGGGCACCGGCGGCAGCGTCGCAAGCAGCGCGACGATGCGCGTATGGTCGGACAATCTCGACGCCTACACGACAGCGGGCCTGCACGCGCTATTCATCCCAGGCGGAACCGGCGCGGCGCGTCTCGCCGCCGACGCGGCGTTCGTGCGCCGCTTTCGCGAGTTGGCGCAGCGGACACGGCTCGTGAAGGCGATCGGCGAAGGCACGGCGATCATGGCCGCCATCGCGTCCAACGGCGACACAAACGTGGCTGCGTCGGAGGCCCGCACAGGCGCCGGCATTTCCCCCGCCACCGCGGCAGCCGCCACTCATCCGGCCCCGGGACACTTCGTACCGGGGGCAGCGCCAGGCAACGCGCCGGCAGAGCACACCGTCGCGCTCGACGACCCGCTCGGCCCGATCGCCGCCGCGCTGGCCGTCGTCAAGCGCGACCGCGGCGCGCAGGCCGCACGTGAGATCGCGGAGCGGACGGCGCCCGGCGCATGGCGACGGCTCGGGGCTGTCTTGGGCGAGTTCGACGAGGGCGGGGCGCGCGAGAAGATCGATACCGCGGCAAGGTGGATACGGGAGAACTTCGGTCAGCCGATCTCGGTCGCGAAAGCGGCCGAAGTCGCGGCCATGAGCGAGCGCAGCTTCTTGCGCCGCTTCAAGTCGCAAATCGGCGTCACGCCATCGGAATATTTGCTGCGCGCACGGCTCGACGCCAGCTGCATGCTGCTCGTCGCGACCGACTTGCCCGTCGACAAGATCGCACGGCGTTGCGGCGTCGGCAGCGGCGACGGCTTGGCGAAGATGTTCCGCAAGCGCTTATCGATTTCGCCGACGGAATATCGAATCACCGAGCGCCGGCGGGCCCGTCAGCGCTGAGCGCGGCAGGCGGATAACGCCGGGCGGGCGCGGTCAGCTGCGCGGAAACGTCGTCGACGAGCGCGCGCAGCCATGCGATGTCGTGCGGCCGATCGGGTTGCGGATGCCAGAGTTGGTAGCACTTGATGCGCGGAAATGCGATCGGCGCTTCGAGGACGGCAAGCGGCAACATCTGCGCGTAGTGCGTGGCGAAGCGCCGCGTCGTCGTGAAAATCAGATCGGAGCGCAACAATACCTGCGGTACGAGGCCGAAGTAAGGAAGCGTCGTGACGATGCGCCGCGTCGCGCCCGCCTTCGCCAAGCCGATTTCGATCGCGTTGCGCCGTGCGCCGATATAGGGCGTCGGCGCGAGATGCGCAGCAGCCAAGTAGGCTTCGCGCGTCAGCGGCGCGTGCGCGAGCGGATGATCCTTCCGCATGAGGCACACGACCGTATCGCTGAATAAATCGCTTCGAACGAAGCGTGCGTCGGGCTTCGGCCAGTTGCCGACTACGAGATCGAGCTCGCCCGCCTCGAGGGCCGCCGCATGATCGAGCGTGGGACTGAGCGAATCGATCTCGAGTCTCGCTTGCGGCGCCGCCTCGCGAAACTTCGCGATCAACGTCGGCATGAAAAAATCGTTCAGATAGTCGGGCGCGGCAATCCGAAACGTGCGCCGCGTCGCTTCGGGATCGAAGTTGCCGTGCGGCGTCGCGACGAAATCGACGTCGCGCAGCGCGCGCTGCGCCGGTCCGAGCAGCGACGCGCCGAACTCGGTCGGCACCATGCCCGACTTGCCGCGAACGAGGATCGGATCGCCCAGCGCCTCGCGCAGCCTGCGCAGCGCCGTGCTGATCGCGGGCTGCGTTTGGTTCAGCTTGAGGGCCGTCTGCGTGACGCTGCGCTCCGTCAGCAGCGTGCGCAGCACGCGCAGCAGCCAAATGTCGAGCGCGTCCGTATTGCGCTCGCCCTGCCCTTCGATCGTCGGTGCGCGGCGCGTGGGCTGCGTCACGAGGCGACCCCGTTCGGCAGCTCGCTGATACGCTTGACCTCGGGCGATTCGAGCCAGCCCGGCGAACGCGCGCAGTAAAGCACCATCGGCAAGGCGTCTTCACCCCAGAACAACTGCCGGTGAAGCCGGAACGTCGGCACGCCGAACACCCCGAGCGCAATCGCATCGTCGAGGTTGCGCTGCAGGCGCGCCTTCGTATCGGGATGCTCGATGAGCCGCTCGCCGTGCGGCAAATTCAGCTGTTGGCACAGATCGGCGAAGCCGTCGGGCGTGGACGGATCGCGTCCGTCGCGCCAGATGAAGCGGAAAATCGAGCAGACGGTCGGCACGTCGGCCTCGATCGCGGCGGCCAGCAGCAGCGCTTTCGTCGAATCGAACGGATGCGCGGGCGGCATCTTGAACGGAATGCCGAGCTGCTCCGCGCGAAACAGCGCGTGCCGATGGACGAACACGCGCTTTTGCGGCACGTCGGCCGCGGGCCGCTGGCCCCAGCGCCGATACAGCGCATAGACGGAAACGGGCACGAGCGAAAATGGCATGCTCGGCCACTTGTCGTGCTGCTCGAGCAGCAAGTACGAGAATGGCGACACGAAATCGTAGAACCACAGCGGCGACGCCGCGTCGATCGATTGAGCCATGAAGGTCTCCGGTTGGTCCGGCTGCTGCTCGCGCAAGGCGCCGATGCGAACATCGCCGCCTCATTGGAGCATCTTACGCGCCGCGCGGACCGATGTGCGTGCGCTCGTCGTACGCTTGAGTCAGTCGCGCACGTACGAATCCGATATGTTCCCGCAGGACATAGAACTGATCGGCGTAGGCGAGCGGCATCTTGAGCCGGTTCACCGCCGCTTCGATCTCCGTCAGCTTCGCGAGCGAGGCGGCTCGTTCTTCGTCCGAGGCGGTTTCGTCGAGCGCCGAACGCTCGATCGCAATGAGCGCGCCGTACCAGCGGTAGATGCGCGACCTCACACGCCAGCCGTAAAGCGACGGAATCAGCCTTGCGCCCGGTATCAGCACGACCACGATCGGCACGACGAGCACGAGCAATCGATCGACGAGGCTTGCGAGCCAAAACGGCAACACGCGGTACAAAAAGCCTTTGCCCGACTTGTAGTAGCGCGCGGCGTCGTCGCTGATCGGGAAGTCGTGCATCACCGGAGACGGAAACTCGCCGGCGTTCTGCAGCAGGCTCGCGCGGCCGTGCACCTCCTTGGCCGCCTCGATGAGCAGGTCCGAGAGCGCCGGGTGGAGCGAGTCCCGCGCGACGAGTTCGGCCGTCGGCGCAACCGTATGGACGGGCGCGGGCGGAAGATTCTTCCCCAGGTCGAACGCGCCCATCGGCACCTCGACGTCGGTCAAATACGGGAATCGGCGCGCATAGGCATGGGCCTGCGCGAACGAAAACAATCGCACGCCCGGCGTGCGCAACAGCCGAGCCATGACGGGCGGCTGGGCAGAATCGCCGGCCAGAAAGGCCGCGTCTATCTGGTGTGCCGTCAACGCGCGCGCCGCGGCGTCGCCCGTCAACGGCAGCAAGGTCGTCTTGCCGCCCGGCTCGATGCCGTTCGCCTTGAGCAGTGCGAGCGCCAACGCGCGCGTGCCGCTGCCGTCAGGGCCGATGGCGATCCGCTTGCCCGCGAAGCCGGATAACCGCACGCGCTCGCGCCCCTCGTAGAAGATCACGAGCGGCACATAAGACACGCTGCCAAGCGAGACGAGCGATGGCGCGGACCGGCCGCCGGAAGCCGGTTGCGACAGCGAGGACGCCGAGGCGGAATCCGACGCCGACGCCGATGCCGATGCCGATGCCGCGGCAACGCGCGTCACGCCGCTTTGCACGAACCCGACATCGACGGCCGCCGCCGGATCGGACAGGCGTTCGAGGTTCTCGAGCGACCCGGCCGAAGGCAGCACCTTCAACGTGATGCCGTTGCGCGCGAGGATGGTCTTATAACGCTGCGCCGAGTTCCAAAACGAGCTGCCGGGCGGCCCAGCCGTAATGGTCAGCGTATTGGGCGGCGCCGGCTGGATCAGGCGAATCGCGAGCCAAATGGCCGCGGCCGAAACCAGCACGATCGGCCCCATCGATACGGCCAGATCGCGCCAAGACACGGCGATGACGCGGGCGACGAAGCGCGGGGGCCGCGCCGGCCGCAGCATGCGCGGCACCTTCGGCATGCGGGGCAGCCGCGATTTGCGGGTGGAATGCGGATCGTCTGGCATCGTCAACGCCGACCGGCATGGATCATGTGCCAATCGGTGGCGCTGCCGCTTTCGGCCAAGTACTGGCACATCGGTGCGATCACGATGCGGTGGGACAACGCAAGCATGCCGATCGACATCGGCTCGAACAAACGGCTCATGACAAGTTCCTCGGTCGGTTGGCGCGCTCACTGCGCGCGAGCCTACGGGGCGCGGACGGGCGCCGTGGAACCGGCATCCGCCCGAACGCACGGACACGCGCCGCGCGGACGCATCGCCGAGCAGCATACGGGATGCCGTCGGAAAATGCTGCCGCGGCGCCCTCGACCAAGGAGAAAACGCTCGAAAAATGGGGAAACCGGCGTCGGAAACGGCCGGGTAGCAGCAGGCTGCGTTAGGACGGCGCCAATAAAACGGCCGGGATGGGCGCCGAGCGCACCTGGCTTGTCCGGGCCGCCGTCTGGGCGCGCACTTGCATCAGTTGGGCGCAGACCGAAACGGCGATCGCCGTGGACGCGGCCGCTTTCATACCGCCGTTCCCGTGCGCGCCGCTGTTGCCCCGGCCGCGGCCCCCGCTCGCGCCGTCCGCACGGCGGCCACCGCCTTGAGAATCTCCTCGCCCGTGGCCGGCGCGTTCAACGGCGGATCGACTTCATAGTCGCCCACGCTCGCCACCGCATCGCGGATCGCAAAGAAGACCGAGAACGGCAGCAGCAGCGGCGGCTCGCCCACCGCCTTCGAGCGGTGAATGCTGTCCTCGGCGTTGCGATTGTCGAACAGCCGCACGCGCAAATCGGGCGGGCAGTCGTTGACGGTCGGAATCTTGTAGGTCGACGGCGCGTGCGTCATGAGCTTGCCGCCGTCGTTCCACCAAAGTTCTTCGGTCGTGAGCCAGCCCATCCCTTGAATGAAGCCGCCCTCGACCTGCCCGATGTCGAGCGCCGGATTGAGCGATGCGCCCACGTCGTGCAGCGCGTCGGCGCGCAGCACGCGCATTTCGCCGGTGAGCGTATCGATGACGACCTCCGACACGGCCGCGCCGTACGAATAGTAGAAGAACGGCCGCCCTTGCAGCTTTTGCTGATCCCAATAGAGTTTGGGCGTCGCGTAGAAGCCGTCGGACCACAATTGCACGCGCGCGAGATACGCCTCGGCGACGACTTCGCCGAACGGAACCGCGACGTCGCCCACATAAACGGTATCGTTCTCGAACACCACGTCGCTCGGCTTCGTCTGTCCCGTTCCGAACCGATCGGCCGCGAACGTCGCAAGCCGCTCGCGCAACTGCCGCGCAGCGTCCTGCGCCGCTTTGCCGTTCAGGTCAGAGCCCGTCGACGCTGCCGTGGCCGACGTGTTGGCGACCTTGCTCGTATCGGTCGCCGTCACGCGCACACGCGCAAACTCGATGCCGAGCTCGTGCGCAACGACCTGCGCCACCTTCGTGTTCAGCCCCTGGCCCATCTCGGTTCCACCGTGATTGACCAGCACCGAGCCGTCCGTGTAGATATGCACGAGCGCGCCGGCCTGATTGAAATGCGTCACGTTGAACGCGATGCCGAACTTCACGGGCGTGAGGGCGATCCCCTTCTTGAGCACCGCATTGCGCGCGTTGAACTCGCGGACGGCCGCGCGGCGGCGACGGTACTCGCTCGACGCTTCGAGCTCGTCGATGAGTTCATGGATGACGTTGTCCTCGATCGTCTGCCCGTACGGCGTGACGTTGCGGTCGGTCTTGCCGTACAGGTTGCGTCGGCGCACGTCGAGCGGATCGAGCTTCAGCGCGCGTGCGATGTTGTCGATGATGTACTCGATCGCGAATGCGCCTTGCGGCCCGCCGAAACCGCGAAACGCCGTGTTCGACTGCGTGTTCGTCTTGCCGCAGAACCCTTCGATCGTCACGTCGGGCAGCCAATAGGCGTTGTCGAAATGGCAGACAGCGCGCGTCATCACCGGGCCCGACAAATCGGCCGAAAACCCGCAACGCGAAGTCATATCGACCGAGACGCCTTCGATCGTCCCATCTTCGCCATAGCCGACTTCATAACGGTAATGGAAATCGTGACGCTTGCCCGTGATCATCATGTCGTCGTCGCGATCGGGACGCAGCTTCACCGGACACAGCAGCTTCGACGCCGCGAGCGCCGCGCAGCAGGCGAACAGCGCCGATTGCGACTCCTTGCCGCCGAAGCCACCGCCCATGCGCCGGCATTCGATCAACACGTTATGCGATGCAACGCCCAGCGCATGCGCGACGTGATGCTGCATCTCGGTCGGATGCTGCGTCGAGCACCAGACATGCATGCCGTCGTCGTCCTTGGGCACCGCGTAGGCGATCTGCCCTTCGAGGTAGAACTGCTCTTGCCCGCCGAGCGCGAATTCGCCGGCATCTCGACGGGCCGCGCGCGCGATCCTGGCGGCGCTTTCGCCGCGCGCGAGCTTCATCGGCGGCAGCACACACTGGAGGGCGGCACGCGCCGCCGGCGCCGTCAGCACGGCCGGCAGTTCCTCGTATTCAACGTGCGCCCGGCGCGCGGCGAGACGCGCCGTCTGGTGCGAAGTCGCGACCACGATGAACATCGGTTGCCCGACGTATTGCACGACGCCGTCGGCCAGGATCGGATCGTCGTGAAGGATCGGCCCGCAATCGTTCTTGCCCGGAATGTCGTCGGCCGTGAAGACAGCCACCACGCCCGGCGTCGCACGCACGGCGTCCAATCTCATCGATACGATCTTCGCGTGCGCCTTGTCGGACAAACCGAGCGCCGCGTGCAGCGTGCCGGCCACGAGCGGGATGTCGTCGGTGTAAGTCGCGCGGCCGCTCACATGCAGATGCGCCGATTCGTGCGGGCGCGACACGTGCACTTGGCGAAAGGCCGCGCGTTCGCGCTCGTGTTCGGCGAGCTCGGTCAAAAACGGTTCGGCTTGCTGATTCATGGTCGTTCCTCTGTCTCTTTCGCGCTTTGACGCTTTGACGCTTTGCCGCTTGATTCGCTGTCTCTGTCCTTGTGTCTACCGCTTGCCGCTACTCGGGCTCGGCGCGGCCGTGGCGGTGCGTGCCGCCTTCCTTCTTGGTCCAACGGCCACGCGCCCAAACGGCTTGGGCCTGGATCGCTCAGACCGGCGTCTCGAGGTCGACTGAACGGACGTTGAGCGCTCGAGGCGGCAAAGGGTCATGCGTGCGCGTCTCGAGCCAGAAGCGATAGAGCAGGTTTTGCGCGGTTTGCAGCCGGTATTCGTCCGTGGCGCGCATGTCGGAGAGCGGTGCGTAGTCGCGGGCCAGCGCTTGCATCGCCGCCTGCGCCGTCGCTTCGTGCCAGATCGCATCGGTGAGGACGCCTTCGGCCTGCGTCGCGCGCTTAGGCGTCGCGGCCATTCCGCCGAAGGCGATGCGCGGCGAGCGAATAGCGTCGCCGTCCGCGATGAAGGAAAACGCGGCGCAGACTGCGGAGATGTCTGAATCGAAGCGCTTGGACACCTTATAAGTCCGAAAGCGCAACTGCGCACGCGCACCGGTTCGCGTGGGCACCTTCAGCGCAAGCACGAACTCGTGTTCGGCCATGTCCTTCTTTTGATAAGCGAGGTAGAGATCCTCGAGCGGCAGCTCCCGCTCGACGGACCCGCCGCGCAGCACGACGCGGGCGCCCAGCGCGATCAGGCCCGGCATCGAATCGCCGATCGGCGACCCGTTCGCGACATTGCCGCCCAGCGTGCCGGCGTTGCGGATCGGCAGCGACGCGAAACGTTTCCACATTTCGGTCAGTTCCGGATAGTGGCGGGCCAGTTCGGCGTAAGCGCGCTCGATCGTCACGCCCGCGCCGATCTCGATCCACTCCTCGGAGGTCGCGACGCGTTGAAGCTCGGCAATGCGGCCAAGGTAGACGATATCGCCCAGCGCACGCATCTGCTTGGTCACCCAAAGACCGACATCGGTGCTGCCCGCAAGCAGGCGAGCCGCGGGCCGCTGTGTCTTGAGCGCGGCGAGCGCGTCGACGGTGCACGGCGCATCGAACGCATCGCCGCCGTGCTCGTAGTGGAATGTGTCGTCGCGCGCAATCGTAGCCAGTGTGCGAGCCAGCGCGGCGACATCGATCGGCCTCTGCGGGCGGGGCAGGTCGAACATGCGTTCGCCCGCGTCGACGATGGCGCGATAGCCGGTGCAGCGGCACAGGTTGCCCGTCAGCGCATCGGCGATTTCCTGACGCGAAGGCGCGCCGGCCGCGGCGCAGGCGCGGGCATGGGGGTACGCGCCCTCGCCCGGCGCGTGAGCGGCGCACGCGGGCGCTTCGCTCGCGCAAGCCGGAGCGTCCGCGGCTTCCCCGCCATGTTTGCGATAAAGCGCCCACATCGACATGACGAAGCCGGGCGTGCAAAAGCCGCATTGCGACCCGTGACAGTCGACCATCGCCTGCTGCACCGGATGCAGCGAGCCGTCGGGCTGACGCAAATCCTCGACCGTGAACAGCGCCTTGCCGTCGAGCGTCGGAAGAAACTGAATGCAGGCGTTGACCGCCGAGAATTGCACGGCGCCGCCGTCGCCGCGCTCGGCGACGACGACCGTGCAAGCGCCGCAGTCGCCCTCGGCGCATCCTTCCTTCGTTCCCGTGCAGTGCGCGTCCTCACGCAGGTATTGCAGGACCGTACGCGTGACGGGCGCGTCGCTGATTTCGCGGATGGTGTTGCGGTGATAGAAGCGGATCGATTGGCTCATGGTCGTGGAAGCGGAAAATCCTCAGGGCACGCTCGTTTGATCGTTCGTCGAAAGCTATCACCGCCAATATCCCCAACCCATAGGCGGCATCGCATGCCGCTCATATTCGCGCGCCGATATGTCCCCCGGCATCGGCCTCTCGGGACCCCGGCACCCGAATTGCCGCACTGCAAAGAAACCGGTTCCATGAGACAATGCGCGCTTGCTTCACATCGTCGGCCTCGCTTCAAGTCTGGTTTTCCCTTACCATCGCCGTCGCCTCGTCTTTGCGTCCGCCCATGTCCGCCGCCTCTCCTGCTTTGTCCGACCGCGCCGCCACGGTCCAGATCGTGCCGATCGTTTTCTTCACATTTATCTGCTATCTGATCATCGGGCTGCCGCTGCCCGTGCTCCCCGGCTTCGTGCAAGGCGAATTAGGGCTCGGCGCGGTGCTGGCGGGCGCGGCGGTCAGCGTGCAGTACGCGGCGACATTGTTCTCGCGCGCCCAGGCCGGGCGTTTTTCCGACACACTCGGCCCCAAGCGGTCGGTCTTGATCGGCCTCGCGGCCTGCGGGGCAAGCGGGGCGCTGCTTATCGCGGCCGTGGCTTGCCGCGCTTGGCCCGCCGTCAGCCTCTGCGTACTCGTCGCAAGCCGGTTCGCGCTCGGCTTCGGCGAAAGCTGCGTCGGCACGGGGGCGATCTTGTGGGGAATCGGGCGCGTCGGCGCCACGCACAACGCGCGCGTCATTTCGTGGAACGGCATCGCCACTTACGGCGCCTTGGCCATCGGCGCTCCCGTGGGCGCCACGCTCGCCCATGCGCTGGGGCCTTGGGCGCTCGGCGTGGCGACGATCGCGCTGGCCGCGCTCGGCTACGGGCTGGCTCAACGCCTGCAAGCCGTGCCGATCGTCCACGGTGAGCGCATGGGGTATGCGAGCGTCTTCGCGCGCGTGCTGCCACACGGCGTCGGGCTCGCGCTCGGCACGGCCGGCTTCGGTTCCATCGCAACGTTCATCGCGCTCTATTACGCGGCGCGCGGCTGGTCGCATGC
This sequence comes from Trinickia sp., assembly GCA_036384755.1. Taxonomy (GTDB): domain Bacteria; phylum Pseudomonadota; class Gammaproteobacteria; order Burkholderiales; family Burkholderiaceae; genus Trinickia. The sequence continues at coordinate 24,362 of DASVLS010000014.1, read as the reverse complement.
GGCCCTCGCGCTGACGCTGTTCGGCTCGTGCTTCGTGGGTGCGCGCCTGCTCTTCGCCAATGCCATCCGCACGTACGGCGGCTTTCGCGTCGCACTCGTTTCTTTCGCGCTCGAATGCGCGGGCCTGCTCACGCTTTGGCTCGCGAGCGCATCCTCGGCGGCCCTCGTCGGTGCGGCCGTGACGGGTTTCGGCTTCGCGCTCGTCTTCCCGTCGCTCGGCGTAGAAGCGGTCGAGCTCGTCCCGCCGGCCAGCCGCGGCGCCGCCCTGGCGGCCTACTCGGTTTTCTTCGACCTCTCGCTCGGCATCATGGGGCCGCTCGCCGGCTATGTGGCCGGGGCGTTCGGCTATCCGTCGGTGTTTCTGGTGGCGGCGATCGCAGCCGCAGCGGCGGCCGTCCTGTCGGTCAGCCTCTACCTGCGGCAAACGCGCGGCGCGCGCGTCGCCGGCCGCCGCGCACTCGACGCGGGGTGATCGGCGCCGGGCGATCGGTACGATGCGCCAGTCGCGGCGCAGCGTAACCGACGCCCGGGGCGCAGGCATTTTTGCGGCATTCGAATTAAGAATAAACCCCTCGTCCAAATCGATACCGGTCGACTATCCGTCGTTAAATACTTGCTAACGAAACCGATAGGCGAAGCGCGTAAAAATTCCACACATTTTTTCTTTTATTCATATTCCTTTTTATTGCTTGATTTTTCGCTCCATCGACTCTTACGATAATCGCCCGACCCCCTCGAGGAAGCGGCTATGTCGTCTTGGAAACCCGATCCGACGTTCTACCCTTCCGCGCGCCTCGCCGCCGACGCTCCGAAGGAAACGCTGGCCTATGTCGCGAGCTTCGATCCCTCGCGGCGCACGCCCGACGAGCTCGCCGTTATCGACGTCGATCCGGCCTCGCCCGATTACGGCGCCATCATAGAACGCGTGGCCATGCCCAATACGGGCGACGAATTGCATCATTTCGGCTGGAACGCATGCAGTTCGCATCTGTGTCCGAATGCGCCGCATGCGCATTCCGAGCGGCGTTATTTGATCGTGCCGGGTTTGCGAAGCTCGCGCATTCATGTGCTCGATACGAAGCCCAATCCACGCCGCCCGCGCATCGTACGCGTGCTCGAGCCCGCCGAAGTCGCGCGCAAGTCCGGCTACACGCGTCCGCACACGGTTCATTGCGGCCCGCAAGGCATCTTCGTCGTGTCGTTGGCCAATGCCGAGGGAGACGCGCCGGGCGGCATATTTCTGATGGATCACGACACGTTCGACATCCGCGGCCAGTGGGAAATCGACCGCGGCCCGCAACAGCTGGCTTACGACGCCTGGTGGCATCTCGGCTTCGACACGCTCGTCTCGAGCGAATGGGGACTGCCCGCCACATTCGAAAACGGGCTCGTGCCCGAAGTGCTGCTCGGCGGCAAGTACGGCCATCGACTGCACTTCTGGGACTTGAATACGCGCAAGCACAAGCAGACGATCGATTTCGGCGAGGAAAACCAGCTCGTGTTCGAGTTGCGGCCCGCACACGACCCGACGAAGGCGCACGGCTTCGTCAACTCGGTCATCAGCCTGAAGGATCTGTCGGCATCGATCTGGACGTGGTACCGCGAGGGTGACCGCTGGGCCGCGCGCAAAGTCATCGACATACCGGCCGAGCCCGCCGATCCGGCGCGTCTGCCGCCCATGCTCAAGCGCTTCAACGCCGTGCCGCCGCTCGTGACCGATATTGCCCTTTCGCTCGACGACCGTTATCTCTACGTCGCCTGCTGGGGCACGGGCGAGTTGCGCCGCTACGACGTGTCCGATCCGCAGCACCCGGAACTCGTCGGCTCCGTGCGGATCGGGGGCATCGTCGATCGCGCGAGTCACCCGAGCGCGGGCGATCGGCCGTTGAACGGCGGGCCGCAGATGGTCGAAGTCAGCCGCGACGGCCGTCGCGTCTACTTTACGAACTCGCTTTACGGCGCCATCGACGCGCAGTTCTACCCCGATGGGATCGACGGCTGGATGGTCAAGCTCGATGCGCCGGACGGCCAAGGCCTTTCGTTCGATCGCGAGTTCTATCTGGAATGGCCGAAGACGCATCGGCCCCATCAGATCCGGCTCGAAGGCGGCGACGCGTCGTCCGATTCCTACTGCTACCCATGAGCGCGACCGAGCCCGCCAAGCCCCCCGCCCCGGCAGGGACGTGCACAGGGAGGCGAACACCGTCGGGCGTCGCCGGGTCGCCGCCGTGAATTTCGCTTCCAACGCGGGCGCGGCGGCCGGCTGGCTCGCCGTGCTCGGCAGCGGCGTCTTTCACGGCATCAATCCGGCAATGGGCTGGCTGTTCGCGACGGCGCTCGGCATGCAACGCGGCAACCGCATGGCGTTGGCCGCGGCGCTGCCGCCGCTTGCGCTCGGCCATGCGGTGTCGATCTTCGCCGTGACCTCGTCGGCGCTCATGCTCGGGCTCGCCGTGCACGCGGCGTCGCTGCGCCTCGTCGCAGGCATCGTTTTGTTGGGCTGGGCGGGCTATCACGTGCTGTACGGCCATCGGCACCGTGTCCGGGTCGGCATGACGGCCGGATTCGTCGGCCTTGCATTGTGGTCGGCGGCCACGGCCACCGTCCACGGCGCAGGCCTCATGCTCGTCCCCGCGCTCATGCCGATTTGCGGTGCGGCCGCCACGGGTGGCTTGCCCGGCGCGCTCGGCCCCGCGGCGCTCGTCACGCTCGTCCATACGCTCGTCGCGTCGGCCACCAGCGCCGCGATCGCGTTCGCCGCCTACGAGTATTTGGGCGTCGGCATGCTAAGGCGCAGGTGGATCAACTTCGATTGGCTATGGTCGGGCGCACTGGCGGTGACGGGCGCGGCCCTGTTGGCGATCCCCTGAGCGTCCGCACGCAGCCTGCTTGCGCGGGCTCGCGGCGCGGCCGAGCGGCGGCCTTCGGCAGGCTTCAGCGCCTTTCCCGCGGCCGCCCGCAGCGCGCTTACCGCCCGCGCGCGTTCTCCGACAGGGATTGCTCGAGCGCCGCCACGCCGGCTGGCAAGTCGACACGCGCACCCAGTTCGAGCATCGTGCGGCCGAGCGCATGCAGCGTGCGGAACAGGTTGTGTTCGCGGCATTGCTCGCCCATCTGCCCGATCCGCACGATGGGCAGCCCGAACGAACCGGAGATCTCCACTTGGTGATGGCGGGAGACATGGCCGCAGACATCGGCAGGGCTCAACCCGGCCGGCGTGGAAATGCCGACGACCGAATTCAGCCGGCAGGGCTCGGGAGCGAAGAGCGAGAGCCCCATCGCCGACACGCCGGCTTGCAGCGCCAGCGAGCATTTGAGGTGACGCGCAAAGCGCTTTTCGAGCGTCTCGGCGCACACGAGCCGCAATGCCTCGTGCAAAGCCAGCACGCCCGAAACAGGCGCCGTGTAGTGATAACCGGCGTTGTGCCAAAAGTTTTCGGCGAGCGACGCATCCAGGCACCAATGCGCGTTCTCGTGCTCGCGCGTCTTCAATCGCTGCCAAGCCGCGTCGGAAAACGCGATCAGCGACACGCCGGGGATCGACGACAACCCCTTTTGCCCGCCCGTAATGACGGCGTCGATGCCCCAGGCGTCCATCTCCAGCGGCATCGTGCTCAGCGTGCAAACCGCGTCGACGACGACGAGCGCCCCGGCCGCCTTCGCCAGCGCCGCAATCTCCTTGAGCTGGTGATTCCAGACGGTATTGGAGGTCTCGCCTTGCACGATCGTCACGATCTGCGGCCGCTCGCGCGACAGCGCATCGGCCACCTCCGACAGGCTCGCCACCGCGCCGTCGGCCACGTCGAGCGTCGCGACCTGCGCGCCGCAACGCTTGGCCATCTCGGCCATCCGCGCGCTGAAAAAACCGTTCTTGATCGACAGCACGCGCGTGCCGGGCCAAGCCAGATTGGAGATCGCCATTTCCATGGCGGCCGAGCCCGGGCCGGCGACGCCGAGCACCCATTTCGAGCGCGTTTGGAACACGTAGCGCGCCATGTCCTTCACTTGCCCGATCACCTTCGACATCGTCGCGCCGAGATGGTTGATGACGATGGCGTTGGCCTTGGCGACGGCGGCCGGGATCGGCACCGGGCCGGCGCCCATCATCAGCAACGGTTCTTCGGGGAGGATCGCGTCGAGCGACACGACGTCGGGGCAAGGGACTGAGAATGGCGCTGTGCTGGACATGGCTGGGCGGTTAGGGGGTTGAAAAGCAGCCCCGTCCCGCAAGACATGGCGAGAAAATGGTGCACCGCGGCGACGGGAAGACCGATCATTGCCCCATTTCCACGCATCCGCAACTCTTTTTTACCGGTCCGGGCCGCTCCGCTTGCGCCGCCGTCGCGGGCGGCTTGTAACCGCACAACGCCTTCAGCAGCGCGGCCTCGCGTTCGTGGACCTCGACGGGAAACGCTTCGGCCCCGGCGTGCGCCAAGTACCGTGCGCGGTGCTGCCCGTTGCGAAACCCGACGACGCCTTCGCGCTGCAGTCCGAGCCAGCCGAGCACGCCGCGCGCGCGCCGCGTTTCGATCGTCACGTAGGGCATGGCGGGAATGCGGCCGCTGGCCGGATCGAGAAATTCGCGGATTCCCCTGACCTTGCCGCTGTGCCAATTGCCCACCGGAGGCAGCACGTAATCGGTGTCGTCGCGGTCCGCGCATTCGAGCAGCTTGCGCGCATCGACGATCACGACCACGTGCCGGCTCTGATCGTCCTCGAAGACGCGCTTGACGCGCACGTGGTCGTAGTACGGATGATGGGCGAGCGCGACCAGCCAGACCGAGCCCGGGCCAGCCGAGGGTGCGAGAGAAACCGCATCAGTGAATGCGGATGTTGGCATGACGAACGTATGATTGTTGGAACGCCTGGCGCAATACACGCCGGCCCTCGACGGTCGTTTCGTCGAGGAAGCCGGCAAGGCTATCGTCTGATCATGACAGAGCCGTGACAAACATGACAGTCGAAACGATGTCCGACCGGCTGACCACACGGCTTCGTCTCATAAGGAGGGACCCGGGATCGTGGAAACCTTCGGCCCACATGTACGGATCGAGACGCGCATCGACAACGTAGCAACAATCGTGCTCGACCGCCCTCATTGCCGAAATGCGGTGGACGGCCCCACCGCCGCGGCGCTCGCGGCCGCGTTCGCACGCTTCGACATGGATTCGGCCTACCGCGCCGCCGTGTTGTTCGGCGAAGGCGGGACATTTTGCGCGGGGGCGGACCTGACGGCGATGGATGACCCGAGCCGCCGCCCTGCCGTCGAGGCCGACGGCAGCGGCCCCGGTCCGATGGGACCCACCCGCATGATGCTGACGAAGCCCGTCGTTGCGGCGATCGCGGGCCACGCCGTCGCGGGCGGATTGGAACTCGCCGCGTGGTGCGATCTGCGCGTGATGGAAGAAGACGCCGTGCTCGGCGTGTTTTGCCGACGGTTCGGCGTGCCGCTGATCGACGGCGGCACGATTAGGCTGCCTCGCTTGATCGGGCTCTCGCGCGCCCTCGATTTGATACTGACGGGGCGGCCGGTCGACGCGCGGGAGGCGCACGCGATCGGGCTCGCCAACCGCGTCGTACCCCACGGAACCGCGCGCGAGGCGGCCGAAGCACTGGCCGCGCAAATCGCCGCGTTTCCGCAGGCCGCGCTGCTCGCCGATCGCCGCTCGGCTATCGAAAACGCCGCGCTCGACGACCTCTCCGAGGCGCTGCGCCGAGAGGGCGCCGGCGGCTACCGTGCCCTGTTCGACGAAGGTATCGCGGGCGCCGCGCGATTTGCCGCCGGAGTGGGACGGCACGGCGCAGCGGCGGGCGAAGGCGCGGACGTCCGTACCGGCGGCGGCCAGGGCGGCGATGAGGACGCCGGCCGCGACAGAAAAATCACGCGTTCCTAGCCGGCAACACCTTCCCGACGCACGTGCCGAAGCCCACGCGATACCCATCGCCCTGGCACCAGCCGGCAAGCGTGAGTTCGTCGCCGTCCACGATGAAGGCACGCGTGCCGTCGCCGTCGAGCGCGAGCGGTCGCGCGCCGTTCCACGTCAGTTCGAGCAACGAGCCGAACGAGTCGGGCGTCGGCCCGCTGATCGTCCCCGAGCCCATTAGGTCGCCCACGCGCGTGTTGCATCCCGACACCGTATGGTGGGCAAGCTGCTGCGCCATCGTCCAGTACATGTGCTTGAAGTTCGTGCGCGCGATCGTCGTCGCCTGCTGCCCGCCTTCGGGCCGCAGCTTCACTTCCAATGCGATATCGAACGCGTGCTTGCCCTCATGCCGCAGATAAGGCAGCGGCTCGGGGGTTTGCTCCGGTTGCGCGACACGGAACGGCTCGAGCGCATCGAGCGTCACGATCCACGGCGAAATCGTCGTCGCAAACGTCTTCGCGTTGAAGGGCCCGAGCGGCACGTACTCCCATTGCTGAATGTCGCGGGCGCTCCAGTCGTTGAGCAACACCATGCCGAAGATATGGTCCTCGGCATCGCCGCAAGCGATCGGCTCGCCGAGCGCATTGCCGCGCCCGACGATGAAGCCGGTCTCGAGCTCGATGTCGAGCTTGCGGCAGGCGCCATAAACCGGCCGCTCCTGCTCGGGCAGCTTGAGCTGCCCCATCGGCCGGCGTACAGGCGTGCCGCTCACGACCACGGACGACGCACGGCCGTTATAGCCGATCGGCATCTCCAACCAGTTCGGCAGCAGCGCGTTCTTCGGATCGCGGAACATCGAACCGACGTTCGTTGCATGCTCCTTCGACGAGTAGAAATCGGTGTAGCCCGGAATGTCGACGGGCAGATGCATCGTGGCGTCGGCCATCGGCACGAGCACGCGTGCTTGCAGCGCGGCATCGTCGCGCAACGTGGGGCACGCCGCGTCGAGCAGTGTGCTCGCTTGCACGCGTACGCTGCGCCAGGCATCGCGGCCGAGCGCGACGAACGCATTCAGCGACGGCCCCGAGAAGACACGCGCCCCGCCGTCGACGGACAACAGCCCGGCCGAGCACAACCCGGACAAATCGACGATTGCATCGCCGATCGCCACGCCTGCGCGCGGCACGGCGTTGCTCGCATCGCTGAAAATGCCGAACGGCAAATTCTGAATCGAGAAATCGCAGGCCGAGTCGTTGGCCGAAGCGAGCCAGCTGCGCTTGGCCGGGTCGCGCGTCGCCGCGAGTTGCGTCATGAGATCGCTTGCCATGCTCATCGCCGCTCCGCATTGAAATGCTTCTTCAGCCCCTGCCAGCATTCGAAGTAGTCGGCCTGGCGTTGCGCGCAGTCGAGCGCGTACCGCGTGGGCCGGAGCAGCGTGCGCGTTTCGAACATGAATGCGAGCGTGTCGGCCACTTTTTGCGGTTTGCTGGTATCGCTTGCCGACGCCTTCTCGAACGTATCGGCGTCGGGCCCATGTCCCGACATGCAATTGTGCAAGCTCGCGCCGCCGGGCACGAAGCCTTCGGCCTTGGCGTCGTAGGCGCCATGGACGAGTCCCATGAATTCGCTCGCGACGTTGCGATGGAACCAAGGCGGACGGAACGTATCTTCGCCGGCGAGCCAGCGCGGCGGGAAGATGACGAAATCGATCGTATCGACGCCCGGCGTATCGCTTTGCGCCTGCAAGACAAGGAAGATCGACGGGTCAGGGTGATCGTAGCTGATCGAGCCGATCGTATTGAAGCGGCGCAAATCGTACTTGTACGGCGCGTAGTTGCCATGCCAGGCCACGACGTCGAGCGGGCAATGGCCGATCTCGGCGCGCCAGAGCCGGCCACCGAGCTTCGTCACGAGTTCGAACGCGCCTTCGCGGTCCTCGTACGCCGCGCACGGCGTCAGGAAATCGCGCGGGTTGGCAAGGCCGTTGGAGCCGATCGGGCCCAAGTCAGGCAAACGCAGCAGGGCGCCGAAATTTTCGCAGACGTAGCCGCGCGCGCGGCCGTCCATGAGCGTCACCGCGAAGCGCACGCCGCGCGGCACGACGGCGATCTCGAACGGCTCGACCTCGAGCACGCCCATTTCCGTCGCGATCCGCAACCGCCCTTCCTGCGGCACGATCAGCAGTTCGCCGTCGGAGTCGTAGAAGAAGCGGTTTTCCATCGACCGGTTCGCGGCATACAAATGAATCGCACAGCCCGACATCGACTCCGCCGAGCCGGTGCCGGCCATCGTGACGAGCCCCTCGACGAAATCGGTCGGCGCATCGGGCAGCGGCAGCGGATCCCACCGCAACTGGTTGGGCGGCGTGGGAGGCGTTTCGGCGAAGTTGGCGACAAGCGGCGGATGGGCCGCGCTTGCCGGGCGCTGAGCCGTGTTCGCCGTCGGCGCAAACGGTTCGAACGGCTCGAACGGCCGATGCACGGCCGAAGGGCGGATGCGATAGAGCCACGTGCGGCGGTTATGCGCGCGCGGCGCCGTGAAGGCGGTACCCGACAGCTGTTCGGCATAGAGCCCGTAAGGCGCGCGTTGCGGCGAATTGCGCCCGACGGGCAACGCGCCGGGCAACGCTTCGGAGGCGAATTCGTTCGCGAAGCCCGACTGATAGCCCGGCGCCGCATCGCGGCGAGAGACGTCCTGCATGATGGTGTTCTCCGATCGAAGGCTGGATTTACGAATAGTAAAACGGATTACGCATTGTTAAATCAACGTAAACCCCGATGGAAGAACCCACCGCTCTGTCGATATAAGTATTTGGCTGATGCCGATGACGCGCAGCCTGCTACCATCGTCGCTGCGTGCCCCCTTTTCTTCCGAATGATCCCGCCCACGATACCCGCGCTCGTTGCCCGAGCCGCCGACCAGCCTTCCCTGCGCGAGCACGTGTCGCTCGATGAGCGCGAGGGGGTCGCCTACGCGCGCTTTCGCGGCGTGCGGCTCGAAAGCGCCTATCAGCCGATCTTCGACGTCAGCATGAACGGGATTCAGACGTTGTGGTCCTCGCCCGAGCGGGCGGACCGTTTCGGCGACGAACTGGGTTTCCAGGCGCTGACCGAACGCGCCGACGGGGCGCCCTTCGACCCATTCGACACGGTGGCCGACGACCGCGAGCTCGTCGCGCTCGACCGGCTTGCGCGCACGCTGCACGCGATCAACTTCTTCGGCGCGCAGCAGCACGGCATGTTGTTCCTACGCGTGCACGAACGGCTGTTGAAAAGCGTGAAGTACGACCATGGACAGCACTTTTCGTCGGTGCTGCTGGGGTTCGGGCTCCATCCCTCGCGCGTGATCATCGAACTGCCGGGCGCAGCCGTCGCCCATCGCACGTTCCTGGGCTATCTCGTCAACAGCTACCAGCGCTTCGGTTTCAAAGTCGCGGGCAATCTTCCCAACGCGGGACACATTCTGTCGGTCTCGGATATGGCGCGGCTCGACTTCATTAAGGTCGACGGCGGCGCCGTGCTGCGCGACGCGATGGCCAAACCGCTGCTCAGCTACGCCAACCGGATCGGCATTCCGCTGATTTTCGATCGTGTCTCCAATGAAGCGCAGTTCGATTCGCTGCAACAGTTCGGCGCGCGCTTCGTCCAAGGGCCGCTGTTCGAGCCGAAGACCTGCTCACGCTGAAAGTCCCTCACGAGACTGCCCGAGCCGCCGCACCAAGGCGCGCAAGCTCGGCGCGATGCGCTCGCGCAACACCTCCCTGCCCATCGGCCACACCGGCCCGCTGCAACCGAGCACGAGCCAACGCTCGTCGCGCGGATCGCGAAACGGGACGGCCACCGCATCGACGTCCTCGTACCGGTCGCGAAAGGAGAAGGCTAAACTCGGGGTCAATCGATTGACCGAAGATTGACCGAAGACTGACCAAAGATTGACACATCGACGTTCCGCATTGCGGAACGCAAGTCAAGCCTCAGCCAGCATGAAAAGGAGATGACGATGGCCGACGCCGCGCGGTTCCAATGGGACGATCCGCTGCTGCTCGATCAGCAGTTGAGCGAAGACGAACGGATGGTGCGCGACGCCGCGCACGCCTACGCACAGGACAAGCTGCTGCCGCGCGTCACCGAGGCGTTCCGTCACGAGCGCACCGACGTCGGCATTTTCCGGGAGATGGGCGAGCTCGGCTTGTTGGGGCCGACGATTCCCGACACGTACGGCGGGCCGGGGCTCAACTACGTCAGCTACGGGCTCATCGCGCGCGAAGTCGAACGCGTCGATTCCGGATACCGGTCGATGATGTCGGTGCAGTCCTCGCTCGTCATGGTGCCGATCTTCGAATTCGGCTCCGATGCTCAGAAGGCGAAGTACCTGCCGAAGCTCGCGACGGGCGAATGGATCGGCTGCTTCGGGCTGACCGAGCCCAATCACGGCTCGGACCCGGGCGGCATGGTCACGCGGGCGCGCAAGGTCGACGGCGGCTTCTCGCTATCCGGTGCGAAGATGTGGATCACGAATTCGCCCATCGCCGACGTCTTCGTCGTCTGGGCGAAGCTCGAGGAGAACGGTGCGGACGCCATTCGCGGCTTCATCCTCGAAAAAGGATGGAAAGGCCTTTCCGCGCCGGCGATCCACGGCAAGGTGGGGTTGCGTGCGTCGATTACGGGCGAGATCGTGCTCGACGAGGTGTTCGTCCCGCAGGAAAACATGCTGCCCAACGTGAGCGGCCTGCGCGGCCCCTTCACCTGCTTGAACTCGGCGCGCTACGGCATCGCTTGGGGCGCGCTCGGCGCCGCGGAATCGTGCTGGCATACGGCGCGTCAGTACGTGCTCGACCGCAAGCAGTTCGGCCGCCCCCTTGCCGCCAACCAATTGATTCAAAAGAAACTCGCCGACATGCAGACTGAAATCACGCTCGGCCTGCAAGGCGTGCTCCGCCTCGGCCGCATGAAGGATGAAGGCACGGCGGCCACCGAAATCACGTCGATCATGAAACGCAATTCGTGCGGCAAGGCCCTCGACATCGCTCGCCTTGCGCGCGACATGCTGGGCGGCAACGGGATCTCCGACGAATTCGGCGTCGCGCGTCATCTCGTCAATCTCGAAGTCGTGAACACCTACGAGGGCACGCACGACATTCACGCACTCATCCTCGGCCGCGCGCAAACGGGCATTCAAGCATTCTTCTGACGGGTGCGATCGGACGAGCGCGGCTCGTATGGCGTAGAGGCGCCTGTTTGGGCGCCTGTTCGGGCGCCTGTTTGCATCTTTGTAATTTCGCCTTGGCCCGGCGAGCGCGGCGACGTCGCTTTGTATCGCGCTCGAGTCGTCATGCAATCGCTATCGAGTGACGACCGAGGCATGCTCGATCGCGATATCGAGGTCGTTTCGAAGGCGCTTCGATTCGATTTCGAAGTCGGTTGCGGCGTTTGACCCACGTCATTGCCTGGCGGCAGCGCTGCGGGCATGCTCTGTCATGCTAGGCCGGGAACGATTCATGCGTTGCCCGAGTCATGCTGCGGTGCGCCGCTAACCGACCTATCTTTGATACGATGCATGGAAGTCACAAGGGGGCACTCATGTCCGAAGTCAACAAGGAGAGATTGATGTCCGATATCAGAACCGTCCTCGCGGACGCCGAGGATCTGTTGAAACAAGCCGCGAGCGCGACGGGCGAGCGTGCCTCCGAGCTGCGCGAAACCGCGCTGAGCCGCCTGAAGCAAGCGAAGGAAAAAGCGGCGGACGTCCAAGTCGTCGTCGTCGAAAAAGGCAAAAAAGCGGCGCGCGCCACCGACGACTACGTCCACGAGCACCCGTGGACGGCCATCGGCCTCGCGGCCGGCGTCGGCGTGCTCGTCGGCCTCTTGATCAACCGCAAGTAAGCGCGCTCGCGCGAAGGGCGGCCCGCGTGCCTCTGCCCGCGGGCTTTCGCCGGAAAAGCAGGCGACGAGCGGCTCGCGCGTATGGCGCCGCGCTCGACGCCTTACGCCGGCCGTCGCATTGCATGCTTTCGCCAATCCATGCCAAACGATACCCATTCGCCGCATGCCAGCCATGGGCCGTTGCGTCGCATGATCGCATCGGTCTTCGCGCTGCTCCAGTCTCGTCTCGAACTGATCGGCGTGGAACTTGCCGAGGAGCGCGAGCGGATCATCGCCGTGATCTTCCTCGGGCTAGTGGCCGTCATGTTCGCGATGATGGCGCTGATCAGCCTCACCGCGCTCATTGCCGTCGCGTTCTGGGACAGCTACCGGTGGCAAGTTCTGGCCGGCATCACGGCCGTCTATGGTTTCGGCGCGTTGATCTGCGCGCTGCGCGCGCGCAGCGGCCTGCACACCGCGCCGATCGTCTTCGAAGCCACGCTGCACGAGTTCGAGAAGGACCGAGAGATGTTCCGCGAACCGTGACCCGCGGCTCGCGCCACGCATCCGGCCCGATCCTCGGCCCTTTTGGACGAACCCCACCCTTGCCATGAGCCAAACCACCTCGCCAAACGGGACGCACCGCAGGCATTCGCCGGTGCGCGATGCGAGCACGCCGCAAATGCGCGCGGTGCGCAAAGAGTTGCTGCTGTTGCGCGCCGAAGTCGAGCGAGCGGAGTTCGTGCAGGCTCGCGCGGAGTTGCACCGGAAATTCGCGCACATGAGCTGGATCAAGCTGCTCGTTCCGGGCTTCGGCCTCGGGCGCGGGCGAGGCAAAAGCGCGGGGCGCGGCGGCGGCGCAACGCTCACCGATTGGATTTTCAGCCACCCGCTCGCTAGCTCGCTAGCGTCGGCCGTCTTGGCCAAGCCTCTGCGCGCCACCCTGGCGGCGGGCGTCAAGCCGATACTCAAGTGGGGCGCGCTCGGCGCCGCTGCCTGGGCCGGGCTGAGCGCTTGGAGCAAGTATTCGCGCAAACGGCGAGAGGAAACCGAAGGCGACGCGAACGAGGAAGAGTAACGCCTTGCGGTGAGGGCGGCCCGTTCGCGCTGTCGCGGTTGTATGCGTTGCCCGGGCCGTCCGGGCCTTCCAAGCGACCTCGACTGGCTAAACGGCGGACGAAGCGGCTCGGCCAGCCCAGCATGCGTCGATCGCCGCCCCATCCAACACCGCACCACGGTGATTCGATCGTGCGCCGAGCCCGTCGAGCACGAACGTTCCGCACGCGTCACCGTGCATCGGACCGCCGTCGACCGGCGTCGCGTGTAGCTCGTATCCGCCGCTCCCCTCGCCCGCCGAAAGCATCTCCAGCCGATAAACAGTACGTCCTTGCTCGGGCGCACGGCCGAGTCCCGGCGGCAGCGCCGGCGTGCGGCCCGCAACCGACGGGTGCTCGGCGATATGCTGCGCGGCGCGATGCAGTGCAATCACCGCGTCGATCCGATGCCCGCGCGCCGCATAAGACATATAGGCCGGAACCGCATACGCCGACAGCACTGCCGCCATCGCGAGCGCGATGACGAGTTCCAGCATGGAAAAACCCGCCCGCGCACGCGGCGGCGCGGTACCGGCAATGGCGCTTGCCGCCTTGAAAGGCATTCGATCGATCGTCGCCGGCCGGCCATTGGAAGTTGGTCCGTTCGTCTCGTTAGTCGTCACCCGCTCAGCCCCCGCCCTCGGCCATCTCCGCTCCGCAATCGGTCGCATCCCAAGCTCCACCGTAGCTGCTCCGCCGCCCCTGCGATCGGTCACTTCCCCCAAGCTCCACCGTAGCTGCTCCGCCGCCCCTGCGATCGGTCACTTCCCCCAAGCTCCACCGTACCTGCTCCGCCATCCCTACGATCGGTCAATGCGCCGGTATGGCGACGATGCGCCGCCATGCCCGGCGCTCGCGGCCATCCTCATACCGGATCGCGCGCTGCAGCCAGGCTTGTGCCGCCGGTGTCGCCCCAAACCCGCGCGCAGTGATGCGATAAGCATGTCCATCGGAGCCGCCCCCAACGGGCACTGCCTCGATCACGCATTGCGGCGCCCTGACCGAGCCGGGCCACGACGGAATCGGTTCATAGGCCGAGGGGCCGTCGAAGTTCCCCGCCTGCGTCCATGCGGGCGGCAAGCCCGGCAACGCGGGCTGTACAGGCGCGATCCCCTCTCGCAACGCGTCGGAGCAAAGCTCGAGTGCCGCATCGGCGGCCTGTGTCGCGCGCAAATGCTCGTGGACGCTCGCGGACAAACGCGCTTGCGCGATCGAGGCTTCGAACCAAGCGGCGGAAGTCGTCAGCATCATCGACGCAAGCATCAAGGCAGCCGGCAAGGCCATGCCGCGATGCCGAGAATGCGTGCGCCGAGCGGTAAGCCCTGTCACCTTGCCGGCTCCTGATTGCGCAAGACGAGGTGACGCGATAACGCCAACCTTTCGTGCGCGTCCGGGCCTTGCACGCGTTGGCCGTCGCAATCCAAAAAGGTCTTGCGTGCACGCGTCTCGCGGCCGCGCACGACGACACACAGATCGACGGCCACGACGTCGGCCCACTGCGCCGGTAATATGGCGCGAGCACCGACAGGCTCGACGCCGCCTCGCAGCCAATAGCGGAATGTCATGCGCTCGACGCCTTGGACGAGCGGCTGTGGCGTTATCGCATGTCCATTGCCGCCGCAGTAGAGTTCCGGCGACTCACGCTGCGCCGGCTTGGCGGCATAAAACCGGTTGACGATGACGGCGTGTCCGCGGTGCCGAGTCACGCCTTGCCCGAGACAATCCGTCGGCTCGCCGGATGCGCTTGGCCACGTCGCGACGCCATCGTCGACGTAGCGCACGACGATTCCATCGGAATCCAATGGGGAGAGGCTGCTCGCTCGGCCCTGGGGATGCAGCGAACCCGGGGCGTCCGCCAAGCTCCAATCGCCCCGAAGTTGCGCAAACCCCGAAGAACCCGAAGGATGCCGCGAGCCCGGCGACCGACTCGCCCTCGAATGCGCATTGCGATGGGGCGCGCAGGCCGGCTGGCCGTCCATGGGGCTCAGCACCGGCCGGGCCGACTCGCATCCGAACAGCCCCGGCGTGACGCGAGTGCGCAGCTCCGGGGCCTCGACAGGCGCGTACCCCGCCATTTGGATCTGCTGACCGACTAGCGTGAGCGCGGCCGCACCGGCCTCGCGCATCCTCGCGGCATCGGCCGATCGCGAGAACGCTTCCCGCTGCAATCGATAGAGCGTCAGCGCGCCGCCGATCGCCACGAGCCCCAGCGCAACCGCGATCAGCCACTCGAGTAGCGTGTGTCCCGCCTGCTCGCCCAATGAGCGTCGCGCCACCGCGCGCCTCGTCGTCATCGGCCGCCGCCGACGAAAGGCAGCGTGACGCAAGGACCTCGCGTGGCGCCATCGGCGACAACGCAGGAACCGAAACTTTGCGCCCGCTGCGTCGCCGACATACCCGGAGCATGCGCCCACTCGACGACGACCGCGCCGATGCCGCCAGCCTCGTCGGCCACGGAGACCGACCCGTCCGGCAATATCGCGCCTGCACGTTCCTTCTCGCGCACGAACGCGTTCACGGAGCCGTCAGGCGAGCGCATCGCTTCAACGATCGACGCCGCAACCCACGACGCGTGTTCGCGATGGGCCTGCTCGTCCGCGTTGCGTGTCGCCGCCAGTTGAGCGCCGGCCGCACCCAGGATCGAAGTGGCGAGCAGCGATAACGCGATCAGCACTTCGACCAAAGAAGATCCCTTGCTGACGACGCCCCTATCGGCCAGCCCCGCCTTCATGCGTTCCCCGCCGCATCGCAACGGCCGCGATCGAGCCTTGCCCTGCCTCCCGCCGCGACGCGAATACAGCGGCGCAGGGCATCGCTTCCACCGCGCAACATGGCGCCCGCCGCCACGACTTCGAAGTTGCGAAAGCCCCCGATGATTTGCCCGGCCGGCGGCGTGAATTCGACGTGAGCCGGCGTGGCGACGATCGAGATACCGGCGTTGCGCCGATAGGTCCGCAGCGCTTGGCCAGGGAGGCGAGTGGCGGGGACGACCGCCCACCCGCATGACCAGTCGAACGCGCCGGCCGCGCAAGCTCGGCCCTTTCGCAAGCAGCGCGTGCCGTCCAGGGCCGGGCAGACGACAACACGCACGCCCCGGGCGATGGCCTCGCCGCGTGCGAGCGTCAGACCGGCAAGCAGGGCTCGCGCGGCAGCATCCACGCGATCGCGCGCGTGCCAGGCCGACAGAACCGGAGCCGCCGCCATCGCACTGCATGCGACGAGCGCCGTAACGACAAGCATCTCGACGAGCGAAAACCCCCGGCCGTGCCGATATCCACGCGACGCCCTGCGCCCCGATACCCAGCTATCGTGCATGCCTGCGGCCTCCCCTCATGAACAGGCCGCCAATCTATCGGGGAAACGTGAGCGCCGCCATCGTCCGTTCGGCCTAATGGCGCGCACCGGCGCCGACGGCCGACAATGGCGCGTCGCATCGATCGAGCAAGAGGGAAAACCGTGGTGAAGCGGGAAAGGAAAGAACGTCGGGAAGATGGATCAGCGCTTGCGCGGCGCCTTGTCGGCTTTGGGCCGGCGGAACTCCTCGATCACGTCTTCGAAGTCGGATACGTCTTCGAAGCGCCGATACACCGAGGCGAAACGCACGTAGGCGATTTTGTCGAGTTGCAGCAACTCGTTCATGACGAGCTCGCCCAGCCGCTCGCTACGCACTTCGCGCTCGCCGCTGCCGAGGAGTTGATACTCGATGCGAGCCACCGCCGCGTCGATCGCCTCGGCCGAAACCGGGCGCTTGCGCAACGCGAGCTGCATGCTCGCGGCGATCTTGCGGCGGTCGAACTCGCTGCGCGAGCCGTCCTTTTTGACTACCGCCGGCAGCGTGAGCTCGACCCGCTCGTACGTCGTGAAACGCTTGTCGCAGGCCGGGCAGCGTCGGCGCCGCCGAATCGCGGCGCCGTCCTCCGATACGCGCGAGTCGACGACTTGCGTATCTTCGTGCCGGCAGAAGGGGCAGCGCATGGCCGATCAACGATAGACCGGGAACCGCGTCGTGAGCTCGGCCACTTGAGCACGCACGCGCTCGATCGTCGCGGCGTCTTCCGGGTTGTCGAGCACGTCGGCGATCAAGTTGCCCACTTGCTCGGCTTCCTTCGTGCCGAAGCCGCGAGTCGTCATCGCGGGCGAGCCCAAGCGAATGCCGCTCGTCACGAACGGCTTTTCCGGATCGTTCGGAATCGCGTTCTTGTTGACCGTGATGTGCGCCGCGCCGAGCACCGCCTCGGCTGCCTTACCGGTGATCTTCTTCGCACGCAGATCCACCAGCATCACATGGCTTTCCGTGCGGCCCGACACGATACGCAGGCCGCGCTTGACGAGCGTCTCGGCCAACACGCGCGCGTTTTCCACGACTTGCTGCTGATACGCCTTGAATTCGGGCGAAGCCGCTTCCTTGAACGCAACGGCCTTGCCGGCGATCACGTGCATGAGCGGGCCGCCTTGAATGCCCGGGAAAATGGCCGAGTTGATCTGCTTCTCGTATTCGGCCTTCATCAAAATCACGCCGCCGCGCGGGCCGCGCAGGCTCTTGTGGGTCGTAGTCGTGACGAAGTCGGCATGCGGTACCGGGTTCGGATAGACGCCGGCGGCGATCAGGCCCGCGTAGTGCGCCATGTCGACCATCAAGTAGGCGCCGACCGACTTCGCGATCTTCGCGAGGCGCTCGAAATCGATCTTCAGCGCGAACGCCGAAGCGCCGGCGACGATCAGCTTCGGCTTGTGCTCTTGTGCGAGCTTTTCCGCCGCTTCGTAATCGATGTCTTCCGCGGCGTTCAAACCATAGCTGACCACGTTGAACCACTTGCCCGACATGTTCACGGGCGAGCCGTGGGTCAAGTGGCCGCCTTCGGCCAGGCTCATCCCCATGATCGTGTCGCCGGGCTTGAGCATGGCGAAGAACACACCCTGGTTCGCCTGCGAGCCCGAATTGGGCTGCACGTTCGCGGCCTCGGCCCCGAACAGCGCCTTCACGCGATCGATCGCGAGTTGCTCGACGACGTCGACGTATTCGCAGCCGCCGTAATAGCGCTTGCCGGGGTAGCCCTCGGCGTATTTGTTCGTCAGTTGCGAGCCTTGCGCGGCCATCACCGCCGGGCTCGTGTAGTTTTCCGACGCGATGAGCTCGATGTGCTCTTCCTGGCGGCGGTTTTCCTGCTGGATGGCGTTCCAGATCTCGGGATCGACGTTGGCGATGGTGCTTTGGGCTCTGTCAAACATACGCGTTCCGTAAAGGGTGAACAGGTTCGCCGAATCGCGCGCGGGACACGTACTGATCGTACGCTTGCGCTGCTGGCGAAGGGCCAGCCCTGACGTGGCGGAGGATTCCGTTACGCGGGCAGGACAACCGCTGGCGGCGCACGAAACGGCGCGCGAAACTCGGCTGCCCAGGCGAACGGCAAAACGGCACCCTGCGCTTCACGGTGGGTGGCTCCACCTTGACCCCGTAGGGTTTTATCGCCAGTCACGCAGGGATGAGCGCGATAGTGTATTGGAAGCGCACTCAATAGGCAATTGGGACGGTGTCGGCGGCCCGGCCCGGCTGGCGAATGCGGGTCAACGGGGGCGGCGCCCCGGCCGGCGCCACGTAATTTCGAGACGGTTCGCGCGATCCGGTAAAATGCCGGGTCATGAACCAGCCTCCCCGCCGCAGCGGCGTGCCTCACGGCTTCGATTGGCCGATCCGCGTCTACTACGAAGATACCGACGCGGGCGGCATCGTCTTTTACGCCAATTACCTGAAGTTTTTCGAGCGCGCCCGCACCGAATGGCTGCGGGCATGCGGCGTCGATCAGCGCACGCTCGCCGAGCAAAACGGCCTCGTTTTCGTCGTCAGCGAAACCGCGGTGCAATACCGTGCGCCTGCCCGCCTCGACGACATCCTTACGATCGTCAGCCGTATCGAACGGCTCGGCCGGGCGAGCGTCGAATTCGCCCAGGAAGCGCGCCGCGGTGACGTCGTCCTAGCAGCCGGCACGATCCGCGTCGGCTGCGTCGAGCATGGCACCCTTAGGCCGGCCGCGCTTCCCCAGTCGGTATCGGACGCTCTGCGCCGCGAACCGCGTGTATTCCAAGCGGGGATGTCAACGGCGCATGCTTGATTTCCGTTGTGACTACGTCCGTGAACTTGTATCGTGCCGGTCGATACCAAGCGGGGTTGCGCATCGCCGCGTCGAATCTTTCAAGCGGCCGACTCGAACCCTTCTCGCGCCTTGGCATGCGAGCCCTGCCCGTTCTGACGCATAAGCAAAACTTTTTATGAACAACGCACAAGATTTGTCGATCGTTTCGCTGGTCCTCAATGCGAGCGTGCTCGCGCAAGCGGTGATGGGGCTGCTGCTGCTGCTCTCGCTGATGTCGTGGACCTTCATCTTCCGCAAGTGGTTTGCCATCCGGCGCGCGCGGGCGCAGACTGAGCAGTTCGAGCGTGATTTCTGGTCGGGCGGCGACCTGCAGGCGCTCTATCAAAGCGCGGCGAACAATCGCCACACGATCGGCGGGCTCGAGCGGATTTTCGAATCGGGCATGCGTGAATTCCTGAAGGGCAAGGAGCGCCGGATCAACGACCCTGGCGCGATCCTCGACGGCGCGCGCCGTGCGATGCGCGCGGCTTTCCAGCGCGAAATGGACGTTCTCGAGGCCAACCTCGCGTTCCTCGCTTCGGTCGGCTCGGTCAGCCCGTATATCGGCTTGTTCGGCACGGTCTGGGGGATCATGAACGCGTTCCGCGGCCTCGCCAACGTGCAGCAGGCGACGCTCGCGAACGTCGCGCCCGGCATTGCGGAAGCGCTGACCGCGACGGCCATCGGCCTGTTCGCCGCGATTCCGGCCGTCGTCGCCTACAACCGCTACGCGCACGACATCGATCGCCTGGCGATCCGCTTCGAAACGTTCATCGAAGAATTCTCGAACATCTTGCAGCGCCAAGCGCATTAAGGAGTACGCGATGGCCGGCTCCACCAATCGCTCGAGCATGCGCGGCAGCCGTTCCCGCCGCGCCATGGCGGACATCAACGTCGTGCCGTACATCGACGTCATGCTGGTATTGCTCGTCATCTTCATGGTGACGGCGCCGCTCGTCGCGCCTTCGATCGTGAATTTGCCCACGGTCGGCGGCGCCGCGCCCCAGCAGCAAACGCCGCCCGTCGTCGTCAACATCCGTGGGGACGGCAAAATGAGCGTGCGCTACAAAGACGACGGCGGCAGCTCGCAAGAGCAATCGATGACGCGCGCCGATCTTGGCGCCTTCGTGACCGAACGCGAGGCGTCGCATCCCGATCAACCGGTCGTGATCGCCGCCGACAAGACCGTCAAGTATGAAGCCGTCATGGATGTGATGTCCGACCTGAAGGCGCGCGGCGTCAAACGCGTAGGGCTGCTCGTCAAATCGCAATGAACCGCAAGAAGTCCGTCTACCCCCTGCAACCGCCTCGCGAGCGCGGCACCGGGCGCGCGTTCGCGCTCGCGCTCGTGATGCACGTGCTGCTCGGCCTGTTCCTCTATCACGGAATCCATTGGCAGAACAGCACGCCGGCTGGCGCCGAGGCCGAGATTTGGACGGATATTCCGCCCACTCCGACGCAGCCGCCTACGCCGACTCCGGCTCCGCCCGTGCGCGTCCAGCCTCCGCCGATCGATCAGGAGCAAGCCGACATCGCGCTGCAGGAAAAGAAGCGTAAAGAGCGGGAAGCCGCGCAACGCGCTGCCCAGCTTGCCGAAGCGCAGCGTCAGAAGGCGCTGCAAGCCCAGCAAGAAGAAGCCAAGCGTCAGGAAGCGCTCGCCCGTGAGCAAGCGGCGCGTCTTGCGGCCCAAAAGGCGGCGGCCGCCGAAAAGCTCAAGCAGCAGCAAGCGCAGGCCGAAAAGCTCAAGCAAGCCGAGCAGGAAAAGCAGGCGAAATTGAAACAGCAGCAGGAAGCCCAGCAAAAGGCCGAGGCGGAGAAAGCCGCGGCGGAAAAGGCCGCCAAGGCGAAGGCGCTGGCTCAGCAGCAAGCGAAACAAAAGCAGCAGCTCGAGCAAGAGCGGCGCGCGCGGCTCGCCCAGTTGCAGGGCATGGCAGGCCCAAGCGGAGGCGGCAACGGTCTCGCGAAGAGCGGCAGCGGCAGCGGCTCGGGCGGCACGGCGGCCTCGCCCGGCTACTCCGACAAGGTGCGCCGGCGCGTGCGGCCCAACATCATTTGGGCGGGCGCGACCGAAGGGCTCGAGACCGTCGTCTCGGTGCACTGCGCGCCGGACGGCCAGATCTTGTCGGCGTCGATCCAAAAGGGCAGCGGCAACGCCCAATGGGATTCCGCCGCGCTCAACGCGGTCAATGCGTCCAACCCCATGCCGCTCGATATCAACGGCAAGGCGCCGGCGTCGTTCTTGATCACACTGCGGCCGGCCGGCTGACCGGGGGAGTCGAGGTGCGAAACGCGGTGGAAGCGAACCGGTCAGGAACGATTTGTGCGTTCGGCAGTCTCTTTGCTGTCGTGCCATTTTTTCGTTTTATGGGATTTTCAGCATGAGTTTGATGACGAAACTGGGCTTGAGAACGTTGTTGGCGTCGTGTTTGATCGCGTCGGCCGGTGTGGCGCATGCACAGCTGAACGTGCTCGTGACGGGCGTCGGCTCCACGCAATTTCCGATTGCAACGGCGAATTTCGCCAATGAGGCGAGCGCGCCGCAGTCCGTCAGCGAGATCGTCCGCCAAGACTTGCAACGCAGCGGTAAGTTCTCGAATATCGACGCCGGCGCCACGCCCGTGTCCGAGAACGATTCCGTCGATTTGGGCGCCTGGAAGGCCAAAGGCGCCAATGCGTTCGTCGCCGGCAGCGTGACGCGCGCGGCAAACGGCCAATACGACGTGCGTTTTCGGCTCTACGATACGGTCAAGGGGCAAAGCCTCGGGGGCCTGTCGTTCACCACGCCGCCCGATAGCCTGCGGCTGACCGCCCATAAGATCTCGGACTACATCTATCAGAAGCTGCTCGGCACGCGCGGCGTGTTCGCAACGCGTCTGTCGTACGTGATCAAGGTGGGCAACCGCTATCAGTTGCAAATTTCCGATTCCGACGGCCAAGACGCGCATGTTGCGCTGTCGAGCCCCGAGCCGATCATTTCACCGGCCTGGTCGCCCGACGGCACGAAGGTCGCGTATGTTTCGTTCGAAAAGCGCAAGCCGATCGTCTACATCCACGATCTGCCCACGGGCCGCCGCGTGGTGATTTCCGACCAGAAGGGCAACAACAGCGCGCCCGCGTGGTCGCCTGACGGCCGCACGGTTGCGGTCGCGCTCTCGCGCACGGGCAATACGCAAATCTTCGCGGTCAATGCGGACGGCGGTGGGTTGCGCCGGCTGTCGCAAAGCACCTCGATCGATACCGAGCCGTTCTATTCGCCCGATGGCCAATCGATCTATTTCACGAGCGACCGCGGCGGCCAGCCGCAGATCTACAAGATGTCCGCGCAGGGCGAACGGGCCGGCGCGGCGCAGCGCGTGACGTTTACGGGCAGTTACAACACGAGCCCGCGCGTGAGTCCGGACGGCAAGGAACTGGCCTATATTTCGCGCGTGGGCGGTGCGTTCAAGCTCTACATTCAGGACCTCCAGACCGGCGTCGCTACGGCGCTGACCGATACGACGCATGACGAATCGCCGAGTTTCGCGGCGAATGGTCAGTACATTCTTTACGCCACTCAGGTGAACGGCCGTGGCGTGTTGGCTGCGGTTTCGACCGATGGTCGGACGCGGCAAATCCTATCCGTTCGGGGCGGCAGCGTGCGCGAGCCGTCTTGGGGTCCATTTATGCAATGACACACAAGGAGAGCAAAAATGATGTCCAAACTTCGTATCGCGTTCGCGGTGATGCTGGTCGGTGTGCTGGCCGCTTGCCATTCGGGCACGAAACTCACCGAAAATCCGACGCAAGGCACGGTCGGCACGCAGCCGAATGCGAACGCCGTTGCGCCCGTGACGGTCGATGAGTTGAACAACCCGAACAGCCCGCTCGCAAAACGCAGCGTGTACTTCGACTTCGACAGCTACTCGGTGAAGCCGGAGTATCAATCGCTGCTGCAGGCGCACGCCACCTACTTGAAGAGCCATCCGCAGCGCCACATCTTGATTCAAGGCAACACCGACGAGCGCGGCACGAGCGAGTACAACCTCGCGTTGGGCCAAAAGCGTGCCGAAGCGGTCAAGCAAGGTCTGGAAACGCTCGGCGTGCAGGATTCGCAAATCGAAGCCGTGAGCCTCGGCAAGGAAAAGCCGCTGGCGACGGGTCACGACGAAGCCTCGTGGGCGCAAAACCGCCGCGCGGACATCGTCTATCAGTAATTCGTAACGGGTGACAACGCGTATGACGCACCGTTTCTCCTGGCTGCGCGGTACCGCAGCCGCATGCGTGGCTGCCTCGGCGCTTGTCGCCGGGCCGGCGCACGCGGGTCTGTTCGACGACGACCAAGCGCGCCAAGCCATTCTGGATTTGCGCGCGAAGACGGACAACCTCACGAGCCAGCTTGCGGCAGCGCAGCGCACGCTGCTCGATCAGCAGGGGCGCCTCGATCAGCTGAATCAGCAGATCGCGACGCTGCGCGGGCAGAACGAGGATCTGACGAACCAGGTCACCACGTTGCAGAAGCAACAGAAGGACTACTACACCGATCTCGATACGCGACTCAAGAAGTTCGAGCCGCAGACTCAGACGATCGACGGAGTCCAAGGCACCGTGCAGCCTGGTGAAACGGATGCGTTCAACGCGGCGTCGCAACAGTTTCGCAGCGGCGACTACAAAGGCGCCGCTGCGGCGTTTCGCGAATTCATCGCCAAGTATCCACAGAGCCCTTATCAGCCGACCGCGCAGTACTGGCTCGGCAACGCGCTGTATGCACTGCGCGACTACAAGGGCTCGACGGCCATTTGGCAGGGTATCGTGAAGAACTACCCGCAGCATCCGCGCGCCCCCGAAGCGCTGCTCGCGATCGCGAACAACCAATTGGAGCAAGGCCAGAAAGCGGCGGCTCGCAAGACGTTGCAGCAGATCCTTTCGCAGTACAGCGGGTCGGACGTCGCGCAGGCCGCCCAGCAAAAGCTGGCGCAGACGAAGTAAGCCGCAGGTAGCGGCGCGTAACGGGCTGGTGGAGGAGGTTGACGAGCCTCGCATGCGCCGATATAATCTCGCCTCTTCGGGTCGTTAGCTCAGCTGGTAGAGCAGCGGACTTTTAATCCGTTGGTCACTGGTTCGAATCCAGTACGGCCTACCAAAAGAATCAAGCACTTAGCCCAGTCTTCGCGACTGGGCTTTTTGCTTTCCGGGCTCCATGTAACCGCCATGTAACCCGCGTACGGGAATATCGGACCGCCCCACGGTCAAGCGTCTTCGATCGTAAGAAGCGCTCCCACGATGCGGGAGCGTCGCGCTATGGCGGTATTTCTCCCCGCGCGCCACCTTCGGCAGCGTGCGCCTCTCCCCAGCCCTCACCGTGACCACTGGTTCGCTCATTCGAGATGAGCAGCCCCTCACCGGCAAACGCCCGGGCCAACCGATCACTGTTAT
>DASVLS010000013.1:0-67689 GCA_036384755.1 Trinickia sp. | reverse complement strand
ATTCGGTGACCAAGGCGTCCGCTCAAAAGCGGAGAGTAAACGACATCCGCCGACAGTTTACAAGCGCTGCGCTATGTCATTGAAAGTAAACAGGCTTTCTCCCTGGCACCGCGCCACAGCGACCTTATGTATAACGACATGCCCTTGACGTGGTTCCGTGTGACTGGAGATCGGAAGGCTGCGGAACGTACGAAGCGTGGAGATCAGCAGCGCCAGCCCTTTATATCTTAAATAATGGCGATTGCATCGAGTTTTGCACGCATTCGGTCATGCCGCAAATGTCCGTAGTGCTTGTCGATCATCTCAGTCGACGTTCCGGCCATCCGTGCCACCTCGAAGCTGTCGATACCGCTCGCGATCATTTCGCTGATAGCCGTATGGCGAAGCGAGTACATTACGACCGAAGCGGGAAGCTCGGCGGCTTTGACAGCGTCCTTGAAGGGCTTCTTCCACGAGTCCTTATTCCAAGGCTGTCCGTACTCAGTCGAGAACACCGGAGCGTTGGCGATTTTGCCGTTGGTCTGCTCCTCGAAGAAACGGATCGCCGCCGACGACAGCGAAACGACGCGATGTCCGGTCTTCCCGTCGAGGACAAGCGTGCCTTGCTGGCGATCGAAATGTTTGACGCAGGCGCGTGCAAGTTCGCCTGGGCGAGCTGCGGTGAATAGCATGGCTTTGACAAGTTGCCGGATGTCTTTGGCGCACGCCTCTATCAATGCATTTCGCTGCTCTGCCGGAAGGAATGACTGCCTACGGCGGCCGACATCCTTGAACTTCGTGACAGTCTTCCATCCTGCGTCGGTCGCAACAAGGCGATCATGCAGCGCGAGATTCAGGGCTGCTTTCAACGACGCGAGGTTGCGGTTCGCCGAGTCTTTGGCTCGCCGGAGATCGTCTTCGTCCTCGGCGGACTCCTCAATCTCGCTGATTTGCTCGGCGAGCCAGTCCTTCACGTGTGACGTCCGCAGCTTTGACAGATCGATGCGGCCGATTTTGTTGTCGTAGACGAGCCGTTTGAAACGGCCCTCGGCGTCTGATTTGCTGGAGGCGCCTTTGTGCAGCCCCAGATGCTTGACGTAGTGGTCGCAGGCATCTTTGACTGTCGTGGTCTTGGTGGACACCCTGGCGTCCGCAGCCTTCGACCATTCGAGGGTAGCTTTCACCGCGTCATCGAAGTTGGAGAGGGTGCCGAGCGCCTTGTATTCTTGCTTGCCCGCCTCATTGCGTCTACGAGCGATCCAAGTCCCATCGCCCTCGGCGAGTTTACGGAACCCGACGTAGAGGCCGGATTGAACCCGAGCAAAGTACGGTTCCCGGCGTGGAGGCAGCTTGTCGCGTGCGGTCTTGCTGACGATAGAGGTGGCCATGATTTTCGTACGGAAATGGTACGGAAATTTTAGGCTGGATCTCGCTGGGCGGAAATGTACATATTGTTGAATAAAATCAGTTGGTTATTCTGTTGTTCTGGATGTTGTTAGATCGTCGTGGACTCACTTTCCCGCCCTCCGAAGGCAGGGTTTGCTGGTTCGATCCCAGCCGGGCGCGCCAAATATGCTGCCTCGCATTCCCGTTCGGGAACGCACCTACCGAGCAGCGTGTACCCAGTCTTCAACCCGTAAACCGGGCACTCGTTCGAATTCTCGAACGTTATTTGTCACCAGGATCATGCCCTGTGATCGGGCGTGTCCGGCGATCATCTGATCGTAGGGGCCAATCGGTTTGCCGATCTTTTGCAGCTCTGCTCTGAGTTGACCGCTATGCACGGCAGCCTCGTGGTTATATGCCAAGACATCTAGCCGGGCCGCAAAACCTTCGACGACAGCCAGATTTTTTTCCGGCGATGCGGACTTTTCTGCGCCGTAGATCAACTCCATCAAGGTGACCGTGCTGATACAGAGTTGGCCGTGGTGGCGATTGAACGCGTCGCGAACTTCGTGGGGCTTGTTCTTGATGGTGAAGATGCAAATGTTCGTATCGAGCATGTACTTGAGCATCAAAACCCCTCGCGCTCCTGATCGCCGGGTTGGTCGCGCGCGGACATGAAGTCCGCGCTCACTTCTTCGCCATCAAACCAGCTATCCCACGACTCCCCAACGGGCGTCAGTATGCGCGTGCGGCCGATGGCCACCACATCGACCCGCTTCACATCGTCAGGAAGCGCCACGGACTTGGGCAGGCGCACAGCCTGGCTGCGGTTGCTTTTGAAGATGGCACCCTGCTCCACGATAGACTCCTTCGTATATGTCAAGCGTATATCCAATTGTAACGTCATGCTGGTATATGTCAATGGGATATCCCGCACTGGTTCTCATTCGCCTGACCTGACCTGCGGACGGCCCCGGGGCAGCATCCGGCCATTGATTGTTCGCTGACGGGATCTCAGTGCGGGCAAATGACCGACTGGGCCGTTCGGGTCGGCTATTGCGCCGCGGACATGAGCGGCCGATCCACAAGCTCGGCCAAGAAGGGATGCCATGTGGGTGAGCCCAGTACAGTGAAATTACAGTTTGGGCACGCTGGGGCAGCCTTGATTGACCTTGGTTTTGCAGATTGCGAGTTGCGCAAGGGCTTGATTTATAAGGGATCGCTGCGCGTAGACAAAACTCCGAAGGCAGGGGTTGCTGGTTCGATCCCAGCCGGGCGCGCCATATCTGGTAAGGCTTTCAGCGGTTTCCCCTTTTTCTCGGACTGCGTTTTTGCAGCTAAATGCAGCTCACGCCTAGGCGGGCTGGCCCCGTGTTGCGCTTTGATATGCGTTCTCGCTGCACCGTAATCGGTTGATGCTGCGTATGTAAGGCTGGGCCTTGCACAAAGCAATATCTTTCGTCAGTATGCTGTACATCCAGCCCCTGGCAGTACGCCGACGCAACCATCCAGCGCCGTGCCGAACCCTTGGGCTTTTTTGCGCTCTGAAGCCGGACACCGAAGAACTACATTCGTTGAGCAGCTGTTGCTCAAGATGCTGTACGTGCTCCAGTTCGGGCACTCACGAGAAATCATGCATTTTGATGCGCCCCACCGCAGCGACAACGACGCTTCAGTAGTCGCGAGTAGGAAGGCGGTCGCCATCAATCATAAGCTCCTTTCGACCGGCTTTGAGGAGCGCCGCGTTGAATTGGCGCGCCAATTGAGCGTTCTTTTTAAAAAACAGAGGCTTATCGGCGGTGCGGTCAAGTGCTTCACAGATGTGTCGGCGGATTGCTTCTAATTCCGAGGAGATATCCGGGGGCGTTTCATAGTATGCATTAGCGCTAAAGTCCGCAAAAATATCGATGAATGCGGGGCCGTCCGAAGCTCTTTGGACATGCGTTTGCAAAAACGCAGTTAGCTTCGTGTTCGGCATTTCGGCACACTTTCGCTGAATGTGTTCTCGTACCTTATTCTGAAGAATAACGCGGGGCCCGTCCGCGTGCGAAGACTCGAACAAATAGGCGTCGATAAATGCCGGCCCGAAGACCATTGGGGGGCCGCCCTCGTCGGTTGAGCCAGTGTCGTCTCGATGATACAGAAGCCCTTTGGCGATACCTCCGCGGCTCAGAAAACCCGATACCAACAGTTGCCGGCAGATCTTGAAGACAATGTAGACCATCAGGCCGATTTCGCGGATATCGGGTCGGACTGATACAACGACGAAATCCGAAAACGAGTGCAGGCGATCTTGAAAATCGGTCGGAGCCATAGTAAGGCCGACATCGGCAGCAAACACCGTCGCCCAATCGTTATTGCGGACGTCCAATGCGTGGTGCACTTTCCGCACCAATTCGGGCTCTTTTGCAGAACGGTAGATGATCTCCTTGAAGCCAAGGACATCCACGAATGCCACTACCCTGTCTTCATATTCGGCGTGGCGCGGCGAATCCGCCACGAACTTTGCGTCGATCGCTTGCGGCTCCGAGCCCGCTGGCGTTTGGACGATTGTGATCCCAGATGTGTCAACGCCCGCTGGTCGCGGGCGTTCGTTTTCTTCTGATATATCGGACACCGCTTCCCCGCGGGTTAGTGCTTGATGAGGGACTTGAAGTAAACCTTGATCGCTTGATCTTCGATTTCGCTAGCCCCGACTTCCCACGCGGCTGCCCACGGTCCACCTTGCACATGGGACATCTCGACCAATTGGGCGCCGGAGTACGGACCGTACAAATCCAAAACGCGATCGACAATGCTTGCGGAGTCCGTCTCTAAGTTACATGCCAGCATCGTCACAAGGGGATGTCCCGGCGGAATAGGATTTGAGGAAAACACCTTCAGCTTGTGATAAACGCTCGGCAACACCGGTCCGAATTTCCAAGCGGCAAACCTTTCGCTCACCAACGGGACCTCCTTTAGTGCCAGGTGCCAGCCATGACAAAAGTAGGCCAATTTCTGGACCGACAAATTAGTCAACAAACGGCCCTTTGCCCCTGAGCGGCGGACGATATCGCCGGCAAGTTGCAGTGGTGTAACCGTCATTCTCTCTTTCCTCGCCGCAGGCGCTCTCGCATGCCACAGTGTTGTTCCGGACGAATACTGTACATCCATACAGCATCGTGCACAAGATTTTCCTACAGCAGCCTTTCTTCCACCCCCTGCGGCGGCGTTCGTTGTAGGCCTACAACGAACGCCGCCGCCGCAGGGGTGAGCGGAGCGTATTCGATCGCCGAGGTTTAGTCAAGATGCCGGATTGTGTTTCGCTGGGCGCCTTGAATTTCACAGGGCCGGCAACAACGCCCTGATTCTCCCGCGGCCATGCTCCTTTTCTCGGCTCACTCGATAGCTCGAATGTGCCGATCCATGACAATAGCGGGCTTTTGAGCGAGCGATTACCGGAGTGGTCAATGGGCCAACTCCGGGCATGACCCGTCAGCGGACCGGCTAGCGCCCGAACCGTGGTCCAGCGTTTCGACGCCGACTTGCGGCCGCCGCTTGTGACCCTGATGCGTCGGCCGCGAGTTTGAGCGGGGGAATGGCATCCCTGTTGCCGGGGCAGTTTCTTGGCGACGCTAGGGCATCAGTTCGTCGCGCACGGTTAAAGGGGCTTCGCTTTGAGCACGGCGCGTTGTCGCCCAATCTGCAACAACGCGATACTTCCCAGTATCAAGGCGATAGCCGCTACTTCCAGTACCCCAACTCGTTCGCCGGCAGCCCAACCGATCAGTAGCGCGACGATGGGTGTAATGTAGGTCGAGCCGGAAGCCGCTACGGCGCCGAGTTCCTGAAGCAAATAGTAATAAAGCAAAAACGCGACTCCGGTGCCTAGAATGCCGAGGCCCACCACGACACCGGCGGTCGCACGCCAATCTTGGAGGATGTGCGCCATTCCTGAGAAATTCGTCGATGTTGCTAGCATGAGCAGGGCTAATCCCATCTGCCATGTGACCAACGCCAAGGGCGGAAGATTGAATGGCGACAGGAAACGACGGACATAAACGTACGACAGCCCGAGCACGATCGCACCTGCCAACATCCAGAAAACACCGGCGAGATCGATAGGATTGTCCGCACCTTCCCAAGGCCGAGCGATCAGAACGATGCCGGAAAAACCGAGCACCACGCCAACCGCCATCAATCGATTCACTGTTTCAGCTCGTAAGAGCAGCAACGAGAAGATCGCGGTGAATATTGCGATAGAGCCGCCCAGAACGCCCGCGATGCCCGACGGGAGCAACGCGGTGCCTTTCACAATGGCGACATAGTAGAAAGCTGTCGCGACGGCCGCCATGACGACAAAATGCGGCAGATGACGAATCTGGCTACGCTGGATTACTCCCCGATGCCACGCGGCAAACGCCAGCGGCAGGAAACCAAAAAATACCCGCAGGAAGGCGATCTGCATCGGGTGGATCAATACCGTGGCCCATTTCATGTAAATGAAGTTTGATCCCCAGATCAGCCCAAGAAAAACGAAAGAGGCTTTGGTCAGTTTCATCGCGCGCTCCTTGCCGATCGACAACGATGGTCCTCAGTTAACCAAAGCCTAAAATCTGCTGATAGAACAAGAGCGGCATCGCCGTGGGACATAATGGCCGCGACAACTGGCGACTGCCTCGGCTGCGAAAACACGCGCAGCGTTGGATGACCTGATTGACATGCCAAACGACGCGGGAATTTCCGGTAAATGAACGACCTCTTTAGAGAAAAGCAGACGACCGAAGTGCGCCATCGCCATGTGTACAAACCCGCGAGGCGTTTTACTGTTCCATCACGGCCTGAGGCGTGTTCCGGAAGCTGATCGCCATACGGTTATAGGTATTCATCAGGCTGATGGCGATGGTCAGGTCAACCAGTTCGCGTTCATCGAACACGGCGCGGGCAGCCTCGTAGGCCGCGTCCGGCACGCCGGTCTGCGCCACCAGCATGACCGATTCGGCCCACGCCAGTGCTGCACGCTCGCGGTCGTCGAACAGATGGCCCGCTTCTCTCCATGCCTGCACTAGCGCCAGCGTTTCGACCTTCACGCCTTTTTTCAACAGGTCGCGTGTATGCATGTCGAGGCAATAGGCGCAGTTGTTGATCTGCGAGACGCGCAGGTAGACCAGGTCGACGAGAACCGGCGACAGGTCGCTTTGCATGACGTAGCCGTAGCGCCGCCAAGGGCCTTGACGCCCGCAGGCGCAATCTGGGTGTAGTCGAGGCGCTTGCTCATGAGGTGACTCCTTGAGGCGGTGATTTACTTGATGGGGCGGTGTCGCCGGTCCGTCAGTGGCGCCCGCGAACGAGTTCCAACAGGCGGGAACAGTTGGCCGCCAGCGTTCTTTCATTCAGGTTCGCCACGCCGAGCAGTAGCCCCTGCTGCCCCGGATTGCTCGTGTACCAGGGCGAGAGAGGAACTGGGGCCAGCCCGAAAGCTCGCGCCCGCAAAGCGACATCGATATCCGATACGGATTGGGGAAGGGCGGCCACGACGGTCATGCCGGCGGCGGCCTGCACTCTGATTGAATCCGAGGCCAGTTCTTTCAGGCAACGAACCAGGGCTTCCTGTCGGGCAGCGTAAAGACGCTTCATGCGCCGCAGATGGCGAAGATAGTGTCCGTCGTGCATGAACTCGGTCACGGCGTGCTGCACGGATGCAGCCGGGGCGGGCGCAAGGCACGCCGCGACGTCGCCGAAGCGGCGTGCCATGTCCGGCGGGACAACGAGAAATCCCAGGCGCAGCGCCGGGCTGATCGTCTTGCTGAAGGTCCCGATGTGCAGCGCTCGTCCGTCCTGGCGCGTCGGTGGGCAAGGCGGCATTCTGATCGCTGGCCTCTCGTCGTCTTCAAAATGCGCGACGTCGTTCCGCTCGGCGGTGGATGCCCTACCGAGTGCTGCCCCGTTATCGCTCATTTCCTGGCCCTGGGGATTGAATCTTCGCTGCCCAATATATCGATAGCTTTGGTGGTGTTGTGTCGGATCAATGTGCTGCGAAATAACGGTAGAACAATCGCTTTATCCATTCCACGGTCACCAAATAACATAGCAGCATCGCCAGCAGAATCAGGAAGAACTGAGGCGGAGGGGCGACAAAGCCGAGAAGCGCTGCAGCCGGCGTGAAAGGCAACGCGCCGGCGATTAGCACGACCGCGATCGAAGTAATTGTCAATACACGACTTGGCCGGCTCTTGAACGGAC
Source organism: Trinickia sp. (assembly GCA_036384755.1). GTDB lineage: Bacteria > Pseudomonadota > Gammaproteobacteria > Burkholderiales > Burkholderiaceae > Trinickia. The sequence goes on along the minus strand of DASVLS010000013.1, from coordinate 60,102 downwards.
TGCCCTGTGTTCGAATGATAAATATCACCAATACTTGAGTGGCAATCGACTCAATAAACCAGCCAGTGTGAAATAGCGCCTCGCCCGCATTGAAGGCCTTCAGCATGACGAAAAACGTCAAGAAATCGAACGCCGAGCTCACTGGGCCGACCACCCACATGAAATTGCGAATGAACTTGGTATCCCAATGCTTTGGATGAGTAAGAATATCGTCATCGACGTTATCCATCGGAATAGGAAGTTCCGAGACATCGTAAAGCAGATTGTTGAGGAGAATCTGCGCCGGCAGCATCGGCAAAAAGGCGAGAAACATCGTTGCGCCCGCCATGCTGAACATGTTGCCGAAATTCGAGCTGGTTCCCATCATGATGTACTTCATGATGTTGGCGAAGGTCCGTCGGCCCTCCAGCACGCCGGCGCGCAATACGTTTAAGTCTTGCCGCAGCAAGATCATCGCTGCCGCCGCCTTGGCCACGTCTACCGCACTATCGACTGAAATGCCGACATCCGCGGAATGAAGCGAGGGTGCGTCGTTGATACCGTCGCCAAGATAACCGACGGTATGCCCTTGGGCTTTCAGGCTCAGGATGACGCGGTTTTTCTGCGCCGGCGTGACGCGGCAAAGCAGGTTGACCTTCTTTAACTGCGCCGCCAGTGCGGTATCGTCCATTTGCTGGATTTCGTTGCCGGTGAGCACTCCCGTGACCGGCACGCCAAGTTGTGTAAACGCGTGTCGAGTGACCAACTCGCTGTCACCGGTGACGATCTTGACGTCCACGCCGATGTCCGCCAAGTCTTTGAGCGCCTGGGCCGCGCTGGGCTTAGGGGGATCGAGGAAAGCCGCAAAGCCGGCGAAGATCAACTCGGTTTCATCGCTCAGTACCGCGTGCGAGCAGTCCGGCGCGACCGATCGCCACGCGATGCCAAGCACTTTGAAGCCTTCTCGCCCAAGACTTTCGTGCAATGCCTGGATGGTCGCCAGCGCCGCTTCATCCAGAGGTTGGATCCCCAGTGCCTCGCCACGCGCGTATTGGGTGGAAAGTTTGAGAATGTCCTCCGGCGCGCCCTTTACCACCAGCAACCGCTGCTGAGCATCGTCGAGCAACACCGAGACACGCCTGCGCTCGAAATCGAACGGCACTTCGTCGATCTTGCGCCAATGGCCGACCGCTATCTCCGTGTGCTCAAGGATGGCGGCGTCCAGGGGGCTTTTGAGGCCGGTTTCAAAATAGCTATTGAGGTAAGCCAACTGCAGCACCTGCGCGCTATCTCGCCCTTGCGCATCCAGATGCCGTTCCAAACGGATGCGTGCCTCGGTCAACGTGCCGGTTTTGTCGGTGCACAGGACGTCCATGCTGCCCAGGTTATGAATCGCGGCGAGCTGCTTTACGACGACATGTTGCCGGGCCATGCGCAGTGCGCCGCGCGAGAGCGTTACCGTCACCACCATCGGCAGGAGTTCCGGCGTCAGCCCAACCGCAAGCGCGATAGCGAAGAGAAACGACTGCAGGAAGGGGCGATGGAGCAGCGCATTGGCCAGAAACACAAAAAGCACCAGCAGCACGGTCAGTCGCATGATCAACATGCCAAAACTGTGCGTACCCTGCTCGAAAGCGGTGGGCGGAGCTTTTGCCGCCAGCGTATCCGCGACGTTGCCAACGGCCGTATCCGCACCAATCCGGCACACCATCGCCTTTGCCATCCCGCTGATTACGGACGTTCCCATGAAGACAGCGTTCTCGGCCTGACTGAGGTCGCCCGTCGGCTCGGCGAGGTCGGCTGCGTGCTTCTCGACTGGGTAGGATTCGCCCGTCAGCAATGCCTGATTGACAAAGAAATCCTTGGCTTCGATCAAGCGGCAATCTGCCGGCATGAGATTGCCTGCGGCAAGCAGAACGACATCGCCAGGAACCAGCGAGGCGATCGGCATGTCCTGCGGATGTCCATCGCGTAGCACGTTCGCGCGAACGGCAACCGTTTGTTTGAGCTTTTCCGCAGCTTGCCCGGCCCGATACTCCTGAACGAAATCCAGGGTCACGCTAACAAGAACGATGACCCATATGACCACGAATCCGATGACCTCGCCAGTTAGCGCCGACACGGCACTGGCGGCGAGCAGGATCATCACGAGGGGATTCCTGAAGTGGCTCAGATACTGTAGCGACAGGGATCGCTCACCGCGCGACCGCAGTGTATTGGGGCCGAAGCGCACTGCCCTTTGGCGTGCTTCCGACTGGCTCAAGCCCTCAGGCGACGATGCCAAACGGGCCTGGAGTGCGGCAGAAGGCTGGTTCCAAAAGTGGGATTCCGGACGATCCATTGCGTATACCTTCTGCGGCAACTGCGCGTTCGGCCAAGCAAAACGAAGACGGCTGGAGGCCCCCACGTTAGCACGAGAGGCCGTGGCGGCCTCATAGATGCGCGACCTCGCGGAGCTTTGTCTCCTGAATCTGGCGCGATCGCTCTTAGACGCACCTGCTTAATCAGCAGCTTGCCAAGTCCCATACGCCTCGTTGCGCGTTATTGATCTGAAGGCGTGGTTAAGCCGGTCAGCGGCGCGGCGCACGCGACGGTCGCGAACGGTCGATTCGGCCTGCACCCGGCGCACGGACGTTTGCGTTCGCTTGACCCTATAGCTGCTATAGGGTCTACCGTGGTCAACCGTGACGACATCTGTCGAGGTTGATCGAGTGAGTGCTCCCCTTCCGCTGAAGCTGCGCATCGAAGGCATGGACTGCGCGTCCTGCGCGCTGAAGATCGAGAACGCCATGCAGCGCCTGCCGGGGGTGTCCGACATCTGCGTGAGCTATGGGCAGGAAAGCCTGACCCTCAGTTTCGATGAAGATCGGACGTCCGTCTCCGCAATCGAACAAAAGGTCCGCGCGCTCGGCTTTACCCCAGTCGGCCCCTTGGGGCGCGACTCCGTCGGCGCAAGGGAACCGGCCAGCGCCGCTGTCGTGCCTTGGTGGCGAGTGCGCAAGGCACGGTTCGTCGCCGTTATAGGCGGGCTATTCGTCGTAGCCGCGCTCGTTGCGCATCTCGAGCCGATGTTCGCGCAATGGGGGTGGTCGATCGCCGCCATGGTGACCATCGTGCCGTTTGCACGGCGCTCTTTCGCCGGTGCGGTGTCCGGCACGCCGTTCGGCATCGAGATGCTGATGTCGGTGGCCGCGCTAGGCGCGCTACTGATTGGTGCGGCCGAGGAGGCCGCAGCCGTGATATTTCTCTTCGCGCTGGGCGAAATGCTGGAAGGTGTGGCGGCTGGCAAGGCGCGAGCAGGCATCGAAGCGCTCATCGCGCTCGTGCCGCGCGAAGCCCTGCGCGAGCGTGACGGCGCGTTAGAACGTGTGCCGGCGGTTGCGCTCGCGATCGGCGACATCGTCGTCGTGCGGCCCGGCGATCGCATCCCGGCGGACGGCGACGTGATGGACGGCACGGCCGATGTCGACGAATCGCCGGTGACCGGTGAATCGGCGCCGGCGGTAAAAGCGGCAGGCGCGGCCGTGTATGCGGGGAGCGTCAGCAGCAACGGCGAGCTGCGCATCGCTGTAAAGCGCGCTGCAGCCGACAACACGATCGCGCGGATCATCCATATGGTCGAAGCCGCGCAGGAGTCAATGGCCCCGACTGCACGCCTGATCGATCGTTTCAGCCGGCGCTATACGCCGGCCGCGATGGCGGTCGCATTGCTCGTTGCGATCGTGCCGCCGCTTGTGTCCGATGCCTCGTGGCAGACATGGATCTACCGGGGCCTCGCAACGCTGCTCATCGCGTGCCCTTGCGCGCTCGTTATTTCGACGCCGGCTGCGATCGCATCGGGCCTCGCGGCGCTCGCGCGACGCGGGTTGCTCGTGAAGGGGGGCGCGGCGCTCGAAACGCTTGGCCGAATCGAGACCGTCGCTTTCGACAAAACGGGCACGCTGACGGCAGGCCGTCCGAAAGTGACCGACGTCGTTGCGCTCGTCGGCACAGAGGACGAGGTGCTGGGGAAAGCGGCTGCGGTCGAGCGTAAGGCGAGCCATCCGCTCGGCACGGCCATCGTCACGGCGGCGACCGAACGGGGACTCGAATTGCCGCCGAGTTTCGGCGCGGCGCTGACCGTCCCCGGTAAGGCGGTCACTGCGCGGCTCAAGGGCGGCTTCGTGTCGGTGGGTTCTCCGCGCTATGCGGCGGAACAGACGGCGCTCGGCCATGATGCCGCCGCCCGCATCGAAGCGCTCGAGCAGGAGGGCAAGACGGTCGTGATCGTGCTGGCGGGAAAACGGATCGAAGGGCTGATCGCGTTGCGTGACGAACCGCGTCGCGATGCAACGGAGGGCGTCGAAATGCTGCATCGGATGGGCATCGCTACCGTCATGCTGACGGGCGATAACCGTCGCACGGCAGAAGCCATCGGCCAGGCGCTCGGTGTAAGGCCGATCGCGGAACTGCTTCCGGAAGCGAAGCTGGCGGAAATCTCGGCGCTTCGCACGCGGGGGCACGTGGCGATGGTCGGCGATGGCATCAACGATGCCCCCGCCCTTGCCGCCGCCTCGGTCGGCATTGCGATGGGCGGCGGCACCGACGTTGCGCTCGAAACTGCAGAGGCTGCCCTTCTGCGCGACGAGGTGACGGGGGTAGCCGAACTGATCGCCGGGTCGAAAGCGACGCTCGCGAACATCTGGCAGAACATCGGGCTCGCGCTCGGGCTGAAAGCGGTGTTTCTCTGCACGACGCTCCTCGGCGTCACGTCGCTGTGGATGGCCATCCTTGCCGATACCGGCGCAACGGTGCTCGTGACGGCAAATGCGCTACGTTTGCTACGGCTCGGCCAGGCCGCCTAGCCGCCCGGCGCGGTCTGCACCTGGCTCAAGTGCCGCAACAGCTTCGTGACCATCACCACGACGGTGATCGCCAATATCAGGAAAAACGCCGCCAGCGGCACCAGCACATGGATGGACACGAAGCCCGCGAGCCCCATCATCGCCGACGAAACGAGCAGCAGCGCGCAGCCGAGAATCGCGCTCGTCAACCCCGCGATGTGCGGAAACAGCGAGTTGCCTTTGGCCATGAGCGTCGGGTACATCGCGCCGGCGCACAATCCCATGACGAGCACCGGCACGGCCAGCGTCCAGACGCGCAGGCCGACTGTCGACGCGAGCACGAGCATCGCAACCGATGCGATCACCATCACGCGCGATCCGACCCGCAGCCGCGTTTCCGCGCTGGGCAGCCGGGGCCCGTGCAGACGATTCGAAAGACCGCCGAGAAAGTACATCATGCCTATCCCAAGAGCGAGATAGCCGAAGAACGTCGGTTGCTCGTGCAACGTGTTTTGGACCATGAACGGCCCGACGATGTTGAACACGAGCAAAATGCTGTAGCAAAGCCCCTGGGCGAGAAAGCAGCTTTGAAAGACGGGGCTCGACAGGACCATGGCCGTATTTCTCATGAGGAGGCGCGGCTCCAGACGCACCGGTGCAGGCAGCGTCTCGCGATAGCGCCAGAGAATGCCCAACATGGCGAGCGAATAGATCAGCAAGAAAACCAGGCACGCTTGCCAGTCGAACCAGGTCTGAAGATGCGCGCCGATCACCGGCGCGACGATCGGCGCGAGCCCCCATGCGATCGCCATGTAAGTGTACGCATGCATCAACGCCTGCCCCGAGAACGAATCGGTGATGATCGCCTTCGCCAATAGATTCGTCGCGGCGATGCCGAAGCCCTGCAAGCAGCGCGCCAGGATGAACGTTTCGAGATTCGGCGCGACGAGCGACAGCACGCAGCCGATCGTATAGACGATCAGCCCGAACGCGAGCACGCGCTTGCGCCCGTAGGCGTCCGAGATCGGGCCGAACACGAGCTGACCGATGGCGTAGGCCGCCATGTAACCGGACACGCTCGATTGGATGGCTTGCGGCGAGGTGCCGAAATAACGCGCCATCGCCGGCAGCGCGGGCACGTAGATGTCGATCGCCAGTTGCCCCGCGGACGAGAACACGCAGATCAAAAACAGCAGGAAGCGCGGGGAATTTCGTATCGGCGCGCGCTGGGCAGCGGGGGTGATCACAGTCGGGGTCATATAGGCAACGGATGGCTGGGCCCACTCGGCGACGGGCGGCGGCGGTCTGGCTCGGCGCCCGGCAAAAAGGGCGGTCGCCGCTATTGTAGTGACGGACGAACGGGCTTGCTCTCGGCGTGCGCAATCGACGACGGCTAAACGCCGGGCCTGCGCGCCAAGGATTCCCTGACAACGGTTTCCGTCAATCCCGATAGGACGCACCCTTAGCGTGGCGACCGGGCGATCCGTTAACGCAACAATCGATGGGCGCGGCCGCACGCGCCCATGCCTTCGGCTGCCTGCGTGAGAAAACGTTTGCGCGACGCATTGGCGAAGCCCGAGAGCCCATCGATATCGGCACGCTACGCCGGGGCAGGCGGCGCGATGGCTTACTGAACGATCCACTCACGGACCCATCCATGATCGAGAGCGACAAGAACGAGACCCACCAGCGGCAGCAAACGGCGAACGTCTCCCGCCGGACCTTCCTCTACAGCCTCGGGGCGCTGGCCTTATCGGCCTGCGGAGGGGGGAGCGGTTCCGGCGCCGCCACCTCGGTGAGCCGGGCGGCGACGAGCGGCACGACGGCAGCCTCGGCATTCGCGCACGTCGCCACGGGCGAAACGGCTATCGCCACGAGCGGTACGTTTGCGCATCCGGGGCTGCTGCACACACAGGCCGACTTCGATCGCATGGCGCTGAAGGTTTCGACGCAAGCGGCGCCGTGGATCGACGGATGGAACGTGCTCATCGCCAACGGCCATGCGAGCCTGTCATGGTCGCCGCGTCCGCAAGTGGAGGTCGATCGAGGCGGTACCGGGCCGCAAAACTATCCGGTGCTATATAACGACGTCGCTGCGGCCTACGCATGTGCCCTGCGCTGGAGAATCAGCGGCGATACGCGCTATGCGGACAAGGCGGTGCAGATCATGAACGCATGGTCGTCCACGCTGCAGGTGCTCGGCGGCGACTCGAACGTCGATTTGGCCGCCGGCATCTACGGCTACGAATTCGCGAACGCGGGCGAGATCATGCGCGGTTACGCGGGTTGGGCCGCTGCCGACTTCTCGGCGTTTCAAGCCATGATGCGCAACATCTTCTACCCGATCAACGCGGACTTCCTCAACCGCCACAACAACACGGAAATCACGCACTACTGGGCCAATTGGGATTTGTGCAACATCGCCTCGGTGATGGCGATCGGCGTGCTCTGCGACGACCATACGATCTTCGATTCCGGCATCAACTACTTTCTCAACGGTCCGGGCAACGGCGCGATCGCACAAGCGGTCTATTACGTCCACCCGGGCTACCTCGGCCAGTGGCAGGAGAGCGGCCGAGATCAAGGCCACAACACGCTCGGCATCGCGCTCGGCGGCGCGATCTGCGAAATGGCTTGGAACCAAGGCATCGATGCCTACGGGCACGACAACAACCGGTTTCTCGCCGGCGCCGAGTACGTCGCGAAAGCCAACCTCGTGCAGGCGGACGGCACTTATCCGACCGTGCCCTACGCGACCTATTCGAACGTCGACGTCACTCAACCGGGCTTTTCCACAGCCAGCCAGGGGACCATACGGCCATGCTGGGCATTGGTCTCCAACCACTACGTGAACCGCAAAGGCATAGCGGCGCCGTGGTCGACGAAGTTCGCGCGCGCGATTCAGCCGGAAGGCGGCGGCGGCAACTACGGTTCGACGAGCGGCGGCTACGATCAGCTCGGCTATGGCACGCTCACGTGTACGCGCGACGCCGCGGCGCCCGCCGATACGCCGTCGGGGCTCACCGCATGGCCCGAGGCGGGTCAGGTGGTGTTGTCGTGGTGGGGCGTGGCCGGCGCATCGAGCTATACGGTGAAGCGCGCGGCCAATGCGGGCGGGCCCTACAGCACGATCGCGGCCGGGCTCGTCGATCCTCTGACTTACACCGATAACCCCGGCGCCGGTACTTGGTATTACGTCGTGACCGCGACGTCCGCGGCCGGGGAAAGCGGCAATTGTGCGGAAGTCTCCGCGGCGACGGCGCTCGTGCCGCACACGCTGCTCGGCTTCGACGAAGCAACCGGCGCCGTGGCCGCGGACGCCACAGGCAACGGGCACACGGGCACGCTCGTAGGCGGCGCGACGCATACGGCAGGCAAGCTCGGCAACGCCGTATCGCTGGACGGGACCTCGGGCTATGTCGCGTTGCCCGACGACGTCGTGGCCGACCTGGCGGACTTTACGATCGCGGCGTGGGTCAATTGGTCGAGTGCGAAGCGCTGGGCACGCGTATTCGATTTCGGAGCGGGGACCGGCCGTTATATGTTCCTCACGCCGATGGGCGCGGCCGGCGTCGTTCGGTTCGCCATTACGACCAACGGGCCTTCGGGCGAGCGGCGTCTCGACGGCGCCGCCGCGCTGCCCCTCAATCAGTGGACGCACGTTGCCATAACGTTATCGGGCGCAACCGCGACGCTCTATGTCAACGGCGTGGCGGTCAATAGCTCGAGCGATTGCATCTTCGCGCCGTGGCGGATCGGCCCCACGGCACAAAACTGGATCGGCCGCTCTCAGTGGAGCGCCGACCCCTACTTCGCCGGGGCGATCGACGATTTTCGGATTTACCGCGGTGCGATGACGGCGGATCAGGTCGTGGGGCTCACGCAGGCCGCGTGACGGCTGACGTAGCGCTTCGAAGCTCACTCGCGCCAACGGACGCGAGTGAGCCGGGTCTATCCTCATGGCGGCTTGCGCCATCGATTCATCGCGTCGCTTCCCCTTCCCCTTTCCCTTTCTCTATTCCATCGCCGATCCAGTCGAATCGATGGCGTTGCCAATAACGGCAAGCAATTGCTTGGCTCGAGCTCGGCAATATGAATCGTTCGGCGAATGGATCGATATTCCCTGACGTCGTGCATCCGTCACGACTGTTTGAAACGCGGGCGTCGGTAAATCGTTTGCGCCCCGGCGTCAAAAACCCGTTGACGTTTGTTTGACCAAAAGTTAACGATTGTTTGGATGCTCGGTCCCGGAAATTTAGACAATTCCCATCCGACGCAACTCCATTCGTTCGCCTGAGCGGCACGAGATACCGATGCGGCGCGCAGGGTGGGTGGTCCCGCTCGACGGCGAATGCGCGAGTTGCGCCGTACGGATCCATCGCGAACGACGAATGTCGGGCCGCGCCTCATGCGCGAACGCGTGACCGCATAAGAACGAAATCAATGGGAAATACGTGGGATGGCAATGAAGATTTTGTCGGTTTTCGGCACACGTCCAGAGGCGATCAAAATGGCGCCCGTCGTTAAGGCTCTCGAAGATATACCGGGGCTGGAGTCGATCGTTTGCGTCAGCGGGCAACACCGGTCGATGCTCGAACAAGTGCTCGATTTATTCGATATTCGCCCGCGTTACGACCTCGCGTTGATGACGGCGAATCAGACGCTCAACGGTCTTGCGTCTCGCCTCATCTTTTCGTTCGACGATGTGCTCGCGCAGGAAAGGCCCGATCGCGTGCTCGTTCACGGCGATACGACGACGGCGTGCGCCGCCGCCTTGGCTGCGTTCCACCGACGCATTCCCATCGGCCACGTCGAAGCCGGCTTGCGCACGGGCGACCTGTCGAGCCCGTGGCCCGAGGAGATGAACCGCCGCGTCGTCGATGCGATCAGCGATCTCATGTTCGCGCCGACGCAAAGCGCCAAGGCCAATCTGATGGCCGAGGCGCTGCCCGGGCGCATCGTCGTGACAGGCAACACGGTGATCGATGCGCTCCATATGACGGCCGCGCGGATCGACACCGACCCCGCGCTGCGCGCCAAGCTCGATGGGCAACTGCCGCCGCTCGACGACAGGCCGGTCGTGCTCGTGACAGGGCATCGAAGAGAGAGCTTCGGGGAAGGCTTTGCGTCGATCTGCAGCGCGCTCGATGAACTCGGCCGCGGCGGCGACGTGCAGATCGTTTATCCGATCCACTTGAATCCGAACGTTCGCGGCCCCGCACGCGCGCGCATCGGCGCGACGCCGAATCTGCATCTGATCGAACCGCTCGACTATCTCGGCTTCGTGCGCCTCATGCAGCGAGCGGCCATCGTGCTGACCGATTCCGGCGGCGTCCAAGAGGAAGCGCCGGCGCTCGGCAAGCCGGTGCTCGTCATGCGCGAAGTGACCGAACGGCCGGAAGCGCTCGCGGCGGGCGCCGTACGGCTCGTCGGCACGCGGCGGGACGCGATCGTTCGAGGCGTGCGTGCGTTGCTGGCCGAGCGCGCGGCCGGTGCCGGGCCGCGCGAGGCCATCAGCCCCTACGGAGATGGGCGCTCGGCCGCCCGTATCGCCGCAGCGGTCGCCGGGCTCCCGTTCGACGAATTCGTCGGTCGTACCCAGCCCTGCGCCGCATCGGTATTGGTGCGGGAGCATGCCGTGCCGTCCTGACGACAGCCGGCCCGTCAGGCGCGACGCGCGTCGGCGGGCTTTCTCCGCTGGAACCTAGCGCGTTCGCCCCCTCCACCATTCGACCATTCGACTACTCGACACGAAATAACGTGACCTCCGATACCCCGATACGCGCCTTCGCGCGCTTGCGGCTCACGCTGGCCGCCACGCCTTTCCTGATGTTCGCGCATCTCGCCCATGGCGCCGCGGCAACGGCAGCGGCCGCCCCTGCGGGCGGCATCGCCGATGCCTTCGCGCATTTGGGCGAGCATCGCATGATCGAGCGCACCGTAGCGTTGGCCGATCTCGGCATTCGCGAGCCGCTCGTGCTGTCCGCGCCCGATACGCGCCATGAGCTCTATCTGCCCGTTCCGGCCGGCATGCCGATCGGCGACGCGTCGCTGCATATCGACGGCAGCTATCTGCGCGCCGACGGCGGCCGCACGACGATGGTCGTGTCGCTCGACGGCGCGCCGGTGCTCGCCCGAGGGTTCGGCGAGCCGCAGGGCGATGCGCAAGCGAGCGTCGGCGTGGACGGCGCGCCGCGCGCGAGCGGCTTCTTGCGCGTGGGCTTGCAATGGGCGTCCTTGATCGACGATCGCGTCTGTGCGGATCAAACGGCGATCGGCAACGTGCTGCGCGTCGCGCCGACCTCCCGCTTGACCTACCGCTTCGATCCGAGTGCGATTGCCGACGTACGCACGGCCTGGAGCGCGATGCCCGTTGCGCCCGTCGTCGCGATTTCGGGGCAGCGCGTGGCGGCGCCCGCCTTCGACACGGCTTGGCGCGTTCAGGCGCTGCTGGAGCGCGAAGGCCGTCGGCCCGTCACGCGTGCATGGCCGGCCGTAGGCTCGACGGTCCAAGTCGATGCGTCGGACGTGCCGGCCGCGTTGCGCGCCGTGCCCGCGTTTGCCGCGCTCGCCGGTGGCGGCACGGTCACGCTCGCCGATCCGGCGCAGGTGGGGGCCGTGCTTGCGCTCGCATCGCCGCGCGCGTTCGCCGCGGATGTCGTCGTCGCGGACGACGCCCTGCGCCGCCAAACGGCGGCGGCGCTCGACGCGTTGCGCGCGCAGCTTGCCGCCGTCTCTCCCGCCGGCGTCGCCGCGTTCGACGCATGGCGTACGCGCGCGTTCGCACCGATCACGAGCCCGCTTGCCACAGGCGAGGTTCGCATCGCACACCTTCCGGGGCAAACGGCGATCGTCATCGGCGATGCCGTCGCAGCGCAGGCGCTCGTGCGCGACTGGCGGCCGATCGGCGTGGCCGATCGCTACGTCGTGCATCGCCTCGACGAAACGATCGACGCGGACGCCGACCGCATCGCACTGTCGGCGCTGGGCGGCGAGCCGCGCACGATGGACGTGGTCGACCGCGCGGTGTGGGAGGCCAGTTTCGATCTCTCGGCCGTCTCGGGCGGCGGCAAATTGCCCGATGACGTCGTGCTGGACGTCGCCGCGGCGCCGACGCCACATCACGACGGCAACGTCGCATCGGTCTACCTCAACGGCGTGCTGCTCGCGTCGACGATGCTCGACGACGACGGCAAGCCGCAGCGCATCACGGCTCACGTGCCGCATTACGCGCTCGCGCCGACCAATGCGTTGCGCGTGGTGTTCCAGCGCCGCCCCGACGGCGATTGCGCGGCGCGCTCGAAGGGGTATCCCGTCGCCGTGCTTCCCACGAGTCATCTGACGCGCGAGCGCGCCGCGGCCGGCGACGATTTCGTCGGCGTGCTCGCGCAGTATGCCGGCGCGTCGAACGTGTTCGTGCCCGCCGCCTATCTCGGCGATGCGACGCAAACCGTCGGCCGGCTCGCTCGATTGACGCATGTGGCCGGCGTTTCGCCGACGCGGGCAGCGTTGTCGGTCGTGCCGCGCGGCGCGGCAGCGCAACCGACGGGTCCTTTCTTTGCGGCCGACGTGCCGCTTGGCGAAGAAGACGGGCGCGCACAGTTGTCGGCGGACCGCCTCAAGCTCGTCGACGGCGCGGGACGCGTCTATGCCGACGTCTCCGGCCTTTCGAACCTGGCCGTCATCGACGTGGCGCACGCCAACGGCAACGCAGGCATAGTCTATCGCGCGATCGGCGCCGCCGCGCCGTCCGTGCCCGCTACGTTGCGTCTTTCGCGCGGCGACGTGGCGCTCGTTTCATCGGGCGGCGCGGTGCGTCTTTTCGATTCGCGCAATCCGGGGCAAATCGTCACGGAGAACACGCGCGCCGACAGCTTCTCCCGTCGTTTGCCGTGGTTCGTCGCCGCCGGCGTGGTGGCATTGCTCGTCGCGCTCATCGTCATTGCCGGTATCGAGCGCCGCCGCCATCGGGCGAAGGATGACGCGCAATGAACCTGACGGCGCTGCAGTGGTACGGCGGCTATGCGATGGGCCGCTATTTCACGGCGCTCGAGGTGCTGGCCGCCGCCGTTGCCGTCGCCATTTTCATCTCGAGCCTCGACGATTTGTTCGTGGACCTTTGGTATTGGACGCGCGAGCTGCTTCGGCGATTCACCGTCAAGCGGCGCTATCGCCCGTTGACCGTCGCGCAACTGCACGCCCGCGAGGAGCAGCCGATCGCGATCATGGTGCCCGCATGGCTCGAATACGACGTCATCGCGGCCATGCTCGAAGACATGGTGCGCGTGCTCGACTACCGGCGCTATGTGGTCTTCGTCGGTACGTACCGCAACGATCCGCGCACGATCGCCGAAGTCGAGCGCATGCGCCGCCGCTACCGGCAACTGCGTCGCGTCGAGGTGCCGCACGACGGTCCGACCTGCAAGGCCGACTGTCTGAATTGGGTCATTCAAGCGATCTTCAAGCACGAGCGCGAGGCCGGCTTCGAGTTCGCCGGCGTCGTATTGCATGACAGCGAGGATGTCCTGCATCCGATCGAACTCAAGTTCTTCAACTACCTGCTGCCTCGCAAGGACATGATCCAACTGCCCGTCGCATCGCTCGAGCGCCATTGGTTCGAACTCGTCGCGGGCACGTATATGGACGAGTTCGCGGAATGGCACGCGAAGGACCTCGTCGTGCGCGAAAGCCTCGCGGGCGCGGTGCCGTCGGCCGGCGTCGGCACGTGCTTTTCCCGGCGGGCGTTGCTCGCGTTGAGCGAGCAGACGGACAACCAGCCATTCAATACCGAGAGCTTGACGGAGGACTACGACGTCGGCGCGCGCCTCGCCAAGCTCGGCATGCAATCGATCTTCGCGCGTTTTCCGGTGACGTTCGCCGCGCGGCGCAAGACGTGGTTCGGCTTCGGCCCGATGCGCGAGTTCACGTTGACGATGCCGCTTTGCGTGCGCGAATTCTTCCCCGACACGCTGCGCACGGCGTACCGCCAACGCGCGCGCTGGACGCTCGGCATCGGCCTGCAAGGCTGGCGGCAAACGGGCTTCTCGGGATCGCTCGCCAATCGCTACTTGCTGCTGCGCGATCGCAAAGGCACCGTGACCGCGATCGTCGGCATGCTCGCTTATCTGCTCGTCGCGCAGTTTCTGCTGTTCGCGTTAGCCGACGCGCTCGGCATCGCCCCGCCTTTCGCCGTCTCGCCGCTCGCCGACGCACCTTGGTTCCGAGCCTTGCTTTGGTTCAACGCCGTCGCGCTCATGCTGCGCGCGTTGCAACGGATGTATTTCGTCACGCGCCTATACGGGTGGGAGCACGGACTGCTTTCTGCGCCGCGCATGGTCATCGCGAACTTCATCAACTTCCTGGCCGTGACGCGCGCTTGGCGTCTGTTCGCCGTGCATCTCGTCACGGGAAAGCGGCTCGCTTGGGACAAGACGATGCACGACTTTCCTTCGGCCGACGGTTTGATCGACCGGCGGCAGCGGATCGGCGAACTGCTGATCTCATGGCAGGCGATCGACGCGCACCAGTTGCAAAGCGCGCTAGACGAAGCGCATGCGCGCGAGGCGCCGCTCGGCCGCGTGCTGATGGCCAAAGGGTGGCTCGACGACGAGACGCTCGCGGAGGCGATCGCGTTTCAGGCCGACATCGAACGTGGCGGGTTGGACATCGACGCGCTCGAACGGCATCGCGAACGATTGCCGCTCGATACGATCGTCCGCTATCGCGTCTTGCCGCAAGGGATCGACGCAGACGGGCAAGTCGTTCTGTTGACCGCGAGCCCGCTTGGCGACGCCTCGCTCGCACAGTTGGAAGCGCAACTCGGATGCGGTATCCGGCAACGCATCGTGCGCGAGGGTGAGATTGCGTTCGGGCTGCGCGCACTGCGTGGCGTGGCCGATGCCCACGCCGCTTCGGCCGGCGCGCTTGGCGAGGCTGGGGAGACGAGGGGGGCGGATGCGGACATGAGCAAGCATGTCGAGAGCGGAGAGGCGCAAGGCGGCGCGCGTTCGATATCGAACGTGCCGCTCATCGGCGATCTGCTCATCGAACGAGGCTACGTGCGCCGCCATGCGTTCGAAGCGGCCTTGGCCGAGTACCACCCTGATCGCCATGGCCGCATCGGCGATTTCATGGTGGCGCGTGGCGTGGTTTCACGCGAGGCCGTCGAGCGCGTCGTCGCGGAGCAGCGTCGCGCGAGCGGCCTGTCGGGAGCGACGGCATGAACGGCAAGATCCATCGCTTCATGCCGCGGCCGATGCGTCTCATGCCGAAGCCGTCACCGCTTCTCGGTCGATGTGACCTTCGGATGCGTCTCGCCCTGCAAGCCGGAGCGGCCTGTCTCCTGTTTGCGCAAGCCGCTGCGCAGGCGAACGAGGCCGCCATCGTCCCCCTGCCATTGGCAGGGGCGGCGTATCGCGTCGCACAGCAGGCCTATTCCGATTATCGGCAGCGCGACTACGCTCACGCAGAGGCGCTCGCGCGCGAGGCGATTCGTCAGCGGCCCGATGTCGTCGAATTGCGGCTGCTGCTCGCCAACTCGCTTGCCGCGCAACGCCGCTACGGACAAGCGAGCCGCACGCTCGGCGAGGCGATCGGCGTCTTGGGCCCGCAGCGCCCGCTCGTCAAGCGCAGGGCGCAGATCGATGCCGTCGCCGCCGCTAAGAAGCGTGCGCCGGGTGCCGGCGGTCAGTCCGTTCAAAAGGCCTCGGGCGCCGCGGGCGATACGTTGACGGGCGAAGCATACGAAGCCGCGAAAGAGGCTTACCGCGCCTATGGCGAAAAGCGCTTCGCACAAGCGGCGCAATGGGCGCAGCGTGCGATCGCATTGAGGCCCGATCTGCTGCGGTTGCGGCTCTTGCTGATCGATGCGGCGAGCGGCGCGGGTAACGAGACGCTCGCCTGGCAGTCCGACGTCGAAGCCGTGCAGCGCTTCGGCGATGGAGATGCGTTGCGGCTGCGACGCACGTTCATCGGCAATGGCCTTGCGCCGAAGACGTCTCAACGCGCGATGGCCGCCCGCGACGCGGGTCACCTTGCCGATGCGATCGCCATCGGACGAGAGGCCGTCGCTTATGCGCCCGACAACATCGACTATCGCGTCGCGCTGTTCGATGCGCTGATTCAAGCCGGCGATTGGGCCGGCCTCGATGCGGCGGCCGGCGAGGCGATCGCCTATGACGATACGGAAGTCATGCCGTACGTGTTTCGGGGCTATGCGCGCGCACAGTTGCAGAGAACGGCCGAGGCCGACGCCGATCTCGCCGCCGCTTTGCGCATTCGAGACGCAACGCGTACGACGCAGAACAGCGCGCGCGCTATCGCAGCCGACATTTGGATGGCGCAAGGGCGCGCTCCGTTCGCGATCGATCGGCTGACCGCGCTCGAGTCCACCGGGGATGACTCCGATGCCCTCGTCACCGAGCGGCTAGCTCGCGCGAGAAGACTCTCGGCCGCACCGAACGCGGCGCGCCCGCCGACGCTTGCCGCGGCGCGCCCCGTCGTCGATTGCGAGAACGATCCTGATTTCGGCGCGAGTTGCGACGTATGGCCGGCCGATCCGGCCTTTGCGGCGGCCCGCGAGCTCCAGCGGGCCAGCGATCGCGGCGACAAGCAAGCCGCCGTCCGCTATGCGCGCGAGGCCGTGGCGGCAGCGCCCGAAAGCGCACGGCACCGTATCGCGCTGATCGACGCGCTCGACGATGCGGGCAAGACGCGCGAGGCGTCCGACGCGGCGCGCAAGTTGATCGCCGACGGCTTGCTCGATGCGCTGCCGGCGCTCGACGCCGGGTACGTCGCGCTGCAAGCCGGCGACAACGCGCGGGCGCTCGCCGCGTTTCGCCGCGCCGATGCGCAAGGCAAGCTGCCCGCGGCCTCGCTGGCCGATGCGGGCTATGCGGCGGCGTCGGCCGATCGCGACGCCGATTCGGCGCGCTATTTCGAGCGAGCGATCGATGCGCTTTCCGCCGAAGGACGGCATGCGAGGCGAGGCGCCGAGAAGGCGCGGGATGCGCAAGCGCTGGAAGACCTGCGCGCGGCGCACGCGGAAACCACGCGTCGATGGGGCTTCGACGTATCGGTCGACTATCGCGGCGCGGGACTGCAATCGGGCTATCGCACTGCGCCGCAGCCGAGCACGAGCAACAACTGGCAGACCGGCGCGGAAGTGTATTGGCGGCCCTTCGGCAGTCTCGGGGATCGCATGCTCGAACTCTACGCGCGCGGCTCCGAGAGCTTCGGGGTGGCGGACGGCGGCCCGAGCGGCGCGAGCTCGCTCGAAGCGGCGTTCGGCGTGCGCAGCAAGCCCTTCGCGAATCTCGACGCGATCGCGGCGTTCGAACGCATCGTGCCGATCGGCTCGCAAGCGCAAGGCGACTGGCTTGCCCGGCTCGCGTATTCGGGCGGCGTCGGCACCGAACGGCGCATCGACGTGCCGTCGTGGTGGACGCTCTCGGCCTACGCGGAAGGCGGCCATTACATCAGCCATGCGTCGAACTATGCGACCGCGAGCGTCCAAGCCGGACGCACCTACCGGGTCGATCGCATCAGCCCGCGCTTGACGGTGTTTCCGTTTGCCGTTGCCGGCGCGGATTACGACACCACGGTCGATCGCAGCGTGCCCGTCGGCATGGGGCTCGGCGTGTCGGCGCGATACGCATTCCGCGACGGCAAGTACGACGCGCTGCGCTCTTCGGTCGAACTGTCGATTCAATACCGATGGAAGGTCGCCGGGGATGATCGTGCGCGCGGCGTGTTTTGCGGCGCGGTGTTTTCCTACTAACGGCGGGCGCGACCCATTGGCCGACAGGCTTTTCTCCGGTGCGCACATGAATGCGCGGACACGGGATTTTCCGAACATGGATTTCAAGCGAGACGATGTGATGACGAATCGAAACGAACGCGGCGAGAGCAAATCGCGCGCGGCGAACCGCTATGAATTTGCTGCGCTTGCCATGGCGATCGCCGTTGCCGCGACGCCGATCGCGGCGCACGCGAATGCCGACGATGTCGCCGGCCTATACGGTCCTCAGCCGCCGGCAGACGCGACCTATCTGCGGGTCGTGAATCTTTCGGCGCGCGGCGCGAAGGTCACGCTGCCTGGCGGCGTACAACCGGTCGACGTGGGCCCGGGGGCCGCGACCGCGCTCGACGTCGTGCGTCCCGGCACGCCGCTCGTCGTGAAAGTTGGCGGGGAGGTGCCCGTGCGCCCCGCGGGCGGCGCGACGCTCGCCGGTCCGGACACGATCGGCTCGACGATCACCGTTGCCGTCGAAGAGAGCGGTGCGGGCAATTGGCGAGCCTTGCCCATCGCGGTGCCCGCCTCGAGTGACGACGCGCTGCGAGCACAACTGCGGCTATTCAATTTCGCCGAAGGCTGCGACGGCAAAGTCGCGCTCGAGCGCAGCGGTGCGGCCGTATTCGAACACGTCGCGACGGGACACGCGGCGGCGCGCTCGATCAACCCGGTCGCGGCGACGCTCGTGGCTGTTTGCGGCAATGCGGTTTCGCCGCCGTTCTCGCTGCCGAGGCTAGCGGCGGGCCAGCGCTACAGCTTGTTTCTATCGGGTCCTGCGACGCGGCCCGTTTTGCGAGGGGCGCCCGACACGCTCGACTGGCCTCGCGCCACACGTTGATGCCGCGCATGCTGCCGAGCGACGAGCTACGGCGCGATGCTCGCCTCCCCAACACACGACGAATTGACGATTGACGATTGACGGACTGACGAATGACCTTCGCGATGAGATCTCCCTACGACTCCCATTTGAAAGCCGGCGTTTGCGCACGCCGCCGCCGCTTGCTGCTCGCTTTCGCGGCGGCGCCGTTCGTGAGCGGCCTCGCGTTTGCGCCACGCGCCGCGCGTGCCGCGCAGGGCGTGATCGAGGGCCGCGACCGGTGGCTCTTCCCCGCCTGGGAAAGCTATGAGGCCGACGATACGCAGGCGTGTCTGAAAGTCGTCGACCTGATCGGGACGGTCGCCGGCAAGTTGGCGCAGCATAACGTGCACTGCGTCATCGTCGTTGCGCCGCTGAAGGCGCGCGCGGCGGCGGAGAAACTGCCGGAAGGCGCGTCGCTGTCCGCCGCCGTCGCGCAACGCTACGGGGCCATGCTCGCGAAAGGCAAGCAAGCCGGAGTCGATTTCGTCGATGCGGCGGCTGCGCTCAACGACGTCGACACGCACGAGGACAGCACCTACATCCGCGCCGATTATCACTGGTCCGGGCATACGGCCGAGGCGGTCGCGGATGCGACGGCAGACCGGCTGACGGCTGCCGGCGCGTTGCATGGCGAGCCGGCGGAACAACCGGCGCTCGGCGATTGGACCGAGGAGATGGAGTACGGCGACCTCGCCGCGCTGCTGGCGCCCGAACGCAAGCGCGCGATCGGCAAGGACCGCTTCATCGTGCGTGAGCAGACCACCGACGCCGGCTTGCTGGCCGATGCGACGCCTGTCGTTCAGATCGTCGGCAACAGCATGGTGCAACCGTATCTCGGCTTCCCGCAGCGGCTCGCCCACACGCTTGGGCGGCCGGTCGGACTGACTTGGAAATTCGGCGATACGGGGCCGTGGAAAACGCTGCTCGATTATCTCGAGTCTCCGGCGTTCGCCGCGCAACGGCCGCAAGCGATCGTATGGCAATTCAACGAAGGGCAGATGGCTTATGGCCCCGGCGCGTCGGGCGAGTGGGATGCGTCGTCGATCCTCGCCGAGCCGGCTTGGCTCGATCGTGTGGAAAAGGCGTTGGCGCGATGAGCGACACCGCCGTTCGACACGACCCCGATACGCAGGCCGGTCGCACGACAGGCCCGCAGCGCGAGACGGAGAAGGCGGAAGGCGCCGACCGCGCGCACCGGCCGATGGCGGCGTGCATCGCGGTGTTGCTCGCCGCCGCACTGGCGCTCGGCGTGTCGTCGCTCATCGCGCGATCGCGCAGCGATGCGACGTTCGTCCTCGACGACGGGGGCGCCTGGCGCAACGGCGAAGCGATGCACCGCATCGATCGTGCGATCGACGTGCCGTACGCCTCCGCATTGCGCCGCGCCGGCGCCGCCTTGCGCTACCGGCTGTTCGGGGACCTGGGTCCTCAGGTGCGCGAAGGCTGCCCCGGATGGCTGTTCTATGCCGATGGACTGCGTCCGCCGCCATCGGTGCAAGCGAGCGGTATAGCCGATGCCGCGATGCGCCAGCGGATCGCGGCGTTGCACCGCTACAGCGACGCGTTGCGCCGTGAGGGCAAGACGCTCGTCGTCGTGACGGTGCCCGACAAAGCGCGTATCGAAACCGAGGCGCTGTGCGGGCTGCGGCAAGATGCGCGGATGACGGCGCACTGGGACGCCTGGCGCCAAGCGCTCGTGCAGGCGCGGATCGCCCACGTCGATTTGATCGGCCCGCTGACAGCCGCGCGCCCGGCGTTTTACCGGACCGATGTGCATTGGAACGCGCGAGGCGCGCAAGCCGCGGCCGACACCGTGGCGCAGGCGGTGATGCCGCTCGTCGGCGGGCGCGGGCCAACGGGCTTTACGCTCGAACGCGCGGCGAGCGTGCAACCGCGGATAGGGGACTTGCTCAAGCTGGCCGGGCTCGACGGCGTGCCCGACGGTTGGCGTCCCGCGCCCGATGCCGAAATGCCCGAATCGATTCGAGCGCAGACGTCGGGCGGCTTGCTCGACGACACGCCGCCGGCCCAGGTGCTGCTCGCGGGCAGCTCGTTCTCCCGGCGCAGCGGCTTCGCCGACCGGCTCGGGCGGGCCTTGGGCCGAGAGGTATGGAACGTCAGCGTCGACGACGGCCGATTCGATCGCGCCCTGGCCGCCGTCTGGCGCACGCGCGCGACATGGCCGGCGAGCCTGCGCGTCGTGGTTTGGGAAATGTCGGAAGACGCGCTGTCCGGCCCACCAGCATCGGCATCGGCGCCGGAACCCGAGGCCGCCGTCGGCATCGGCATGCTGCCGCACAACGGGACGTGAGAAGAGGGCGCCGATGCTATTCAATTCGTTCGTATTCCTGACGCTCTTCTTGCCGATCGCATTGATCGTCTACTACGTGGCCGGCGCGCGCTCGCCGCGCTTCGCGGCGTCGTGGCTGTGCTTGTCGTCGCTCGTGTTCTACGGTGCGTGGGCGCCCGCCTTCGTCGGCTTGCTGGTCGGCTCCATCGCCTTCAACTACGCGATGAGCCGAGCCATCCTTGCCGCCGAGCCGGGCTCGAGCAGCGGCCGTCTATGGCTGACCGCGGCGATTTGCGTCGATATCGGGGTGCTCGTTCGCTACAAGTATTTATCGGCGATGGCGGGCGCGCTCATCGAATGGTTCGGACTCTCGACGCACGGCTGGCTCGCACCGGCAGCAACGAGCGTGGTCTTGCCCCTGGGCGTTTCGTTCTTCACGTTTACGCAAATCGGCTACTTGCTCGATTGCCGCGCACGTATCGTCAAGCAGCCCGATGCGCTCGGCTTCGTGCAATTCGTCACCTTCTTTCCGCATCTGATCGCGGGGCCGATCCTGCATCACAAAGAGATGATGACGCAGTTCGCGCGAAGCGAGACATACCGGCTGCGCGCGGAAAACATTTCGATCGGCGCGAGCGTGTTCGCGATCGGCCTCGCCAAAAAGCTGCTGCTCGCCGATCCGATCGCGTCATACGCCGACGCCGGTTTCGCCGCACCGGGCACGCTGAGCGTCTGGGCCGCCTGGGGCACCGCGCTCGCTTATGCGCTGCAGTTGTACTTCGATTTTTCCGGGTATTCGGATATGGCGGTCGGGCTGGCCAAGCTATTCGGCGTGCGCTTTCCGCTGAACTTCAACTCGCCGTTCAAGGCCGCCAGCATCATCGATTTTTGGCAGCGCTGGCATATGACGCTCACGCGTTATCTGACCGCTTACCTCTATTACCCGTTGTCGATGCGGATCAACCGCGGCCGCGCGGCGCGCGGACTGCCGATCGGGCGCGCCGCACAGGGCTCGGCGTCAGGCTTTTTGATGACGATCGCGGTCCCGACGTTCTACACGATGGGACTCGCGGGCGTCTGGCACGGCGCGGGACTGCAGTACCTCATCTATGGCCTGCTGCACGCGGGCTATCTGACGATCAATCACGCCTGGCGTCATTGGCGCGCGCTCGTGCGAGCGCGCGTATCGGATGCAGCGAGCGTGCCGCCGCGATGGCCGGCATGGCGGCACGCCGCGAGCGTGCTGACGACGTTCGTCGCCGCACTGGTCGCGTTCGTATTCTTCCGCGCGCACGGTGTGGGCGATGCGCTCGCGATGCTCGAAGGCATGGTCGGCGCGCATGGCTTGGGCGCCGGCGAATGGCCGCCGCTTGGCGCGGTGCCCGACGCGTTCGGCTGGCTGCGGCTCGCGCTGGGCCGCGCGATGCCGGCGCCGCAACTGGCGCTGCTGCTTGCGATCGCTTGGCTCGCGCCGAATTCGCACGAACTGATGGGCCGATTTTCCCCGGCGCTCGAGCGTGCGTCGAACGTCGTCCCGGCGCGATTCGCATGGTCTCCTTCGTGGCGCTGGACGGCCGCGCTGGTGCTGATGCTGCTCGTATGCGCTGCGCAGTTGCATGGCGAGGTGAGATTCCTCTACTTCCAGTTTTGAAACATAGGTATCGAAGGAGATGTCGATGACGTCAATCGAAGCAGGGTTGCTCGAACAAGTCCGAGCCGTCGTGGAGTCCGTGGTGATGCGGCCTGTCGATGCGGATACGCCGTTGATCGAATCGGGGCTCGTCGATTCGGTCCTCGCCGTGGAGATCGTGCTGCGCGTGGAATTGCAGTTCGGCGCTCAGGTGCCGCCGACCGAGATTGCCGAACACCTGGCGAGTGTAGCGGCGCTGGCGGCGTTCATTGCGGACAACGGCAGCGCGCCGCATCTGCGCAACCGATAGGCGGCGACCATGCGCTTCGATCTAGCCGAGAGCCGATTCGTCGAGTACGACCGGCGCGCCGACGCGCCCGCGGTCATCGCTGCCGACCGCACGCTGACTTGGCGCGAGTTGGCGGACGCCGCCGTCGCCTGGTGCAATGCCGCCGCGGCCGCGGGCATCGGACGCGATGTGCCGGTGATCGTACGCGGCCACAAGGAGGCCGCGTTCTTCGTCGCGATGACAGGGGCGCTGTTGCTCGGTGCGCCGTT
Source organism: Trinickia sp. (assembly GCA_036384755.1). GTDB lineage: Bacteria > Pseudomonadota > Gammaproteobacteria > Burkholderiales > Burkholderiaceae > Trinickia. The sequence goes on along the minus strand of DASVLS010000013.1, from coordinate 37,170 downwards.
CGTCCCGATCGACACGGTGTATCCGGACGAGCGTTTGCGCCGCATCGCGCGAACGCTCGACGCCGCCGTGTACTTCGATGCGCGCAAAGGCAGCTTCGAGCGATTCGAAATGGGGGCGGGCGTCGTCATGGACGGCTCTGCCTCCCATCGCGCAACGCTGCGCGAGAAGGACCTCGCTTACGTGTTGTTCACTTCCGGCACGACGGGCGAACCCAAGGGCGTGCAAATCGGCCGAGAGAGCGTGCAGTCGCTGGCCGAGTGGATGGCGGCCGACTTCGCGCTCGGCCCGGCGCCGGTTTTTCTGAATCAAGCGCCGTTCAGCTTCGACTTGTCGATGTACGAGGTATTCGGCACCCTCGCCCTCGGCGGCACGATCGTGATGATGTCGCGTGCGGCGTGCTTGCCGGGCGCTGCGTTCGTCGACGCGCTTGCCGATGCGTGCGTGACCACGTGGGTATCGACGCCCTCGTTCGCTCTGCAGCAGTTGCTCGATTCGCGTTTTGCGCAGGCCTCGTTGCCGATGCTGAGCACGTTTCTGTTTTGCGGCGAAATGCTGCCTGTTTCGCTCGCACGGCGGTTGCGCGAGCGCTTTCCGCAAGCGCGCATCATCAACACCTATGGGCCGACCGAAGCGACGGTGGCCGCGACATGGATCGTCGTCGACGACGCCGTGTTGGCCGCGCACCCTCAACGGTTGCCGATCGGCTTCGCGCGGCGCGGCGGGGACGTGTTCGTCGAGGGCGGCGAGCTGTGCATCGCCGGCCCATACGTGATGCGAGGCTATGTGAATCGCGCCGATCTGAACGCGACGCGCATGTTCCTGCACAACGGACGGCGCGCTTTTCGCACCGGGGATCTCGGCAGCGCCGATGCGAGCGGGATGTTCTTCTGTCACGGGCGTATCGACGACCAGGTCAAGCTCAACGGCTATCGCATCGAGCTTGCGGAGATCGACGCCGCGCTCGCCTCCATGCCGGGCGGCGCCCACGCGGCGGCCGTGCCGCTGCGCCGGGCCGACGGCACCGTGGCGCGTATCGTCGCCTTCGTCGAAACGGGGGCGAACGATGCGCATGGCGCGCAGCTCGCGCTGCCGGCCGATTGGCGCGCGCGCCTGGCCGAGCGGTTGCCGCCTTACATGATTCCGTCGGAACTCATTGCCTGCCGCTTGCTGCCGCTGACGATCAACGCGAAGATCGATCGCGCGCGTTTGGCCGACGATTATCGGCATTCGATGGCCGACGCCTTGGTGCGTAGCAATGGGCGATAAGTGCTCGGCGGCGGTCGCGGCCAACGCATCGGTCAAAGCATCCATCGACGTAACGGTAAAGGCAGCGGCAAAAGTGGCCGCAAAAGCAGCGGCAAAAGCAGCCGTCAAAGCGATCGGAGCCGCGCTTGCCTCGATCGCTGCGCTCGCGCCGGCGCCGGCGGCGGCGGAGCCTGTGCCATTGGCGCAGGGAATCGTCTGGCAGCCCGATGCCGCGCATGTGAATCCGCACGGTGCATGGGACGCGTTAGGCGTGAGCGATCTGCTCGTGCAGTGGACGGCCGTGGACGACGAAGCGCTGACGCCGGGCGCGGGCTTGCCCACTGTGCCGCGGCTGCCCGATTGGAAGCGGATCGGTAAGGAGCCGTGGGCGCGCGACGTGATCGTCGGCTTGGCGGGGCGTTTCGATGAAACCGAGGCGCGCGCTCATGCGCGGCAACTCGTTGCGCAGTCTCTCACATTGGCTTCGGCACGCTGGCCCATGAACGTTGCCGGCTGGTATTTTCCGGTCGAAGTCGATCCGACGTGGAAGAATGCGCGCGTGCTGGCGCCGCTGTTGGCGCAATTGCCTAAGCCGTTGTGGATCAGCGTCTACGACAACTCGAACATCGGCGGTGCGGCGCTCGCTGCGTGGCTGGACACGTGGCTGCCGCGCGACGTCGGCGTGTTCTTTCAGGACGGCTGCGGCGACTACGTGCGCACGCCATCCGTCGCACGCGCCTACGCCGACGCGCTCTCGGCGCGCTTAGGCGCCTCGCGCGTGCGCATCATCGCCGAAGCGTTTCGCGGTGTCCCGAAGGGAGGCTTTCGCGCGGCGACGGCGGCGGAGTTGGCGCCTCAGCTCGAGGCCTATCGCGGTTATCGCGTCTATGTGTTCGATGGACCGCACTACGTGTCGCCGGCGCTCGTGCATCAAATCGTCGAGCAGGGCGGCAGCGGGGCCGCGAGGGCAGGACGGTGAGTCGCCTACATCTATAGCGGCCTTAGCGTGATCGCATTAAAGGACCGGCAGCTACGCCGGCCCGTAACTTGGACCGATAACGCGCGGTGTTGATCGATCTGTGTCAATTAGGCACATATCATTTGCGCCCTCAACCCTGGACAAGACGGACCGTCGCTTCCGAAGACAAGTGCCCAAAGGCGGGAACGACACCCTGGTATAAGGATTGTTGCGTAAAACTTCTAATTTACTTATGATCCATGAATGTGATCGAATGGACCGTCAAGGCTGCGAGACAGCTTCGCAAGCTGGATCGGAAACATCAAATCGAGGTGCGCGATGGCGTGGAGCACTTGGCCGCGATGCCGAATTGCCGGAATGTCAAGCCGCTGACGAATCACGCATGCGGTTACCGGTTGCGCATCGGTAACTACCGGGTACTGTTCAACTGGGACGGCGGACTCAGGGTTATAGAGATCGAGGAAGTAAGAAAGCGCGATGAACGCACGTACTAGCATCCAGATCATCAACGGGCCTGACGGAGCGCCGGCTTTCGTCGTGATCCCGTACGCCGACTACATGGCCGACCGACGTGAAGACCGCGGCCTGATTCCACACGAGGTCGTCAGCCGCACAGTCGACGGTGCAACGCCGTTGCGCGCCTGGCGAGAGCATCTTGGCCTAACGCAGGCGCAGGTGGCAAAACGACTTGGCATCAGTCAGTCCGCCTACGCTCAACAAGAGCGGAGCGAGCATCTGCGCAAATCGACGCGAGAAAAGATTGCGTCGGCACTCGGTATCCGCGAGTCTCAACTGGATTTCTAACGATGGGTGCTCTGATAACCGATACCGGTATCGACGCCCCCGTACAGCACACGCCTTGAATCCATGCCGCCGTCGCACCCTGAAAAGCGGTATCTTGTCGGTCATCGCACAACAAGCGACGAAGCGCATTGTCTCTAGGCACGGCGTCGCTTTTTTTCAGTAGGGAAAGTACCAGGAAGACGCGCCGTAGCGCGTCGTATCGATGGTTGTACGATGACTGCTGATGCGCTGTCGCTGTCAGTCGTGGCTGCTCGCGCGCTTGTAGGCGCGGCGCAGGCGCTCTCGGCTGTTGGACAAATGCATGCGCATGGCGGCGCGGGCGCTTTCGGCGTCGTGCCGGGCAATCGCGTCGAGAATGCTTTCGTGCTCGCGGTTCACGTGCGACAGGTAGGCTTGCGGATCTTCGTCGGCGATGCCGGCCGAATCGATGCGCTCGCGCGGAATCAGCGCGGTGCCGAGTTGCGTGAGGATATCGACGAAATACCGATTGCCCGTGGCGCGGGCCACGGCGATGTGGAACTTCAGGTCGGAATCCACGCTGCCGCGCCCTGAATCGCGCGCGGCGGTCAGGGCATCGAGCGCGGCGCGGATGCGTACGACATCGTCAGGCTGCGCGCGTTGGGCGGCCAAGCCCGCGCATTCCGTTTCCAGGCTGATGCGAAGCTCGAGAATGGCGAGCACGTCGCGCAGCGTCGTGGCCGGAATCATCTCGATGTCGAGGCGCTTGCCGCGCGATTCGAGCACGAAGCTGCCGATGCCGTGGCGCGTCTCGATCATCTTCGCGGCTTGCAGGCGCGAGATCGCTTCGCGAATGACGGTACGGCTGACGTGCATCGTCTCCATGAGCTGCGTTTCGGTCGGCAGCTTGTCGCCTGGCTTCAACACGCTCGTTTCGATCTGCTCCGTCAGGCGACCGACGACGAGTTCGGCTAGGTTGCGGGCGCGCCGCGGCTGGGCGGCGAGGGGCGATGCGGACATCGGTTACCTCTTTGGGACGGCTCGGTACGAAATCGCACCCATTATAGCCGCGTGGTTATCGGACGACCGATGAATACCGGGGAACGTCGCCGAACGCAAGTCGGTACGTACCCCGCTTATCTCCTGTTCCAGTGACGGCAGCCGTCGTCTAGGCCGCGTCGGAGCTGTGTTGGTATCCTGCGTGGAACCGTTGGTTTTGCCGGAGCGCAATAAGATCGATGCGATGCTAGCCGCGATCGGCGCGTGACAAATATCACTCGCACAATGACTTGTCGTTGATCGAAATCAACTTCCTGCGCAATCGGTCGTCAATATCGCCAATACCGATTCGCGCGCTGTCGCTCGACTGCGTCCCCATTTATTCAGTAACATGTCGCCCTTTAGCCATCGCCGCCTTGCGCCGTTAGCCAGGCATGAACGAATACAGGGCCGCTGCGCATCGAATCGCCGGCGGCAAGCATCGCCGGTTCCACCGGACCGCCTCTGTGTGTCCCCTCTTGTTCCATTCGAGCAAACGATAGGACTGCGAACTATTTCGTTCGGCGCGACGGCGCGTGGTTGGATCGTGCCGCTGGATCGGCGCAGCCTGGCGCTTCTGGAGAGATTATGTTTGTTGCAATCGGATGGATCCTGGTGCTGGGCGCCGTGATCGGAAGTTTCGTCGGCGAGGGCGGTCATTTATTCGCTCTGCTGCAGCCGTTCGAGCTCATGTGCATCTTCGGCGCGGCGTTTGGCGCGTTCGTCGTGGCCAACCCTGTGCATACGCTGAAGAAGACCCTCAAGAGCCTGCCTGCGTGCTTCAAGGGGCCGCGCTACGACAAGGCCAAGTATCTCGAGCTGATCGCATTGCTTTACGAACTGATGCAAAAGGCGCGCAAGGAAGGGATGATGGCGCTCGAAGCGGACGTCGACGCACCGGACCAGAGCCCGCTGTTTCAGAAGTATTCGGCGATCGCGGGCGATCATCATCTGCTCGATTTCATCACGGACTATCTGCGGATGATGTCGACGGGCAATATCAACGTGCTCGAAATGCAGGACTTGATGGACGAAGAGCTCATGACGCATCACGCCGAGGAATCGGTCGTCGCCAACGCGCTGCAGAAAATGGCCGACGGCCTGCCGGCCTTCGGCATCGTCGCGGCCGTCATGGGTGTGGTGCATACGATGGCGTCGGTAGGCGAGCCGCCGGCGATTCTCGGCAAGATGATCGCCGCCGCGCTGGTCGGCACGTTTCTCGGCATCTTGCTGTCGTACGGGTTCATCGGGCCCTTGGCCGACCTGCTTCATGCGAAGGGGCGCGCCGCCGCCAAGCCGTTCCAATGCGTGAAGGCCGTGCTGCTCGCGTCGTTGAGCGGGTACGCCCCGTCGGTAGCCGTCGAGTTCGGCCGGAAGATGCTGTTCACGAACGATCGCCCGACGTTCCAAGAGCTCGACGATACCGTTCGGGCGACCAAGATTTCGAAGCCGGCTGCGTCTTCGTAAGTTTTCCAATGTGCGTGAAGGCTCGTTCGAACCATGGGTGACAGACTGTCCAAAGAAGCCGCCGAAAAGCGGCCGATGAGCATCGTCGTGCGGCGCAGGAAGGGCGACCATCACGACGGCCATCACGGCGGCGCATGGAAGATCGCCTACGCCGACTTCGTGACGGCGATGATGGCTTTCTTTCTATTGATGTGGCTGCTCGGCTCCACGTCGAAGTACGACAAGGAAGGCATCTCGGAGTACTTCAACACGCCGCTGTCGGCGCTGTTTTCGGGCAGCGAAACGGCGGATTCCCCGCGCTCGAACATCGTTCGAGGCGGGGGGCACGACATCTCCGATACGCGTCCGGGCGACGGCTCGATGACGCAAATCAACCCGCCCGCCGCGCAAGCCGCGACGCCGCAATTAGCGGCCGACGACATGCAGCGGCTTCAGCAGTTGAAGCAGAAACTGACGTCGCTGATCGAGCATGTCCCCGCGCTGAACGCCTATAAGGATCAGATTCGCATTTCGATCACGGCGGAAGGATTGCGCATCGAGATCGTCGATTCGCAGAAGCGGCCGATGTTCGCGCTGGGCAGCACGAAGCTGCAGCCTTACGCCGTCACGATCCTCACGCAGATCGGCTCCACGCTCAACGACGTCCAAAATCACATTTCGATCGCGGGCCACACCGATAACGTGCCGTACGGCGGCGGCGAAGACGGCTATACGAACTGGGAGTTGTCGTCCGAGCGGGCCAATGCGGCGCGTCGGGCGCTCGTCGCGGGCGGCATGCGGATCGAGAAGGTGCTGCAAGTGCGCGGACTGGCCGACGTGCAACCGTTGCAAGGCAACGATCCGAACGCACCGACGAATCGCCGCATCAGCATTCTCGTCATGAACAAGGCGGCCGAGCAGGCGTTCTTCCGTGACGGAGGACGGGCGGCGACGATCGACGATGGAACGCCGGCGGCGCCGGCCGTGCAAAATGCGGTGAAGCCCATTGCGATGCCGGCGATGGCGAGTGGTGTGGCCAGCGCGTCGTAGCCTCAGCGGCGCGCGCGTGCGTAGGGCGGCGCAGTCGAATCAGGGTGTCAGTGCGGTGGCGTTTGCGCAGGCAAACGTGGAGTCTCTCCTGGTAATGGAGAATAAACGCTCCCATTGTAGAACGGGTGGCGCTCACGCAAGCGGGCGACGATCGCGGCGTCGTCGCCTGGCGAAACGCCGTCAAACGTGCGGTGGAACGCTGCCGTCGATCGCGCCTCGGCATCTCTCAATGCGGGAGTGTCCGCGGATTCGGCGGTCCGTAGCGCGACATGAAAGCCGGGCCCATATACGAACGAGAAGACTTCGAGCGAACGTGCGCCGTGGTAGGCGCTTGTCACGACGGCGATCCTTGTCCAACCGCGTGGTAGCGCCAAATGCAGCTTTGTGAATACCGCGTCGCCGACCGTGTCCCGCGCCGACGTCTCTGCAATGAGCGCGCTTTCCGGGATGCCGTGCGCCTCGAGCGCGTATCGGCGCATCGCCAGCGCGATCGCTACGTCGGAGTCGTCGCGGTAATCCCATCCGCTCGTGACGATAAGCGGCGCGTCTCCTGCGCGATACAGCGCGATCGCTCGATCCATGCGGGCGCGCGTCTCATCGTTGAGCCGCCCTTGTGCGTCCATGAGGTTTGCCAGTACGATCGCGGCGTCGTATGGCCCTTCGTTGAAATCGTGCATGTGAAATGAAGATCCTGTTTCTGACCAATAACGCAATTAGCGAGCCGCTGATCGAATGGCTGAGTGCGCGCGAAGAGGTGACTGTCCATGAGGACAAGCTCACAGTGAACGACATCGGCCGATTCGCGCCGGAACTGATTGTAAGCTACTCGTATCGGCATATTTTGAAGCGCGAGGTGCTCGATACGATGCCGGGGCGCTTCGTCAACTTGCATATTTCGTTGTTGCCCTTCAATCGCGGCGCGGATCCGAACGCCTGGTCCTGCCTCGACGGGACGCCCAAGGGCGTCACCATCCATGAGATCGACGAAGGCATCGATACGGGCCCGATTTTAGTGCAGCAGCCTGTCGTGCTAGACGAGTCGAAAGAGACGCTCGCCAGTTCGTACAGTCTGTTGCACGAAACGATCCAGGCATTGTTCATCGCTCACTGGGGCGACCTTCGCGCGGGGCGCGTGCAGGGCCGGGCTCAGCGCGCCGCCGGGACTTTTCATCGATCCGACGATTTCGCGCGCCTGAAAGACAGGTTGCTGGGCGTGGAAGGCTGGAATGTGCCGATTGCGCTATTGCGAACGCGCTACCAGGCCATCGCCCATTCCTGAACCGTTTGCGCTCGCCGCTTTTCGCCCGTGTCGGCGCGCCCGGCCGGGACGCTCAGTTTGTCGATAAGAAGCCGAAAACGGCCCCAAATCGGGGATAAGACGCCCCCCTTCCTCCTCTAACATACCGTGCTAATGGCATGCCTTGGGCTTGCCTCCCACACCGGCGGCGCACTGCTAGCCGGACGCGCGTGGGGTGGCCGCATCAGCCATGCGCGGCCAGCACAGGAAGGATCGGGCAATGTTCGACGACAAATCGATACTCATCACAGGCGGAACGGGGTCGTTCGGCCAGAAGTTCATCAAGGCGCTGCTTGCCAAATGGAAGCCGGCGCGCGTCGTTGTGTTCTCGCGCGACGAACTGAAGCAGTTCGAGATGCAGCAGACGTTCTCCGCGCCGTGCATGCGGTACTTCATCGGTGACGTGCGCGACGCCGAGCGCATGAAGCAAGCGATGCGCGGGATAGACTACGTCGTGCATGCCGCCGCGCTCAAGCAGGTGCCGGCCGCCGAATACAATCCGACCGAATGTATTCGAACGAACGTCAACGGCGCCGAAAACGTCATCAACGCGGCAATTGAGAACGGCGTGGAGAAAGTCGTCGCCCTCTCGACCGACAAGGCCGCGAGCCCGGTCAACCTGTACGGCGCGACCAAACTCTTGTCGGACAAGTTGTTCGTTGCGGCCAACAACCTGGTCGGCAAGCACAAGACCCGCTTTGCGGTGGTGCGCTACGGCAACGTGGTCGGCTCGCGCGGCTCGGTCGTGCCGTATTTCCGCAAGCTCATGACCGACGGCGCCCAAAGCCTGCCGATCACGGATGAGCGCATGACGCGCTTCTGGCTCACGCTCGAGCAAGGCGTCGATTTCGTCCTTAAGAGCTTCGAGCGCATGCAGGGCGGGGAACTGTTCGTGCCGAAGATTCCGTCGGTGCGGATCGTCGATCTCGCGCGCGCTATGGCGCCCGAGTTGCCGCAACACATCATCGGCATTCGTCCGGGCGAAAAGCTCCACGAAATGATGATCACGCGCGACGACAGCATCAATACGGTCGTCTTCGACGATCACTATGTCATTACGCCTTCGGTGCGCTTCGTCGTGCAAAGCGACTACGCGATCAATGGGCGAGGCGAAGTCGGCAAGCCGGCGCAGGAGGGTTTCAAGTACACGTCCGACAACAACGGTCATTTCCTGACCATTGACGAATTGCGGGCGCTCGACAAGCAAACCGTATGAGCGCGACGATTCCGTACGGGCGTCAATCGATCGACGAATCCGACCTGGCCGCGGTTGCGCGCGTGCTCGAGTCCGATTGGCTGACGCAAGGGCCCGCGATACCGGCATTCGAGGCCGCGCTCGCGCAGCGCGCTCAGGCGAAGCACGCGGTGGCGGTGACCAATGCAACGGCCGCGCTGCACATCGCTTGCCTGGCGGCCGGCCTTGGGCCCGGCGACAGGCTGTGGACGACGCCCAATACGTTTGTGGCTTCCGCCAACTGCGCGCGTTACTGCGGCGCCGACGTCGACTTCGTCGACATCGACCGTCGCACCTGGTGCCTCGATGCGGTTGCGCTCGAGCGCAAGCTCGCCGATGCCGAGCAGGCCGGGACGCTGCCCAAGATCGTCGTGCCCGTCGCGTTCGCGGGCCGCAGCGCCGATATGCGCGCAATCAAGCGGCTGGCGGACCGCTACGGGTTCATCGTCGTCGAAGATGCGTCGCACGCGGTCGGCGCGGCCTATGAAGGCCGACCGGTCGGCTGCGGCGACTTTGCCGACATGACCGTCTTTAGCTTTCACCCGGTCAAGATCGTGACGACCGGGGAGGGCGGCGCGGTGCTGACGAACGACGATGCACTGCACGCGCGGCTGTCGAGCTTGCGCAGCCACGGGATCACGCGCGATGCCGCGAAGATGGAAGGCGAAAGCGACGGCCCGTGGTACTACGAGATGCTCGAACTGGGCTTCAACTATCGGATGACCGACATGCAGGCCGCGCTCGGGGTGTCTCAGCTCGCGCGGCTCGACGCGTTTCTCGCACGGCGTAGGGCACTCGTTCGGCGTTATGCGGCGTTGCTCGACGGCCTGCCGCTCGTGCTGCCGCAAAGCGACGCGCTCGACGAGTCGGCATGGCATCTGTACGTCGTGCGCCTGCGGCTGGACGCGACGCCCGCCACGCATCGCCAAGTGTTCGAACGCCTGCGGCAAGCCGGTATCGGCGTGAACCTGCATTACATCCCCGTGCACCTGCAGCCGTACTATCGCCGCCTGGGCTTTGCGCCGGGTCAGTTCCCCGAAGCGGAGCAGTATTACCGGGAGGCGATCAGTCTGCCGATGTATGCGGGGTTGACCGACGAAGCGCAGTCCATCGTCGCAGACGAACTCAGGAAGGCACTTCGATGAAGAGCGTGGCGATCATCCCGGCGCGCGGCGGCAGCAAGCGCATTGCGCGAAAGAACATCAAGTCGTTCCACGGCGTGCCGATCATGGCTTATTCGATCCGCACGGCGCTCGCGTCCGGCCTCTTCGACCGCGTGATCGTGACGACGGACGACGAGGAAATCGCGCAGATCGCGCGCCAGCACGGCGCGCAGACGCCGTTCATGCGGCCTGCAGCGCTGTCGGACGATTACGCCGGCACGATGGAAGTCGTGCAGCACGCGCTCGGCGAGCTCGACAAGCTGGGCGAGCACGCTGCGTTTGCGTGCTGCATCTATGCCACCGCCCCCTTTCTACAGGCGCGCTTTCTGCGCGAGGGCCTGCAACTGCTTCAGGCGCACGCGGCCAAGTCATACGCGTTTTCGGTCACGACATTCGATTTCCCCGTGCAGCGAGCGTTGCGCGTGACGGCCGACGGCGCGCTCGATGCGATGTATCCCGAGTACCGGCTCGTGCGTTCGCAGGACCTCGACACGGCGTGGCACGACGCCGGCCAGTTTTACTGGGGGCGAGCCGAGGCATGGCGGCGCGGCGACACACTGTTCTCGCCGGTGTCGCTACCGGTCGCGCTGCCGCGGCACTTCGTTCAGGACATCGACACCCTCGAAGACTGGCAGCGTGCGGAATGGATCTACGCAGCGCTGCAAGCGAAAGGCGAGCTTGCAGCGTGACGGCTCGGCTCGATCGTCGTGACGCGCTACCGTCGATATTGGTAAGGAGACGCTCGATGAGCGCATTCAAGATTGCGGACCGGCCGATCGGCCGAGACTATCCGCCGTTCGTGATCGCCGAGATGTCGGGCAATCACAATCAGTCGCTCGAGCGGGCGCTCGAAATCGTCGATGCGGCGGCGGCTACCGGCGCGCACGCGCTCAAGCTCCAGACCTACACGCCCGATACGATGACGCTCGATCTCGATGAGGGCGAGTTTCATATCGACGATCCGGCGAGCCTGTGGTCCGGCACCTCGCTATACAAGCTGTACGAGCAAGCCCAGACGCCATGGGAGTGGCACGCGCCGATCTTCGAGCGTGCCCGCGCTCACGGCATGCTCTGCTTCTCGACGCCTTTCGATGAAACGGCTGTCGACTTCCTCGAGCGTCTGGACGTGCCCGCCTACAAGATCGCGAGCTTCGAGAACACCGATCTGCCGTTGATACGGCGTGTGGCGGCTACCGGAAAGCCCATGATCATCTCGTCGGGCATGGCGACCGTCGCCGAGCTCGACGAAGCAGTTCGCACCGCGCGTGCAGCGGGCTGCGAGCAGATCGTGCTGCTCAAGTGCACGAGCTCGTACCCGGCATCGCCCGAAAACAGCAACGTCAACACCATCGCGCACATGCGTGAGCTGTTCGACTGCGAGGTCGGGCTGTCCGACCACACGATGGGCGTTGGTGCGGCCGTCGCCGCCGTTGCGCTCGGGGCGAGCGTGATCGAGAAGCACTTCACGCTTCGGCGCGCCGACGGCGGCGTCGATTCGGCCTTCTCGCTCGAACCCGACGAAATGAAAACGTTGGTCGTCGAAACGGAGCGTGCCTGGCAGTCGCTCGGCCGAGTCACCTACGGCCCGACGCGGCAAGAACATGCGTCATTGGTTTTTCGGCGCTCGCTCTACATCGTGCGCGACGTCGAGGCAGGCGAGACGCTCAATGCTGAAAACGTGCGCGCGATTCGGCCGGGGCACGGCTTGTCGCCGAAGCACCTCGACGTCGTGCTGGGTACGAAGGTCCGCCAAAGCCTCAAGCGAGGCACCCCTCTTTCCTGGGAAGTACTGAAATGAACGATCGGCTGGAACACCCCACCGAAGACGGCCTGTCCGACCTCAGCCGTCGGAAGACCGACGCCTGGCAGGACCCTCGCATGGTCAGTTGGTATTCGGGCCGTCTGGTGGTGAGCGAGTCGACCAACAGCCTCAAGCACGCACTCGAAGTCGGCGCGATTCGCCGTTTCGCTAGCGGGAAGGATGTCGTCGATATCGGCGTAGGCACGGGGGGCGCCGCACTGCCGCCGGTTGCCGACGGCTACCGCGTTACCGGCATCGACAGCTCGCAGGCAATGCTCGACGAGACGCGTCGGCAGGCCGCGGGTGCGCCGATTTCGCTGAAGGCCGGCGATCTGGCCGCTCTGCCCTGTGAGGACAACGCATTCGACTGCGCCGTCGCGCTCAACGCGCTCGATCATTTTCCGAACTGGCGCGAGTCGCTGCGCGAGTGGAAGCGTGTCGTGAGGCCCGGTGGTCGCATGATCTTCGATATTCATTCGCTCGATCACGTGCATGCCGCATACGGCACCGACGAGTCCCGCTGGCCGGCGCCGCTCAAGCGCACGCAAAACAAGGGCGACTTCACTCATTGCATGTCCCGCGTGAGCGTCGAGGAACTCGTCGAGTTCGCGAACGGCGCGGGCCTGACGATCGTCGCGGCCGAGCCTTACGGGGCCTTTTTGGGCGGAGGCAACGTCAATTGGTTGTCCTACGAGGCGCTCGACGCCACGCAGCGCTGGAAGCGCTTGTTGTCATGGTTCGCGCGCGACCAGGCGTTGTTCGATCTGGGCTACTTCCTCGAAGACGCGATTGTTCGGCATTTGACGCCACGTGTGACGGGACGCATGTTCGTCGTGCTCGACAATCGCCCCGACAGCGAGGCCAACGCGCGTTTCGCGGCCTCGGTGGCGGCGCGTGACGCCGCGCTCGATCAGCGCGACTTCGCGGCATTGCTGCCGTGGCTTCCGCACACGCGCGAGCACTACGCTGCGCAGTTCGAATCGCTGCTCAAGCCGCTGCGCAGCCGGCGCTTCTTCTTCGGGCTGTTCAAGGCGCTCATGACGAGCACGGCCGGCTTCGACTTGCGCGGCGTGATCGCGGCCGAGGTACTCGAACAGTACGTCGCGTGGCTCGAGCACGAACGGATCGACGAGCGCGCAACCCGCATTGCCCGGGGTTGGGCTGCGGGCGCGCCGTTCCGGATCAAGGATGGAATCGACGTTGCCATGGGCACGGAATACGAGCTCGTCAAGGCATTGTTGCAAAAACATTTCGGCATTTTCGATGGAGGTCGGCAATGACACAGAAGGCCATTGTCAGCCTGTTGTGGGGCACGCAGTTCGAAGCGCTGCGTCAGTTTCTCGCGATGCACGAGCCGATGGCCGTGCTCGTTTCCGCGGGTTCCACGAACCAGCAGATGCGCAGCGCGATCGAGAGCACCGGCAGTACGGTCGTTCATCTCGAGGATCTGCTCGATGCGGATGGCGTGAGGCGCTTCGAGACCGAAACGATGCAATTGCAGGCGCAGTTCGCGCAGTACGTCGATGCGCTCGCAGGAGAAGAGCGTGCGATCGGACGCGAGTCGGGACTCATCTCCACGGCCGTGGCCGATACGCTTGCCACCACGCTGCCAGCCACGGCGGCGTTGCTCGATTGCCTGAAGCAGGCCGCGAGCCGGTTCGACATTGCATTGCTCGTGACGAGCGAGGACGTAACCGGCAACGGCAAGATCGCGACCGCCTGGGCCAAATCGCGCGGCATCCCCACGTTGCACGTGGCCCACGGGATCGCGCTCGTCGATCCGTACACGGTGCACGACCAACTGATCGCCGATAGGCTTGCCGTGTTCGGCCGGCGCGGCATGGAGGGCTATCTCGACCTCGGGTATCCCGAAGAGCGCTTCGTCGTCACGGGCAATCCCGCGTGGGACGTTTATGCGCAATTGCGCAACGACAAGGCGGGTTGCCGCCGGCAGTTGGACGCCAAGTACGGCCTGAAGGCCGGCGTGCCGCTGATCGTGTTCGGCACGACCTGGGCCGCAAACTTCAGCGCGCACTGCAACGAGAACATTTACGCCGATTCGGTGATGGTCTTCATGGCGAGTTGCGAGGCGCTGCGCGCTTGCGGCCTGCGCTTTAACGCCGTCATTAAGGATCGGCCGTCCAATCGAGCCTTCGGAGAGCGGCGCTGCGCTCAGATTCTGAGTGAACTGGGAGCGTCGGGAGACGACTACTTCTACTGTCCCGATGACACGCAGTTGTTCGCGGCGGGCGCCGATCTGCTAGTGGCGGTCGATTCGAACTATCTCGTCGAGGGGATGCTCGCCGGCACGCCGGCGATCAACCTCATGAACGAAAGCGGCATGATCATGGGGCCCTGCTTCGAGTCCGAAACCGGGATTCTGGAGGTCGAGGCGCAGGATTTGGCCGGCAACATGCAGTTGCTGCTGACGGACGGCAACGCACGCAGCGCGGTGCTCGCCATGGCGGCAAAGCGGGTGGCGCACTACAACGAAACCGTGGACGGCTCCGCTTGCACGCGAGTGGCGGCGCAAATGGCATCGATGGCCAAGGGCCTGCCTGAGCGCAAGGCGCGCTACGTATGGCAGCAATATCTCGATGTCGAATCGAGGCCTGTCGACACGCTCTACCACACGGTGGGGCGTCGCGATCTTGCACAGATGTTCACCAATGTGCCTTCGCTGATTCTCGATGTCGGCTGCTCCGCAGGGAGTACTGCTGCGCTGGTCAAGTCCCGGTTCCCCGGAAGCCGGGCATGGGGCATCGAGATGAACCGAGATGCGGCCGCGCTCGCACGGCAAAAGCTCGACCGCGTATTGCAAGGCCGGTTCGAGGACTTCGATCTGCGCAGGGAAGGGATGGAGCACGGCACGCTCGACGCGGTCCTGCTGGCCGACGTGCTCGAGCACATGTACAACCCGTGGGACGTGATGGTGAAGTTGCGGCCGTACATGTCGCCGACGGGGCAACTCGTGCTGAGCATCCCGAACGTGCGCAACCTTTGGCTCATGGACGAGCTGAGCAAGGGCAACTGGCCCTACGCGGGGCAGGGCCTGCTCGACATCACGCATATCCGCTTCTTCACGCGCAAGGAGATGATCAAGTTCGCGGAGGAGACCGGCTATCGCGTGGTCGAGGCTCGCTATTCGATCGATGGGCGGCTGGCGCCGTTGTGGCAGCAGCATCAAGGCGGAGCCGGCCCCTTCAACATCGATCTGGAGCGCATGACGCTCAAGAACGTGACCCGCGACGAGCTCCTCGAGATGTGCACCCTGCAGTGTTACCTGCTGCTCGAAAAAGCACCCGGACACGCTTGACGCGACGTAGTGCAGCCATCGCGCGAGAGCGGCCGGTTGCGGCCGCGCTCGAGCATAGTCATTCAACGAGGCCCCTGTTTCATGGCTACCGTCAGCATTCTGATTCCCGCGCGCCGGGGCGATTACCTGAGCCGCGCGCTGGCCAGCGCGCAGCGCCAAAGCTTTCGCGACATCGAGATCGTGGTGGGCGACGACACGCCCGACGGCACATTGGCGCCGCTCGTGAACGGCGCGGCCGACGCGCGCATCCGTTACGTTCACCTGGGCTTCAACGATCGCGTGCGCACGGCACAAGCGCTCTGGTCACATGCGCGCGGCCGGTACGTCAAGTGGCTGGCCGAAGCCGATTTGCTGATGCCGGAGTCGGTGGGCGTGCTCGTCGACGCGTTGCGGCTGCATCCGGAATCGGCGCTTGCCTTTCATGGGCGAGTGCTCGTCGACGAGCATGACACCATCGTGCATACGCCGCCGCCACTATTGCAAGTGGGCGAGCGGGCACTGATCGGCCGCGATTTGCTGGTCAGGGACATGGTGGCGCCGCTGCAGAACTTCATCGGCGAGATGAGCAACGTCATGATCGATCGCCAGCGGGCGAGCGAGACCGACTTGTTCGCTTATCGTGCGATCAGGCTCGATTTTCTGACCGATGTAGCGACGTTCTTGAACCTGGCCGCACGCGGCCCGTTGGTCGCGGTTGGCGGCTACTGGAGCATGCTGCGCCAGCGTCCCGAGAGCAAGCGGATCGCGCCGGAGACGACGCCCACTTACAGCGCGGGTCTCTACGAGTGGGAACTGCTGGTGCGCGGGGAAGCCGCAAGCGGCGCACTGAGCGGCGACGTGCTCGCCGCGGCGGCACAGCGGTTGTCGCAGTACTATGCGTCCTGCGCGGATCGCCTGCCGGAAATCGCGCGGCTCCAGGCCAATCATCACGAGTTCGCGACGCGCGCGTCGCACGCGCTATTCGACAGCGAGCGCTTCCAGTCGGACCTCGCGCAGGCGCGAAGCGCCGTTGCGGCGCGCGTGGCGCGAGCCGAGGGCGCGCCCACGCAAGGCGTGCAAGCGGCGGCTCACGAGGCTGGGTTGGCCGCGTCTGCGGCCTCGCTAGCGCCGGCGGCACCTGCCTTGCGCCCGCGCCGCGAGCAATCGGCCGGCAAGCCGATTCGGCTGGTGTGCGCGACGCGCTGTTCGCAGGCGAACTTCATGCACGAGACGGCGCTCGGCCGATCCCTGGCCGTGCAGCGCCAGGCACCCCCGCCGGAACTGCTGCTGTTCGATAACAATTCGACAGGCCTCGCCACGCTGTACAACGCCGCGATCGAGCAGGCCGCGTCGAGCCCCGCGATTCTCGTGTTCGTGCACGACGACGTATCGATCCAAGACTTCTTCTGGACCCAACGCATTCACGAAGCGCTAGCACAGTTCGACGTTGTCGGTCTGGCCGGCAATCGCCGCCGCTCTCCGCGACAACCGGCTTGGGCGTTCGCGACCGCCGATTTCAAATGGGACAGCCCTGAGTATCTGAGCGGCTCGGTCGGGCACGGCAAGGGTTTTCCGTGCGATTTCGTCTCGTACTACGGGCCGTCCGGCGTCGAATGCAAGCTGATGGACGGGCTTATGCTGATCTCCGACAGCAGCCGTTTGATCGAATCGGGTGTGCGTTTCGACGAGCAGTTCGCGTTTCACTTCTACGACATGGACTTTTGCCGGCAAGCGGAACTGAAGGGGCTGCGCATGGGCACCTGGCCGATCAGTGTCGTGCACGAGAGCGCCGGCGCGTTCAATACGCCGTCCTGGCGCGCCGCTTACGAAGGCTACCTGCGCAAGTATGGTCAATGAACATCCGCCGAACGCCGGATGGCCGTCGATCGCGCCGGCCGACAAGCCGCGGGCTGCCGACGCCGTGATGCACGCCGCAGTGCCGGCGCCTGTGCAACCGGCTCCCGGCATCGTGCAGTTCATCGTGCCACCTGCGATTGCGCCGCGCATACAGGCCAGCCAGCCGCGCACCGTCCTCGCGTCGTCCTTGCCGCCGGCGGCCCCACTCGTGCAAGCGCCTCCGATCGAATCGGGCCTAGCGCTGCAGCACGCCGGACGTTTCGCCGAAGCCGCGCTCGTCTATCGGCAAATCCTCGCAGTGAATCCCAACCACGCGGACGCATTGCACTTGCTCGGTCTCGTCGCCTTTCACGAGGGCGACTATGCGCAAGCGACCGAATGGATCATGCGCGCTCTGAGCCAGCACGAGAGCGAAATCTTCTACGGCAATCTCGGTTGTGCTTTGTCGGCGCGCGGCATGCGCGCGGCGGCGATCGAGAGCTTCCGGCAGGCGATCGCGCTCAAGAGCGACTATCTGCCCGCGCACAACAATCTCGGCAATTTGCTGCGAGATCAGGGCCAGTTCGCCGAAGCGGTCGAGTGCTTCAAGACGGTTATCGCGATGAAGCCCGATTACGCGGAGGCGCACAACAACCTGGCTAACGCGCTCGTCGATCTCGGTGAGCTCGAAGCTGCGATCGACGCCTATCGACACGCAATCGCCTTGCGCCCTGACTTGCTCGAAGCGCGCAGCAATCTGCTGTTCATCCTCAGCTATCGTGAAGGCCAAAGTTCGGTGCAATATTTGGCCGAAGCCATCTCGTTCGGACGCGCGGCGAGCGCTCGAGCGAAACCGTATGTGGACTGGCATGCGGGTTGGTCGACGGTGCGCTCGAGGCCGCTGCGCGTCGGCTTCGTTTCCGGCGATTTGAAGCTGCACCCGACCGGCCACTTCCTCGAGAGCATCCTCGGGCACATCGACCGGACGCGCATCGAACTCGTCGCCTACCCGACGCGCCGATTCGAAGACGCGCTGACTGCGCGCATCAAACCGTATTTCTCGGCCTGGACGCCGCTCGCCTCGCTGAACGACGAGCAAGCCGCCGCGCGCATCCGAGACGATCGCATCGATCTGCTGCTCGATCTCTCGGGCCACATGAACTACAACCGCTTGCCGCTGTTCGCCTGGCGCCCGGCGCCGGTGCAGGCGAGTTGGTTGGGCTACTTCGCCAGCACGGGCCTGCCGGCGATGGACTATCTGCTCGGCGATCCGCACGTGCTGCCCGACGACGCGCAGGCGCACTACACGGAACGTCTCTGGCGCTTGCCCGACAGCTATCTCTGCTTCACGCCGCCGGCCGAACGCGTCGACGTCGGCCCGTTGCCGCTTGCGACTCAAGGCCATGTGACGTTCGGCTGCTTCAATCATTTGATGAAGATGAACGATAGCGTCGTCGACGTCTGGACGCGCATTCTGCATGCGGTTCCCGGCTCGCGCCTATTCCTCAAGGCGAAGCAACTCGACGACGCGCCCACGCGCGACACGACGCTCGCGCGTTTCGCCGCACGCGGCATCGACGCATCGCGACTGATCCTTGAAGGCCGTTCGCCGCGTGCGGAGTATTTCGCGGCGTACAACCGCATCGATATCGCGCTGAGCCCATTCCCTTACCCCGGCGGCACGACGAGTGTCGAAGGGCTATGGATGGGCGTGCCGGTAGTGTGCCGGCGGGGCGATCGCTTCTTGTCCAACATTTGCACGAGCATGCTGCATTCCGCGGGTTTGGCCGAGTGGATTGCCCAGGACAACGAAGACTATGTCGCCAAAGCCGTCGCATTCTCCGCCGACGTACCGAAGCTCGCCGCGCTTCGCGGCAATCTGCGCGCGTCGTTGCTCGCTTCGCCCTTGTGCGATGCGCCTCGCTACGCACGGCACCTCGAAGCGGCGCTCGAAGCGATGTGGCGCGAGGGTGTCGCACGTTTGAGCTCCGGCGCGAGCGGGACGACGGCAGCGATTTGACGACGCCACGAACGCGCTGCCGCCATTTTCCATGACTGGACCGACCATGCAAGACACTGCCCAACTGCTGAACAAAGCGTTGGAACATCATCAGGCGGGACATCTTGCTGATGCGAAGGCGCTGTACGCGCGCATTCTCGACGTCCATCCCAAGCATCCCGATGCGCTCCATTTCATGGGCCTGCTCGCCTGCCAGATCGGCCAAAGCGAGGCGGGCATCGCGCTGATGCGCGAGTCGATCGCGGCACATGCAAGTCCCATCTACTACAACAACATCGGTAATGCGCTGCGCGACGCGCGCAAGCTCGACGATGCCGTCGCGGCTTACCGCCGCGCCGTCGAACTCAAGCCGGACTATGCCGACGCGCACAACAACCTTGGCAATGCATTGCGCGAGACGGGCGATCCAACCGCGGCGCTCACGAGTTGCGCACGCGCGATTGAGTTGAAGCCCGGCTACGCCGAGGCGTACAACAACCTCGGCAACGCGCTAAAAGATCTGGGCGAACTCGACGCCGCGATCGCCGCCTACGGCAAAGCGATCGGTGGGAAGCCCGCTTTCGCCGAGGCGCATCTGAATCTCGGCATCGCATTGCAGGCCAAAGGTCACGGCGAGGCCGCGCTCGAGTGTTTGCGCGAGACCGTCGCGCTCGCGCCGCAATTGGCCGCAGCGCACGAGAAGCTGGCGAGCATCCTCATGCATCGCGGCGACATCGCGGGGGGGATCGACGCGTATCGGCGCGTCGTCGAACTCAAGCCCGAATCGGCCCAGGCGCACAACGCGCTCGGCAACGCCTTGAACGGCGCCGCACGCGTGCCCGAGGCCGTGCCGTGCTACGAGCGAGCGATTGCGCTCGAGCCCGACTTCGCCGATGCGTACCACAATCTCGCGAATGCGCTGCGCCGCCTGGGTGCGCCGGAACGCGCCCTCGGTTACGCGCGTCGGGCAATCGAACTGCGTGGCGACACGCCGTCGTTCCACAACAACCTCGGCACGATCCTCGCCGATCTCGGCGAAGCCGACGCCGCGCTCGCCTGCTATCGCGATGCCCTTGCCTTGAATCCCGATTTCGGCGAATCGCATACCTGCGTGCTGTTCGGGCAGTCGTACGTGCCCAATTGGTCGAGCGAGACGCATCTGGCCGATGCCCGCTACTTCGGCGAAAGAATGCGCGCACGGGCAACGCCGTACTCGCAATGGCTTGCGTTGAGCGATGCCCCGGGACGCCGGGGGCGACCCTTGCGCGTGGGCTTCGTCTCCGCCGATTTGCGCAAGCATCCGGTCGGGTATTTTTTCGAATCGGTTCTGGCGCAGCTCGATCGCGCCCGCATCGAGCCGATCGCCTACTCGAACGCTTTGCACAGCGATGAGTTGACCGCCCGCATCAAGCCGCGGTTTGCGATGTGGCGCCACATCGCCGAAATGGACGACGCCGCGCTCGCCAAGCGCATCCACGACGATCGGATCGACGTGCTCGTCGATCTTTCGGGTCACACGGGGTGCAATCGGCTGCCGATGTTCGCATGGCGCCCTGCGCCGCTGCAGATCAGCTGGCTCGGCTATTTCGCGACGACAGGGCTTTCCGAGATCGACTACCTGCTGGCCGATTCGCACGTCGTGCCGCCCGGCGAGGAAGCGCAGTATACGGAGCGCATCTGGCGGCTTCCCGACAGCTACCTTTGCTTCACCCTCCCGACCGAACCTGTCCCGGTCGCGCCGCTGCCCGCGCTCTCGAACGGCTACCTCACGTTCGGCTGCTTGAACAACCATAAGAAGCTCAACGACGGCGTGATCGCCGTTTGGTCGCGCATTCTGCACGCGGCGCCGCGTTCGCGCCTGCTGCTCAAGAACCATCAGCTCGGCGAGCCGTCGATCATGCGCGAAACGTTCGCCCGCTTCGCCGCGCACGGCATCGACGATACGCGCCTGCTGCTCGAAGGGCCGTCATCGCGCGACCAGTATTTCTCGACGTACAATCGCGTCGATCTCGCGCTCGATCCGTTTCCGTATCCGGGCGGTACGACGAGCGTCGAAGGGCTGTGGATGGGCGTGCCCGTGCTGACGCGCCGCGGCGATCGCTTTCTCTCGCATCTGGGCGAGCTGGTGCTGAAGACCGTGGGTCTGCCCGAATGGATCGCGGCCGACACCGAGGATTACGTCGCACGCGCCGTGGCGGCGGCTAACGATTCGTCTTCGCTGGCCGCGCTGCGGGCAGGATTGCGCGAACGTGTCGAGCGTTCGCCGCTTGCCGATGCGCCGCGCTTCGCCAACCATTGGATGACGGCGATCGAACACATGTGGCAAACGAAATTGAAGGAGATCGCTCGATGACGGCGGTCGATCAGGGGGCGAACGCGCTCGTCGAGGACGGTCTCGTCCATCACCGGGGCGGACGGCTGCAAGAGGCGTGCGCTCGCTACGAGGCGGCGCTCTCCCGGGTGCCCCATCATGCGGATGCGTGGCATTTGCTCGGCGTGGTCGCGATGCAGCAGCAGCGATACGCCGATGCGCTCGAATTCATCGGACGCGCTATCGAAATCAGTCCGCAGCCCTCGTACTTCGACAATCTGGGCTGCGCCCTGCGAAGTTGGGGCAAGCTCGCGGCCGCGGTCGAAAGCCACGAGCAAGCCATCGCGCTCGATCCGACTCATTTTCGGGCGCACAACAATCTCGGCATGGCGCTGATGGACATGCGTCTGCCCGCGGCCGCCGCGGCGAGCTTTCGTCGCTCGATCGCCATCAACGCCGATTACGCCGAAGCGCAGAGCAACCTCGGCAACGCGCTGCGCGAGCTGGGCGAATTCGATGCGGCGGCCGACCATTGCCTCAAGGCCATTGCGCTGCAGCCCGGCTTCGGCCAGGCGCACAACAACCTCGGCAACGCGCTGAAGATGCAACGCAAGCTGGCCGAGGCCGCCGCCTCCTACGAGCAAGCGCAGCGCCTCTTGCCGCACGAGCCCCAGGTCGCGCTGAACCTCGGGATCGTACGGCGCGAGACGGGCGAGCACGACGCGGCCATCGCGGCTTTTCGGGGTGCCGTTGCGCTGCGGCCGAACTGGGGCGAAGCGTGGAGCAATTTGCTGTTCACGCTGAGCTTCGCGCGGGACGTTCCCCCGGCCGAGTACCTGGTCGAGGCGCTCGCGTTCGGCCGTATGGCGAGCGCGCAAGCCCGGCCGTTTTCCGACTGGCTTGTCGATCGCTCGCCCGGCGCGCCGTTGCGGATCGGCTTCGTTTCCGGCGACTTGCGCATGCATCCGGTGGGGTTCTTCCTCGAAAGCGTGCTTGCGCATTTGAATCCGGCGCGCGTGCAGTTGTTCGCGTATTCGACGCGCGACTACGAGGACGCGTTGACGCAGCGCATGAAGCCGCGCTTCGCGGGCTGGCGCTCGCTCGTGGGTTTGAGCGATCAAGCGGCCGCCGCGGCGATCCGCAACGACGGCGTGCACATTCTCTTCGATATGGCGGGGCACACCGACGGCAACCGCTTGCCCGTCTTCGCATGGAAACCGGCGCCCGTGCAAGTGAGCTGGATCGGCTATTTCGCTTCGACCGGGCTCAGCGCGATCGACTATGTGCTGGGCGACGAATGGGTGCTGCCGCCCGAGGAAGCCTCGCACTTCGTCGAGCGTCCGTGGCGCTTGCCGCATGGATACCTGTGCTTTACGCCGCCCGAGCCGGCCGTGCCGCTCGATGTCGCGGCGATCGGCGATACGGCGCGTGCGCCGACGTTCGGCTGCTTTAGCGATCTCGTGAAAGTCAACGATCGCGTCGTGGCGGTATGGTCGCGCATTCTGCATGCGGCGCCCGGTGCGCGCTTGTTCCTCAAAGCGCAACAGCTTGCCGACGAATCGCAGCGCGCCGCGACGCTCGCGCGCTTCGGCGCGCACGGGATTGCGCCCGATCGAATCCTGATGGAAGGGCCTTCGCCGCGCGCCGAGTATCTAGCGGCTTACACCCGCGTCGATATTTCGCTGAGCCCCTTTCCGTACCCGGGCGGCACGACGACGGCCGAAAGTCTCTGGATGGGCGTGCCCGTGCTGTGCCGGCACGGCGATCGTTTCCTCGGGCACTTGTGCGAAAGCGTGGTCCACAGCGTCGATCTTGGCGATTGGATTGCCGTCGACGACGACGATTATGTCGAGAAGGCGGTGGCGTTCGCCCGCGATCGGCAGGCGTTGGCGGCATTGCGCGGCGCTTTGCGCGCGCGCGTCTTGAATTCTTCGCTTTGCGATCCGGACCGCTTTGCCCGTACGCTCGAGGACACGTTCGAGCGCATGTGGCGCGCGCGTCGGGACGCCTAACGCCGTCGGGACGCTTCGCGGGCCGAGAGAATTCAACGGATCGTAGTGCTTGACGCGCCAGTGCCGCTCGCCCATGGGCAGCCGGGCGACGACCGATAAAAAAGCCGCGTCGCCGCGGCTTCAGGGTCATGCGCCGCACCGGAGACACGCGGCTTCGTTCTTGGTTATTCGTTGTAATAGCGCGGCGTTCGATCGAGCGAGCGCCGCTTAGGTCTCAACGCAACTGCCCCGTCGATTGATAAAAACCTGCTGCCGCAATGCGTTGCTTCGCGGCGCCGAATTCCTTCGACATGGCGGCATGCTCGTCCCGTGCGCGGCCCATCACGGCCGCATCCATGTCTTGAATCGCTCGGATCGTCGCGAGCGATTCGTCGCTTTGATCGGGACCGAGGCCCATGATCAGCGGCGAGCGTTCTTCGACCAGATCCGAGGCGAACTGCCAGTCGCCGGCTTCCACGGCGGTGACGAGGGTGCGCGTCAGTTCGAAGGCGCGCGCGAGCGATTCGGAAACCATGTCTTGCCTTTTCGGTTAGAACGCCGAGCGGTTAAACCTGCTTGTTCAACGTACCGGCGCTGCCGTTGCCGCCGAACAACTGGTTCAGATACGTCGTATTGCTCTGCATCTGCGTCATCAGGTTGTTCAGCGCCGTGAACTGCGCGTTGTATTGGTCGGTCAGCGTTTGCTGATAGGTCGCCAGCGTCGATTGCTGCTGCGTGAGGCTCGTGAGATCGGCATTGATCGTGGCGGAGCGTTGGTCGATCTGGCCGATCGACGACTTCGTGTACGAATCGATGAACGCGTTCAACTGCTCCCCGATACCGTTCGTGCCGTTGAACACGTTCTGCACCATCGTCGGAGAGGAAGCCATGGTGGCGTCCAGCGTCGACGAAGTGAACGTCACCGTGCCGTCGTTGTTCAAGTCCACGCCGAGCTGCGCGAGGCTGTACGTCGTGCCGCCGACCGTGACGCCGCTCGCCATGATCGAGGCGATGCCGTTGACGGCGGTGTTCAACATCGCGTCGCCTAGCAGCGGGCCTGCCGTGGACGTGCTCGCATCATACGAGGACAGCGACTTCTCGGTGGAGATCCACTGGTTGTACGCGGTGGCGAAGCCTTGCACTGCTTTCGAGATCGCCGTCGTGTCCGTCGCCACGCTCAGCGTTTGCGTCGTGCCGACCGAGGCCGACGTGAGGCTCAGCGTGACGCCCGTCAACGCGCCCGTCACATTGTTGCTCGCGCTCGTCACGGCGTTGCCGCTGATCGTGAGGTTCGCGTCCTGCCCCGCCGTCACTTGCGTGAAGCTGGCCGTGTTCAGGCCCGTGTCGACGCCGGCGCCCGCCGATACCGTCACGGTGTTGGCGGCGCCCGTTTGCGTCGAGGTGAGCACGAGGTGCTGACCGTCCGATGCCGTCACGACGGAAGCCGTTACGCCGGGGTTGCTCGTCGATGCGTTGATCGCCGAAGCGAGGCCTGCGAGCGTGTTGTTCGTCGAATCGAGCGTCACGTTCATCGAGCCCGTGCCGACGCCGATCGTCACCGTGCCGGTGCCGAGCGTGGCGCCGCTGGCATACGCGCCCGAGGAAATCTGGTTGGCGGTGGCGATTTGCTGGACGCTGACCGAGTAAGAACCGGCCGCGGCGCCCGTGCTGGTCGTCGCCGTGATGCCCGTGCCGCTCATCGTGGCGCCGAGCTGGGTGAAGAGGCTGCCGTCGGAGAGTCCGCTCAGCGAGGTTTGCAGCGCGGTGAGCGCCGACTTCATTTGTCCGATCGCCGAAAGCGTCGTGTTGTCGCTCGATTGTTGAGTGGCGATCGTTTGGGCTTGCGCCGCGGTTTTTGCGGTCACGAGCGCGGAGACGAGCGAGTTGACGTCGAGCGTCGACTTGGTCGCGCCGCTCAGGATGGATTGCGCTGCTTGTTGCAGCAGCGAAGACGTCGTTGTGCTCATGCTTGGCTCCGTGCGTTCCCGTGAGATTCGATTGCAGCGTCATGCAATAGCCGCCGGTGCGAAGCGCGGCCATTCTCGTTCTTCAACGCGCAACGGGAGGCATGCCTCCCGCTCGCGGATGTCCTGCTGTTGCTGTGTTGCATCGAGCCGGCGCTTGCGGTGCGAACGTGCGAACCACGTGCACCGGCTCGATTCGCGTGGCGGCCCGAACTGCTGCCCGCCACGCGAGGCTCGTGCCGGCTCCGACTATTACTGGAGGAGCTTGAGCACTTGCTGCGGCAGCGAGTTCGCTTGCGCGAGCACCGAGATACCGGCTTGTTGCAGCACTTGTGCCTTCGACAGGTTGGCCGTTTCTTGCGCGAAGTCAGCGTCGACGATCTGCGATTGAGCGGCTGCCAGGTTCGTCGATTCCGTTTGCGTGTTCGTGATCGCAGCCGAGAACGTGTTTTGCGTTGCACCCAGCGTTGCTTGGAAGTCGTTCACCTTCGCCAGCGCCGCATCGATCGCCGTGATGGCGGCTTGCGCGCCCGACGTGCTCGAGATGTTGACGCCCGAGACGCCCAGGCCACCCGTCGTCCACGACGTCGAACCGAAGTTGGCCGTGATCGTTTGGTTGGCGCTCGCGCCGATTTGGAAGTTCACGCTGCCGAGGCCAGCCAGCACGTTTTGGCCGTTGAACGACGTTTGCGATTCAACGCGGTTGATTTCCGTCAGACGCGTCGAAACTTCCGTTTGCAGGTTCGCTTGAGCGGCCGTGCCGAGCGAGCCGTCGCCCGATTCAACGGCGAGCTGGCGAATACGCTGCAAGTTGGCGACGGTGGCGGAGATCGCGCCCGAAGCCGTTTGAACCATCGAGATGCCGTTGTTCGCGTTCATCACGCCTTGGTTCAGCGCGTTGATCGACGCCGTTTGCGTCGTGGCGATCGCGAGGCCGGCAGCGTCGTCGGCAGCCGTGTTGATACGCTTGCCCGACGAGAGGCGGTTGATCGCCTGCGACAGGGCGTTTTGCGAGCCCGACAGGTTCGTTTGCGTCGTGAGCGACAGGATGTTGGTGTTGATGTTAAGCATTTGTGCTTCCTCGTTTGGAAATACGGTCCAGGGACTAGGCTGGTTCGGGGTTCGGCGTTGCGCTTTCGCGATGTGGCGCTGCCCGCCTGTCCTGGTTGTCGGCGGTCCTCGGAAAAAACTTTAGGGACCGAACGACGAATTCGCGTGCTCTTAGGCCTGAATCGAGCGCAAACCCTTGTGGGACAAGGCGGAGAAGAAAACAAAACGTTTGCTAAGTTGTGTTGCCGCGTCGGTTTTGGGTCCGCTGTCCGATTTACGCCGACGACAAAAAGTGGCCCACGCGCCGTTTACCTGCTATCATCGCGGGTCGAATTGAGATCGCTGCCGTTTTCATCTGGGTCATCTTGGATCTGCCGCCCTTTCGTCGCATGGCCAAACTCCATGGCTCCAGCGCGACGGGCTCGCGGTAAGTGAGCGAGCGGCATGAGTAGGTTCGGTTCAGCTTCGGCAGCCAAACGCGGCGTCGGCAATGTATGCCGGCCGGCGTGCGCGGTGAATCTCCGCTCTCTCTTTTCAGGCCTGTCCGGCCGTGCCGGTGTCCGCTGCCCTCGAGGGCAAGGCATGACGGCTGCTTACGTCGGACCGGCGCGTGCGCGAAAGCGCGCTACGCATTTGAACGTAACTTTGGGAAATCCATGACGACCATTCTTCTGAAGGAAAACGAGCCGTTCGAAGTGGCGATTCGCCGCTTTCGTCGCGCCATCGAAAAGAACGGCCTGATCGCCGAGCTGCGTGAGCGCCAGTCCTATGAAAAGCCGACGGCCGTGCGCAAGCGCAAGAAGGCCGCTGCGGTGAAGCGCCTGCACAAGCGTCTGCGCAGCCAAATGCTGCCGAAGAAGCTGCACTAAGCAGTTGCGCGGCGCTGCCCTTGCCGGCAGCGCAAGCCGAACGAACGGCGGTGTGCTTCGAAAGAAGCAGCACCGCCGTTTGCTTTGGCGGGTCGAGCATGGGCGGGTCGAGCGTAGGCGTGCGCGAGTGCGCCAGGCGTCTAGCGCACTCGTGCGTCGCCTGTTTCAGGCCGCATGTTTTTCGAGTCGCGCGGCCGATAGGCCGAACTGACGGGCGATCGAAGCCAGCCGTTCGCGCCACTCCCAGACGCCGAACACGTCGTGCACGTTCTGCAGACAGCTGAGCAGTTCCACTGTCGTCGGGTCGTAGATATTCACGCGCGCTCGCAAAAGCGCTTTTTTCAGTGCGGCCACGCCGGCATCCATATAAGCGGGGACAGTGGTGGCCGGCTTGTCGACATAGCGAACGGGCACGCCCTCCATCGCCGTCATGTAGTCGCGCGGATGAATGAGGCGGCCGATCGGGCAGCCTCCGCGGTAGCCCTGGTAGGCGCCGCCGCCACGAGGCAGCAGCGCCGCTTGCTGCTGGGCGAAGAGATGATCGACGGCGTGATCGAACAATTCCTGGTGCGTCAGGAAGTGCAGGCTTTTCATGATGATGTTCTGCCGCAGCCGGCAGTTTGATGTCGTTACGTTCCTGCTATAACGGCCGCACCGGGCGAAATTGCAGGTTCAATGGGATATTCCCCACGCTATTGCCCGTAATCAAGCACTTTCTGCCGAGTGTTGCGTGAAAGTCACCGAGCCTGGGCGAGCGCAGCGCACCGCTTGCGCGATGGGCAGTTCGTTTGATGATCGTTGACCATGCCGATCGCCTGCATGAACGCGTAGCAAATCGTCGAGCCGACGAACTTACAGCCGTAGCCCTTGAGCGCTTTGCTCAGCGCATCCGATTCCGGTGTGGAGGCCGGGGCATGCTCCTTGTAGCGCGCCCAGTCGTTTTGCAGGGGCTTGCCGCCGACGAACGACCACACGAAATCGGCCAGCGAGCCGTGCTCGGCCCGGATCTGCAAGACGGCGCGTGCGTTGACGACGGCCGCCTCGACCTTGGCGCGATTGCGCACGATGCCCGGATCCTGCAGGAGCGCCTCGACCTTGTCCGGCGTGAAGCGCGCGACGGCCTCGACGTCGAAATCGGCGAAGGCGCGGCGATAGTTCTCCCGCTTATTCAGAATGGTCGACCACGACAGCCCCGCCTGCGCGCCTTCGAGGACGAGCATTTCGAACAGATGGCGGTCGTCCCGCGAGGGCACGCCCCATTCGGTGTCGTGGTAATGCTCGTCGGCCGGTGTTCTTACCCAGTTGCAGCGCTCTGTCATGGTTCCCTCATGATCGTGTTCCTGCGATCGCGGATGCGCCGTGTGCGGCGTGAATCGTCGGCAAGCATAGCGGATCGGCAGCGAGCTTGCCCCTTGGCCGTTCGGCAGATTGGCGCTCGCCGTTTAAGCCGATAATCTCTTGGTTCTCGTTCGAGCGATTTGGCGTTGCGCCGTGGGTGACAAGGTATGCAAGCAAGGCACTATTTGATTGGAGTCGATGGTGGCGGCACCGGTACGCGGGTCGTATTGGCCGACACGCGCGGCGTCGAACTCGCGCAGGCCGCGGGCGGCGCCTCAGGGCTTGCGCATGGCGTCGAGCGCGCATGGCAAGCCATCGAGGCCGCTTGCGCACAGGCGTTCGCGTCGGCGGGCCTCCCGTTCGACTGGGGGCAGTGTGCGCTCGGTTGCGGGCTGGCTGGCGTCAACAATCGCGATTGGCTCGCGGCCTTCTTGTCCAGCGCGCCGAAGCTCGCCGCGCTGGAGGTGCAAAGCGACGCCTATACCACGCTCGTGGGCGCGCACGGCGGGGCGCCGGGCGTCATCGTCGCGGTCGGCACGGGCAGCATCGGGGCGGCGCTCGATGCCGGCGGCGCGAGCCGCATTGCGGGCGGGTACGGATTCCCCTCGGGCGACGAAGCGAGCGGGGCATGGCTCGGTTTGCGGGCCGTGGTTCACGCCCAGCAAGCGCTCGATGGCCGCACGCGCCCGGATGCTTTCTCCGCGGCGCTGCTTGCACAGATGGGCGCGGCCGACCGAGACGCGCTCGTCGTTTGGCTGTGCGAGGCCAATCAAACGGCCTACGCCGCTTTGGCGCCCGTGGTCCTTGCGCATCGGGCGCACCCCGTAGCGGGCGCGCTGCTGGCCCAAGCCGGGGCCGATATCGTCAAGCTCGCCGATGCCTTGGATCCCAGCGGCCTCTTGCCGATCGCGCTTTGCGGCGGGTTGGCTGCGCCGCTTGCCGATTACGTGCCGGCTTCGCACCGGGCGCGGCTGCGGCCGCCGTTGGCGGATTCGGCGCACGGCGCGCTGGAGCTTGCGCGCCGCGCGTATTCGCTCGCGTGCGCGGCGGCCGGAGAAGCGACATAAAATAGCGGCCGACACCTCGCGCCTTTCGCCTTCTTGGCTCTCTTCGTCTTTGCCTTGCCGCTCGCCATGTATAAGCTCGTCGCCACCGATCTCGACGGAACGCTGCTCAACAGCGATCACCAGCTAGACCC
Organism: Trinickia sp.; assembly: GCA_036384755.1. GTDB lineage: Bacteria > Pseudomonadota > Gammaproteobacteria > Burkholderiales > Burkholderiaceae > Trinickia. Next base: position 7,303 of record DASVLS010000013.1, on the reverse strand, counting down.
ATTCACGGTCGCGACGGTGCGCAGGCTCGACGAAGCGGGCGTTCAATTCGTCATCGCAACGGGCCGCCATTATTGCGATGTGGCCGGCATACGCGATGTGCTCGGCATTCGGCCGTATCTCGTGACGTCGAACGGCGCACGCGTGCACGCGCCCGACGACACGATGATCCATTCTCGCAATCTGTCCGGGGAAGTCGTGCGCAGGCTCGTTCAGCCCGGCATCGTGGGCGAGCATGGCCGCGTCATCGTCAATTTGTTCGCCGACCAAGCATGGCTCATCGATCGAGACGCCCCGCAACTGCTCGCGTTTCATCAGGATTCGGGCTTTCGTTACGAAGTCATCGATATGCGCGAGCACGACGGCGGCGATATCGCAAAGGTCCTTTATATTGGCGAACCGGCGGATTTGGCGCAAATCGCGGCCCGTCTCGAGGCTGAATTCGGCCGTGCGCTTTACGTCACCTATTCGCTTCCCGATTGCCTGGAAGTGATGACGTCGAACGTGTCGAAAGGGCGCGCGCTGCGATTCGTACTCGATCGCTTGGGCGTCCATGCCGAGCATTGCGTCGCTTTCGGCGACAACATGAACGACATCGATCTGCTCGAGACGGCCGGGCACCCGTTCATGATGAACAACGCCAATCCCGATTTGCTGGCGCGTCTGCCGTCCGTGCCGCGGATCGGCAACAACTTCGAAGCCGGCGTCGCGCATCACTTGCGCAAATTGTTTTCGATCGCGGACGAACTCGCGCAGTCGTAAGCGCATCGCATCCTATGGATATGCGGCCAAGCGCCGCCATTAAACGGCTTACCGGCGTGCTTGCATGGGTGCGCATTCGCACCATTACCGCTCCGGCACGCCGGCTATTGAGGCGGCAATGCGGTATTTCGCACGCTGTTCGTGCATTTAAGATTTATCATACGATTTCATCGCCGTCGAACTCGGGTAAAGTCGCCATTGCCAGTCGCTTAACTTCCGACTAACCTCCGAACAAACCTTTTTCAATCAAGGGAGACCACGATGTCCCAATACGCAGAACTGAAGGCGCAGATCGCAAAATTGCAGGAGCAGGCGGACGAGGCGCGCCGCAAGGAAGTGACCAACGTCATTGCGGAGATCAAGCAAAAGATCGCCGAGTTCGGGCTGAGCGCTCACGACCTCGGGTTCGCCGAGGCCGCCCGCCGCGGCCGGCCGCCGAAGAAGGCGCCGCTGCCGCCGAAGTATCAGGATCCCAAGACGGGCAAGACTTGGAGCGGCCGCGGCAAGCCGCCTACGTGGATTGTCGGCAAGAACCGCGACCGCTTTCTGATTGCGTAGTAGCCATACGGGCGCGCCGCGGAGCCTGCGGGCTCGGGCGGCGCGCTAGCCGTTTTCTCGATCGTCCGCTTCGATCGACCCGCGCCATTCGATCACGCATCATGCTAATCCGAGCAAGCCGCTCTCCTAATGCGATCGCGGTTTTTACGAATTATTTCGACCACCGCTTCGAGCCGCATATCGCAGCATTACGGTTTTTCTCGGCCACCTGTCAGATATTTCTTACCCGGGGTTATCCCGCGGCGACACTACGCAGCTTCGGACGGCCGGCACGCTGCTCGACTAGCGCCTCATAACATTTCACATAGTTGCGGGCCATTGTCTGGGCGGTGAACCGGCGTTCGAATTGTGCGCGAATTTCATCGCGCGATAACTCGTCCAATCGCTGCAGCGCCGCCACGGCGCCTTGCACGTCCTCGACGATATAGCCCGTCACGGCGTGGTCGATCACCTCGGGTACGGAGCCGCGGTTGAACGCGATCACGGGCGTCCCGCACGCCATCGCTTCGATCATGACCAGGCCGAACGGCTCGCACCAATCGATCGGGAACAGCAGCGCTTTTGCCCGCGACAAGAACTCGGGTTTGCGCGCTTCATCGATCTCGCCGACGAACTCGACATGCGCTTGCGAGAGCAGCGGCTCGATCTCTTGCTTGAAATAGTCGCGATCGACTTTATCCACTTTGGCCGCGATCTTGAGGGGCATGCCGCTCATCGCGGCGATCTTGATGGCCGTATCGACGCGCTTTTCAGGGCAAATCCGCCCAAGAAACGCCAGGTACTCGGGCTCGCAATGCGGCTGGGGCGTCAAAAGCCGTTCGGGCAGCCCGTGATAAACCGTATCGCGCCAGGCCGCTTGAGGCAGCGGCACACGCTGCGACTGCGAGATCGAAACCACATTCGCTTGCGAAAACGTGTCGAATACGGGCTGCAACTCGGGCAGGTCGAGCCGGCCGTGCAGGGTGGTCAACGACGGCGCATCGGCGTCGGCGAACAACGAGAACGGCAGGTAATCGAGGTGGAAATGCAGGACGTCGAATTCGCCGGCCATGCGGCGCACTTTTTCAAGCAGCACCATGTGCGGCGCGAGCGCATCGCGAATCGTCGGGTCGAGGCGCAGGGCGCGCGGCCAAGCGGCCTCGAGCGTCGCCGACGTGATGGAGTCGCCGCTTGCGAAAAGCGTGACGTCGTGTCCGAGCTCGACGAGCGCTTCGGTCAAATAAGACACGACGCGTTCGGTGCCTCCGTAAAACTTCGGCGGTACGGCTTCGTAAAGCGGCGCGATTTGAGCGATTCGCATGCATCAATCTCCTTTCGTTGGGTAGGCCTCCCGTGATGGGCGGCCATCCGCCGGGCACGGTTGCGCCACGCGGCGCATCGCTTCGCCGCATGTGACTTTCACTTCCGGCTACCCTGCCATTATCGGGACCCGGGCTCATAGACATGAGCGGGTTTTCAAACCCTTAATCCTTGTTACAGGCCGAAACAGCAAGCGCTTAAAACAGCGCCCGAGTCCGGTAAAAAGACGCGGCGCGAGGTGCGGCGGGCGGAATTTATTGCACCGTGATGACAGCGCTTCGTCTAGCCCGCCCCTTTTGCGCCGATGCGACGGTGAGTCCTGTAGCAGTTCTCGTGCCGCGTGCCCCACGAATCTCCCCGGTACCCGCGAAGCCCCGCCCGTGTTGGATGTCAGAAAAATTCCTACATGCTTTATAGAGATTTCCGGCAGTGAGCGGCGGTGCTCTTCCTATTTCCCCATTTTTTACAATTCGACACAATTTGCCCAAGACCAGGAACGGACGGCATCGTGCGTCGAAATCGCATGGCGCCGAGCAAACGTTTCCGAACGATGGATAGACCGACCGACATACCCGGGGGGACCATGAGCGCCACAAGCGAAATGCTCAGCGAGATCAAAGAAGTCAATCTCTCGTACCTGTTGCTCGCGCAGCGCCTGTTGCGCGAGGACAAGGCAATGGGAATGTTCCGTATGGGCATCAGCGATCAACTCGCCGATGTCCTCGCCAACCTCTCGTTCGCGCAGACCGTGAAGCTCGCCGCGTCGAACCAGCTCCTGTGCCGTTTCCGCTTCGACGACCACGCGGTCCTCTCGTCGCTGACCGACAAAGGCAAGGTCGGCACGCTCGCGCAGGCGCACTCCGCCATTCTCATGGCGAGCCAACCGGCCGCCGAGGTCAATTGACGAGGCTCGACGAGGCCGAGCGGCGCGCCGGCCGGCTCCGGCGCAAACGGTCAACGACCCAATATCAAGTAAGCGGGGCATACGGCCGATATGGCAACTAAGAGCGTCGTGCTCGAAGTCAGAGAAATCACGCTGGCGATCGAGCTGATCGAATTGGGCGCGCGGCTGCAACTGCTCGAAGCGGAAACGAGCTTGTCGCGCGACCGGCTCATCAAGCTGTACAAGGAGTTGAAAGGCGCGTCGCCGCCCAAGGGCATGTTGCCGTTCTCGACGGACTGGTTCATGACTTGGCAGCCGAACATCCATTCCTCCCTTTTTTACAACATGTACCGGTTCATGGCGGAGCACGGCGGCTGCGAAAACATCCAGTCGATCGTCAAAAGCTACCGCTTGTACCTGGAGCACATGACGCTGAACGGCGACGAGCCGCTCCTCTCCCTCACCCGAGCGTGGACGTTAGTGCGTTTCTTCGAATCGGGGATGCTGCAGCTCACGGCCTGCACGCGATGCCAAGGACATTTCGTCGCTCACGCGCACGACCCGCAGCACGGCTTCGTTTGCGGTCTTTGCCAGCCGCCGTCGCGGGCGGGCAAGACGAAGAAATCCGCCGTGGCCAAGGCGCAGCAAGCCGCGGCCGACGCGCAGCCGGGCGTGCCGGCGCTCGTCGCTTAGGTCCGCCGCCGGGGCGTCCCGTCGCCGGTTTGCTCCGAAATGGTGCAAAACTGACGCTCATTTGCCGACGGCGGCCCGCCGCAGCGCGCGCCGTCGTGGTTTACACGGCGTGTCCGGCCCTCTTTTGCCCCCAAAGTTTTCGGTTTCCCTGCCGTAAACCAGTTTAACGACGGCCTCCCCGTCGCTCTTGTGAGGACCCGGCAGTGCTGATTTTCGTTGGAACACTCGTAACCGTGTTGTCCGTCTTCGGCGGCTATGCGCTAGCGGGCGGCCATTTGGGCGCGCTCCTGCAGCCGGTTGAAGTGTTGATGATCGCTGGCGCGGGAGTCGGCGCATTCATCCTCGGCAACGGAATGAAGACGATTCGGGCGACTTTCCGCCTGTTGCCGACGCTGTTCAAGGGCTCGAAGTACACGAAGGATGTGTACATGGAGCTCATGGCGTTGCTTTACGTTTTGCTTGCAAAGGCGCGCAAGGAAGGCACGCTCACGCTCGAGGCCGATATCGACGACCCCGAGAAGAGCCCGATCTTCACGCAGTACCCGAAGATCCTCGCCGACCACCATATCGTCGAATTTTTGACCGACTACCTGCGTTTGATGGTGGGCGGCAACATGAATGCGTTCGAGATCGAAAGCCTCATGGACGAGGAGATCGAGACGCACCACGCCGAGGGCGAAGGCCCGGCGCACGCGCTGAGCCGCGTCGGCGACGCGATGCCGGCGTTCGGCATCGTGGCGGCCGTGATGGGCGTGGTCCATACGATGGCGTCGGCCGACAAGCCGCCCGCGGTGCTGGGCGCGATGATCGCGCAGGCGCTCGTCGGCACGTTCCTCGGCATCTTGCTCTCGTACGGCCTCATCGGGCCGCTCGCGAGCTTGGCGGAGCAGCGCGTGGCCGAGTCGACGAAGATGTTCCAGTGCATCAAGGTCACGATTCTCGCGAGCCTGAACGGGTATGCGCCCGCGATCGCCGTCGAGTTCGGCCGCAAGGTGCTGTTCTCCACCGAGCGTCCGTCGTTCGCCGAGCTCGAAGAGCACGTGCGGCGCGTCAAGGCGAAGTGAGCGGTAGCGCAAGGACCGGGAGCCGCGCCACATGACCAAAGGCAAGGATAGAGCGATCGTCGTCAAGCGCGTGGCGCCCGCGAAGAAGGGGCACCACGGCGGCGCGTGGAAGCTCGCCTACGCGGACTTCATGACCGCGATGATGGCGTTTTTCTTGTTGATGTGGCTGCTAAGCGCGGTGACGCCGGTCCAGCTCAAGGGAATCGCCGAGTACTTCAACCAGCCGTTGAAGGCGGCTTTGCTCGGCGGCGGCGATCGCAGCGCGCAGGAGTCGAGCATCATCAAGGGCGGCGGCCGCGACATCTCGACCGACATGGACGGCGTCACGCGCCGCGCGGACGGCACGACGGCGCAGGCGATGCATACGGCCACCAAGGCCGACGATCAATCGCTCAATGCGTTGCAAGGCGCGCTCGAGCGCCGCGAGCAAGTGCGGCTGCACGATCTGCAGGTCAAGCTGATGGCCGCGATCGAAGCCAATCCGGTGTTGCGTCAGTTCAAGCAGCAGATCCGCATCGATTCGACGCTGACGGGCTTGCGCATCGAAATCGTCGACACGCAAAAGCGGCCGATGTTCGCGACCGCGAGCGACGACGTGCAGCCTTACATGCGCGACATCTTGCGGGCGATCGGCCAGACGCTGAACGACGTGCCCAACCGCATCGTCGTGCAGGGCCACACCGACGCCGTGCCCTATGCCGGCGGCGGCAAGGGCTACAGCAATTGGGAATTGTCGGCCGATCGGGCCAACGCCTCGCGGCGCGAATTGATCGCGGGCGGCATGGACGAGAACAAAGTGATGCGCGTGCTGGGGCTCGCCTCGACGCAGAACCTGAACAAGGCGGATCCGTTCGATCCGGAGAATAGACGCATAAGCATCATCGTTCTCAACAAAAAGTCCGAGGACGCATTGATGCATGATGACTCGACGACGACGACGCTGTCGGACGATGCGGCGAGCGCCGCTCCGCTCTCCGGGAAGCTCGCGGCGCAGGTCGCGCCGGCCGCGCCGGCCGCGCCCAAGACGGCGGCGGGCGCCGGCGCGGATGCGGGGAATCAATGACGAGACGCGCCACGGGCGCGCGTGTGAACGTGGGGCATTCATGATCAAACACATTTTGGCGATCGACGATTCGGTCGCGATGCGTGAAATCCTCGCGGCGACGCTACGCACGGCGGGCTACGACGTGACCGTGGCGGCCGACGGCGACGAGGGGCTCGCGAGCGCATTGGCGCGCACGTTCGACCTCGTGCTGACGGATCAGTACATGCCCAAGCGCAGCGGACTCGACGTGATCGCCGCGCTACGCGCGAACGCGGCTTACGCGGCCACGCCGATTTTCGTGCTCACGACCGAGAACGGCGACGCCTTCAAGGAGGCGGCGCGTGCGGCGGGCGCGACCGGATGGATCGAGAAGCCGCTCGATGCCGATACGTTGACGGAGCTCGTCGACGCGCTCAACGCGTGAGCCGGGCGCGGCGGACGGACAGGAAGGATGGAAGGCGCGTTTCGGCGCGCGATCGGAAGAACAGGGCATAGGCGGCGCAGCGGGCGCGCAAGTTCGAACGGACGAGCGGCGCGCCAAGAGCGAAGCACACGACTCTTAGCGGTGACGGAAGCATGACACTCGACATTACCCAGTTTTATCAGACGTTCTTCGACGAGGCGGACGAGCTGCTTGCGCAGATGGAGCAACTGCTGCTCAATCTGGACGTCGGCACGCCCGATCCCGAGGATCTCGCGGCCATCTTCCGCGCGGCCCACTCGATCAAGGGCGGGGCGGCGACGTTCGGCTTCACGGCGCTGACCGAGACGACACACATTCTCGAATCGCTGCTCGATCGCGCCCGCAACAACGAACTCACGCTGCGCAAAGACATGATCGACACGTTCCTCGAGACGAAGGACGTACTGGCCGATCAGCTTGCCGCCTACCGCGCGAGCGCCGAGCCCGACGCCGCGGCGGCGGCCGCCGTTTGCGCGAAGCTCGAGCGGCTGCGCGACGAAGGCAACGGCGCCCCCGCCGCACCGGCGGCCGAAGCGAG
>DASVLS010000012.1:0-12771 GCA_036384755.1 Trinickia sp. | reverse complement strand
CCCGGAGCGTGATGAGCAAGTCAGAAACATCGGTCGTCGATCGGATCGCGCAGATGCTGCCCGCGCTGAGCGATGCGCATCGGCGCCTTGCCGATTACGTCCTCGCCAAGCCGTTCAAGGTCGCCATCATGACGATCGACGAATTCGCGAGCGCCTGCGAGGTGTCGAATGCGACCGCCAACCGCTTCGTACGAAAGCTCGGGCTGCCGGGTTATCCGCAGTTCCGGGCGTTGCTGGCGCAAGGGTTCGAGCAAGCGCTCGCACCGGTCGAGCGGCTGCGCCTCGAGCGCACTCGAGCGGCGTCGGCCGCTGACATCTTTGCGGCGTCGCTGTACGAGGACCAGCGCAATTTCGAACTGACGCGCATGTCGCTCACCGCCGAACAGTGCGAAAAGGCCGTGCAGGCGGTGGTCGGCGCGCGTCGCATTTTTATCCTCGGCTTCGGATCGAGCGGATTTCTCGCAGGGTTTCTGCAACGCAACCTTACGGTGCACTGCGACGTCGTGAAAAGTCTCGCGACGTTGGGCGGCGTATCGGAAGCGGCGCGTCAGCTTTCGCGTGTGGGCAAGGGCGACCTGCTGATTTCGATTTGCTTCCCGCGCTACCTCGCCGATACGGTCACGCTGACGAAGTCGGCTCGTGCGGCCGGCGTCGACGTGCTCGCGATCACCGACAAGCCGACCTCGCCGCTCGCCAAGCACGCCGATATCTGCCTGTATGCGTCCAGCGAGCGGCAGTACCTCTCGAATTCGGAAACGGCGGCGCTCGGCATGATCGAGGCGCTGTCCGCAGCCGTCGCGCACCGCTCCGAGAGTTCGCTCAACGACGTGGCGCAACTGACCGAAGCGGTGATGCCGTGGCTGAACAATCAGGATGACAACCCATGACGACCACGGCCGACACTGTATTGGCGATCCATGGCGGCGCGGGCGCGATGGCGCGCGCGGACGCCTCCGCCGAAATGCGTGAGGCGTACGAAAGCGCGCTAGCTAGCGTCCTAAAGGACGCGGGACGAATGCTGGAGCAGGGAGCAAGCGCGCTCGATGCGGTGACGGAAGCCGTGCGGCTGCTCGAAGAGTGCCCGCTCTTCAACGCGGGGCATGGCGCGGTGTTCACGAGCGCGGGCACGCATGAGCTCGACGCTGCGGTGATGGACGGACGCACGTTGATGAGCGGCGCGGTCGCCAATGTGCGGACGGTGCGCAACCCGGTGCTGGCCGCGCGCGCGGTGATGGAGCGCAGCCAGCATGTGCTGTTCGTCGCCGAGGGCGCGGAAGCGTTTGCTCGCGAGCATGGGCTCGAATGTGTCGATCCGTCGTTCTTCTCGACGCCGTTCAGGCGCGAGCAACTAGAGCGCGTGCAGCGGGCCGATGCGAGCAAGACGACGCTCGATCACGACGCCGGCGCCGCGGCCGCCGTGCCGCTGTCGTTTTCGGGCATGCCGCGAGCCGCCGCGCCGCTCGACGACGATCGCAAGCTGGGCACGGTCGGCGCCGTGGCGCTCGACGCGCACGGCAATCTGGCTGCCGCGACGTCCACGGGCGGCATGACCAACAAACAACCGGGGCGCGTCGGCGATACGCCGATCATCGGCGCGGGGTGTTATGCGGACAACCGGACCTGCGCGATCTCGACCACAGGCAGCGGCGAAATGTTCATCCGCATGGTGGCGGCCCATGACATCGCAGCGCGCATGGAGTACACGGGCGCGTCGCTGGAGCAAGCCTCGCATTACGTCGTCCACGAGAAACTGCCGCGAATCGACGGACGCGGCGGCCTCGTCGCGGTCGACGCGCTCGGCAACGTCAGCATGCCCTTCAACACCGAGGGCATGTATCGGGGATTCGTCCGCGCCGGACAGGCTCCGGTCGTCGCGATCTACAGGTAAATCGATCGCGGGCGTTCGCTGTGCGAAGGCCCGGTTCTTTTCGACGGAAGCAAGACGATGAGCGAGAACATTGCCCCCTTCGCGGACATGCCGCCCGAGCGGATCGTGCAAATCCAGGATTTGACCGTCGAGTTCAGAGGCTCGGAGCGCACTGTCCAAGCGGTGAAGCAACTGTCGCTGCATGTGGATCGCGGCGAGACGCTGGCGATCGTCGGCGAGTCGGGCTCGGGCAAATCGGTGACGTCGCTCGCGTTGATGCGGCTCGTCGAGTACGGCGGCGGCCGGATCGCGGGCGGTCGTCTCTTGTTCCGCCGGCGCGGTGGGCAAGTATGCGACATCGCGCAGTGCACAGCCGCCGAGATGCGTGCGATGCGCGGCGCCGATCTGGCAATGATCTTTCAGGAGCCGATGACCTCGCTCAATCCGGTCTTTCCGGCTGGGGAGCAGATTGCCGAGTCGATCCGCCTGCATCAAGGGCTCGGCAGGCAGGCGGCGCGCGCCGAAGCGCTACGCATGCTCGATCAGGTGCGGATCCCCGACGCCAAGAATGTGCTCGGGCGCTTCCCCCATCAACTCTCGGGCGGCATGCGTCAGCGCGTGATGATCGCGATGGCGCTCGCCTGCAAGCCTGCGCTCTTGATCGCCGATGAGCCGACTACGGCGCTCGACGTGACGGTGCAGGCGCAGATCCTTCAACTGATCCGCGAACTGCAGCGCGAGATGAACATGGGCGTCATGTTCATCACGCACGACATGGGAGTGGTCGCGGAAGTGGCCGACCGCGTGATCGTCATGCTGCGGGGCGAGGCGGTCGAGCAGGGGGCTTCACAGCAGATTTTCGATGCGCCGTCCCAGCCTTACACCCGCGCGCTGCTGGCGGCGGTGCCGCGGCTCGGGTCCATGCGCGGCACGGATTCGCCGGCGCGTTTTCCGTTGATCGAGGGCTCCGGCATCGAATCGCCGATCGCGCAAAGCGCGCCGACAGCACCCGTCGCAGCAGCGACTGCATCGGCAGCGACGACCGCGGATCGCGAGCCGATTCTGAGCGTGCGCGATTTGACCACGCGTTTCGATATCCGCACCGGCCTGTTGGGCCGTGTCACCCGCCGCGTGCATGCCGTCGAAAAGATCAGCTTCGATCTGCATCGCGGCGAAACGCTCGCGCTCGTCGGTGAATCGGGTTGCGGCAAGTCGACGACCGGACGCTCGCTGCTGCAGCTCGTGCGAAGCCAGAGCGGGCGCATCGTGTTCGACGGGCGCGATATCGGCGGCCTGCACGGCCATGCGTTGCGCGATCTGCGCCGCCACATTCAGTTCGTGTTTCAGGACCCGCTGGCTTCGCTCGACCCGCGGCTGACGGTCGGCTACTCGATCATGGAGCCGATGCGAATCCACGACGTTTACCCGGCCGGCGCGGCCGAAGCGCGCATGCGCTACTTGCTCGAACGCGTGGGCTTGCCGGTCGATTCGGCGCAGCGCTATCCGCATGAATTTTCGGGCGGTCAGCGACAACGCATCTGCATCGCGCGGGCGCTCGCCACGCACCCGAAGGTCGTGATCGCCGATGAATCGGTGTCGGCGCTCGACGTGTCCATCCAAGCGCAGATCGTCAACCTGCTCATCGACCTGCAGCGCGAGATGGGCATGGCGTTGCTGTTCATTTCGCACGACATGGCGGTGGTCGAGCGCATCAGCCATCGCGTGGCCGTCATGTATCTCGGTCAGATCGTCGAGATCGGGTCGCGCCGCGACATTTTCGAGAATCCTCAGCATCCCTACACGAAGCGGCTGATGGCGGCGGTGCCGATCGCGGACCCCCATCGGCGCCACCTCGACCGAAAGCTCGCGTCGGGCGAGATTCCGAGCCCCATTCGCGATGTCGGCGACGAACCCGTCGTCGCGCCGCTCAAGCAGGTCGCAAACGACCACTATGTCGCGCAGCACGCCATTGCCGCGCAGTTTTGATTCACCCGTCCGCTACGAGGAGTACAAGCATGAGCACGTTTCGCGCGAAACAATGGATCGGGGCCATTGCGCTGGCCTATGGGGTTTTCACTGCGCCGATGGCGATGGCCGCGAAAGACGTGACCATTGCCGTGCCCATCACGATCGATTCGCTGGATCCGTACAACACCAATTCGACGCTGGCGCAGGCCGTCGGCAAGTCGTACTACGAAGGACTGTTCGGTTTCGACAAAGACCTCAAGGTGCAGCCGCTGCTCGCGGAAAGCTACACGGCGAGTCCGGACGGCCTCAGCTACACGTTCAAGCTGCGCCATGGCGTGAAGTTCCAGGACGGCACGGATTTCAACGCCGAAGCGGTCAAGGTCAACTTAGACCGCGTGCTGGACAAGAGCAACGGCCTCGCGCGCTATAACCAGTTCAACCGCATCAAATCGGTGGACGTGGTGGACCCGTATACGGTCAAAATCACGCTGAACGAACCGTTCTCGGCGCTGATCAACGCGCTCGCGCATCCGTCCGCGATGATGATCTCGCCGACGGCGCTCAAGAAGTGGGGCAAGGACATTGCGCTCCATCCGGTCGGCACCGGGCCGTTCGAGTTCGTCGAATGGAAGCCGGCAGAACACCTCAAGGTGAAGAAGTTCGACGGCTATTGGCGCAAGGGCTATCCGAAAGTCGACACGCTGACCTTTCGCACCGTGACCGACAACAACACCCGCGCCGCGGTGGTGCAGACGGGGGAGGCGCAGTTCGCCTATCCGGTGCCGTACGAGCAAGCGAGCCTTCTGAAGGCGAATCCGAAGCTCAATCTGGTTGCGACGCCTTCGATCACGACGCGCTATGTGTCGATGAATACGCTGCAAAAGCCGTTCGACGACGTGCGCGTGCGTGAAGCCGTCAACTATGCGATCAACAAGGACGCGCTGGCGAAGGTTGCGTTTGCCGGGTACGCGTTCCCGGCGCAAGGCGTCGTGCCGCAGGGCGTCGCGTTCGCGGACAAGATGTCGCCATGGCCGTACGATCCGGCCAAGGCGCGCGCGCTCCTGAAGGAAGCGGGCTACCCGACCGGGTTCTCCACGTCGCTATGGTCGGCCTATAACGACGGCACCTCGGCCAAGGTCGTGCAGTTTCTGCAACAGCAATTGGCGCAAGTCGGCATCAAGACGTCGATCGAAATGCTCGAGTCGGGCCAGCGCGTCCAGCGCGTTCAAAGCGTCAAGGATCCGAAGACCGCAGCCGTACGCATGTACTACGGCGGCTGGTCGGCTTCGACCGGTGAAGCCGACTGGGCATTGCGTCCGTTGCTGACCACCGACGGCTGGCCGCCGGTGTTCTACAACACCGCTTACTACTCGAATAAGGACGTCGACAAGGATGTCGCCGATGCGCTGCTGATCACGGACGCCGCGAAGCGGCAGCAGCTCTACGCCGACGCGCAACAGCGCGTTTGGAAAGACGCCCCGTGGGCGTTCCTCACGACTGACCGCAACCTATCGGTGGAAAGCAAGAGCCTGACCGGCTTCTACGTGATGCCTGACGGTTCGTTCAACTTCAACGACGTCGATCTGAAGCAGTAAGCGGATCGCGCATCCGGTATCGGAGCGCGGGCGGAACGACCCGCTCGCGCTCGTCAACGCGGACTTGCCATGTTTGTTTATATCGTCAAGCGGCTCCTAGGTGCGGTGCCGACCCTGGTGCTCGTCGCCGTCGCGGTGTTCCTGTTCGTGCATGTATTGCCGGGCGACCCGGCCAGGCTTGCGGCCGGCGCCGATGCCGACGAGGCAACCGTCGCGTTGGTGCGCCACCAACTCGGTTTGGACCTGCCGATGCCCACGCAGTTCGTGCGCTACTTCGATCATATGTTGCACGGTGATCTCGGCCAGTCGCTGCGCACGAAACGCCCGGTCTCGCGCGAAATCGCCGACCGCTTCATGCCCACCTTTGTCTTGACGCTCACGAGCATGGCGTGGTCGGTCGTGTTCGGGCTCGTCGTCGGGGTGGTGTCCGCCGTTTGGCGAAACCGGCCGCCGGACGCGATCGGGATGACGCTCGCGGTGTCAGGCATCTCGTTCCCCGCCTTTGCGTTAGGCATGGTGCTGATGCAGGTCTTTTCGGTTCAACTAGGCTGGCTGCCGTCGATCGGCGCCGGTACGTGGCGGCACTACATTTTGCCGTCGATCACGCTAGGCGCGGGCGTGGCCGCAGTCATGGCCCGTTTCACGCGCGCCGCGTTCGTCGAAGTCATGCAGGAAGACTATGTCCGCACCGCACGGGCCAAGGGGCTATCGGAGTGGTTCGTGGTCGTCAAGCATACGTTCCGAAACGCGCTGATTCCCGTCGTGACGATGATGGGCCTGCAGTTCGGTTTCCTGTTGGGCGGCTCGATCGTCGTGGAAGCGGTGTTCGCTTGGCCGGGCATGGGCAGCCTGCTCGTCGACTCGGTGAACATGCGCGACTACCCGGTGCTTCAGGGATTGATCATTCTCTTCTCTGTCGAGTTCGTCGTGATCAATATCGTCGTGGATGTGCTGTACGGGTTGATCAACCCGACCATCCACTATAAGTAGGGAGACCGTCATGAGTCGAATCGAAGCGCCCGCGTTTGGCGCGAACGTCGCACCGGCCGCCCCTGTGCGTACGCCGGCACGCGAGTTTTGGCGCAAATTTCGCAAGCAAAAACTGGCGATGTGGGCCGGCATGTTCGTGCTGCTGCTCGTGGTCGTTGCCGCGCTCGCGCCGTGGATCGTGCCGTTCGATCCGGAAAACTACTTCGACTACGATGCGCTGAACGCCGGGCCGTCATGGCTGCACTGGATGGGTGTCGATGCGCTCGGACGCGACGAGTTCAGCCGCATCGTCATGGGCGCGCGCATCTCGCTGGCCGCGGGCTTCGTATCGGTGGCGCTGGGCGCCGTCGTCGGCACGGTCATGGGTTTGCTCGCAGGCTACTACGAAGGATGGTGGGATCGCATCGCCATGCGGATCTGCGACGTGCTGCTCGCATTTCCCGGCATTCTGCTCGCGATCGGGGTCGTCGCGGTGCTCGGATCGAGCATGGTCAACGTCATCATCGCGGTTGCGGTGTTCAGCGTGCCGGCGTTCGCGCGGCTCGTGCGCGCGAGCACGCTGTCGATCAAGCACATGGTGTATATCGAGGCGATGCGCAGCATCGGCGCGCCGGACTGGGTGATCCTGTTCCGGCATATCCTGCCGGGTACGATATCGCCGATCGTCGTCTATGGGACGATGCGCATCGGCACGTCGATCATCACGGCGGCGAGCCTGTCGTTCCTCGGCATGGGCGCGCAGCCGCCGACGCCGGAGTGGGGTGCGATGCTCAACGATGCACGCTCCGATATGATGCTCGCGCCGCATGTGGCGATTTTCCCCGCGCTTGCGATCTTTCTGACCGTGCTGGCCTTCAATCTGCTTGGCGACGGCCTGCGCGACGCGCTCGACCCCAAGCTCGACCGGTGAGCGGATGCCGGCGCGCACTCCATCGAAGTAAGGTACTTCATGTCCGACCAGCCACCTGCTGCCCGCAGTGCAGCCATTGCCGATTCGATGCCGATCCCGCGGATCGGGCTCATGCCGTCGGGACCGCGAGATCTGATCACCGACGTGCCCGGCGTGACAGTCGGGCATGCGACGCTCGACGAGGGCGCGATTCAGACCGGTGTGACGGTCGTGATGCCTCATGGGGGCGATCCGTTCCTACGCAAAGTGCCGGCGGCTGCCGCGATCGTCAATGGATTCGGCAAGAGCATCGGCCTCGTGCAGTTGCAGGAACTCGGCGTGTTCGAAACGCCGATTGCTTTGACGAATACGTTTTCCGTCAGCGCCGTTGCCGCGGCGCAGATCCGCGCCGCGGTCGCTTCGCACCCGGAGATCGGACGCGGTTGGCCGACGGTCAATCCCCTGGTGTTCGAATGCAACGACGGCTATCTGAACGACATCCAGGCGATGGCGGTATCGGCCGGCGATTACGCGGCCGCTTGCCGAAACGCGGCGATCGAATTCGAGCAGGGCTCCGTAGGCGCGGGCCGGGGCATGTCGTCGTTCGGACTCAAGGGCGGCATTGGGTCGGCCTCGCGCATCGCCGCTTTGCAGGACGGCCGATCGCACACGTTGGGCGTGCTCGTGCTGGCCAATTTCGGGCGGATCGAGCACTTGACGGTAGCGGGTCAGCCGCTCGGGCGCCGCATCGTCGGCCAGCGGAATCGGGCTGACGACGCGCCCGCCGAGCCGGAAAAAGGCTCGATCATCATGCTCATCGCTACCGATGCGCCGCTCGACGCGCGGCAATTGGAACGCGTGGCGAAACGTTCCGCAGCCGGGCTCGCCCGCACGGGTTCGGTCTATGGTCACGGCAGCGGCGACATCGCGCTGGCTTTCAGCACGGCCTGGCAAGTTCCGCATCTGGCGAGCGAGCCGATGCCCGCCGTGCGCACGCTGCACGAGTCGCAGCTGGATGCGTTGTTCGACGCCTGTGCCGAGGCCGTCGAACAAGCGATCGTTCACGCGCTGTGGCGAGCCGCGACCGTCATCGGGCGCGACGGTCACCGGCGCGAGGCGCTCGTGGAAGCGGTGCCTGACTGGCGCGACTTGCTGGCGCTCACGCGCGCAAACGAGGAAACCCATTGAAGATCCTGATTTCCACCGACATCGAGGGCGTGGCCGGCGTCGCTCACCCCGAGCAGACGCGTAGCGGTAATCCCGAGTACGAACGCGCACGAGCTTGGATGACCGACGAGGCGAACGCGGCGATCCGCGGCGCGTTCGAGGGCGGGGCGACCCACGTGCTCGTCAACGATTCGCACGGCGGCTTTCGCAATCTGCTGCTCGACCGGCTGGACCCGCGTGCGCAGACGGTCACGGGTAAGCCGCGCTACCTCGGCATGATGGCCGGAGTCGAGCAGGATTGCGACGCGGTCTATCTAGTCGGTTACCACGCACGGTCTCAGAGCACCGGCGTGCTTGCGCACACGATCAACAGCTTTGCGTTCAGGACCGTGCGCGTGAATGGGAGCGAATTAGGGGAGGCGGGTCTTTACGGCGCGCTCGCGGGCGAATTCGGCGTCCCCGTCGCACTGCTGTCGGGAGACGACGTGTTTCTCGCGGAAACGGCGCCTACCTTTCCGGGGGCGATTGGCGTGGAAACCAAGCGTGCATACGGCAACACGGTATGTACGAGCGTGGCGCCCGCGCGCGCCTGCGCGCTGATCCACGAGGCGTCCAAAGCTGCGGTGTCCAATGTGCCGAACCTGCGGCCCTTCACGATCTCCGGCTCGTTGGAATGCGAGCTGACGACGCAGACGCCCGGTCTTGCCGATCTGTTTTGCCAGTGGCCGGACATGCGCAGAGTAGACGGAAGCGTGCTGCGCTTCGGCGCGGACAGCGTGCAGTCGGTCGTGCGCGTGCTCAATTGTCTGTCGGCGATGTCGTTCATGTTGCGCTGAGGGCGCATCAGGACAGTCGGCGCCGCGGACGCAGGATGCGCGGGCGTAGTCCCAACCGCCGAGGCGAGGAGGGAACTACGGATTTTCTGCATTGAAATCGAGTGGTCGTTTACCACCGATCGTTCTCAGTTCGCGCGGCTCCAGCGCAACGGGTACCACGGGCTGCGGCGGGTTGATTCAATGGGGGACGGTTACGGGCGTCGAACATGTCTGATGTATAGTCTCCCCACTACGACATCGAAGCGATCTTTCACCGAAGTAGCTAGCCGGTCTGCGCGAGCGACGATACGCCATCGCGCGCCTCTCTAAGTTCAATCGGGTTCGCAAGAGGCCGCAAGACCGGTTCAATTGCGGAGGAGACATGGAATTCGAGGCATTCAGCGCTGCACAGCTGTCGGCGTACCTGCGAGGCGTTCCATCGTTGTACTCGCTCTTGAACGAGCCGGACGAGCTCGATATCGCCGAAGTCGGCGACGGCAATCTGAATTTCGTCTACTTCGCGACCAACGTGCACAAGCCGGAGCATAGCGTGGTCGTCAAGCAGGCGCCGCCTTTCCTGCGGCTCGTCGGCAAGACATGGCCGCTGACTCGTCGCCGGATGGAACGTGAAGTCGCCGCGCTACGACGCTTCGGAGAGTTGTGCCCCGAACACGTTCCACGCGTTTATCACGCCGACAGCGAGTTGTTTCTCGTCGTCATGCAAAGGCTGTCGTCGCACCGCATCTTGCGGCAAGGCTTGATGGACGGTGTCGTCTATCCGCGTCTTGCGGATCATCTATCGACGTACCTTGCCCATACCCTTTTCCACGGCTCCGACCTCTACCTTGCACCCGGTGTAAAAAAGCAGGCCGTGAGCGGCGCGATCAACACCGAGCTGTGCAAGATCACCGAGGACCTCGTGTTCACCTGGCCCTTCGAGGATCATCCATCGAACACGTACAGCCCGGCGTTTCCACGCGCCGAAATCCAGCGGCTGTGGCAGTCGCCGGCGCTGCGCGTCGAAGTGGGCGAGATGAAATGGTCGTTCATGAACGACGCCGAGACGCTGCTGCATGGCGATCTTCATACCGGCTCGATCATGGTCAATCAGGAAGATACCTACGTCATCGATCCCGAATTCGCCTTCTATGGACCGATGGGCTTCGACATCGGTGCGCTACTCGCGAATCTGCTGCTCGCCTGGTTTTCTCGCGACTGGCACGATCGCGGCGGGCGAGGCCGGCCGGGCGATACGTCGTCATGCGGCGACTGGCTGCTCGCGCAGACAGTGGCGGTTTGGAATGGGTTCGCGAAGGAGTTCGAACGGCTGTGGCGCGAACACGAAAGTCGCCACGGCAGCCGCTTCATCGGCGACGATCGCGGCGGCGCGTGCGCGGACGCGTTTCGCGCGCGCTTCCTGCGGCGGCTGTTCGAGCAGTCGCTGGGCTTCGCGGGCTGCAAGATGATCCGGCGCATTGTCGGTATGGCGAAGGTGGCGGACATCACGAGCATCGCTGACGACGCGGTGCGTGCGACCGTCGAAGTGCGCGCGTTGCGCTGCGCCGAACAGCTGCTGACCCGCCGCCGTCAGTTGTCCGGCATCGAAGATGCCATGGCCTTGGCGCGCGAGGTTGCCACGGCCCCCGCGGTGGCTGCATGATCGCGGCAACCCGCGCTTGCATCTCACTCCTTGTCTTGGAGCATTCATGGTTTCGGCTTCGCCTATCGTCAACCTGCCGGCTACCCTGAGCTGGGCGGACGACCAGCTACGGATTTTGGATCAGACGCGCCTGCCGCAGGAAGCGGTGGTCGAGACACTGACATCCGCCTACGAAGTATGGCGTGCGATTCACGAACTGCGCGTGCGAGGCGCACCGGCGATCGGCGTCGCTGCGGCATACGGGCTGTGCGTCGCGGTGCAAGGATCGAGACATTTGCCGGTCGATGCGTTCCGTGCGGCGCTCGAGGAACAGGCCGCCTATCTGAACGGCGCGCGCCCCACCGCGGTGAACTTGAGCTGGAGTCTCAAGCGGATGCTGCGCGCCGCAGCGCGCGCGGGCGCGACGGAGACGGCCGGGCTGTATCGCGCGCTCGTCGACGAAGCGCAGGCGATCCATCGCGAAGACCGGCGGTTGTGCGAAAGCATCGGCCGGCACGGTGCGCCGTTGATCCGTGAGGGAAGCGGCGTGCTGACGCACTGTAACGCCGGCGCGCTCGCCACGACGGGCCTGGGTACCGCCACCGCGCCGATCTATCAGGCGCAGCGCGACGGCGTCGCGTTTCGCGTGTATGCGGACGAAACGCGGCCGCTGCTGCAGGGCGCGCGTCTCACGGCCTTCGAGTTGCAGCGCGCCGGCGTGGACGTGACGTTGATCACCGACAACATGGCTGCGTCGTTGATGGCGCGCGGCCTAATCGACATCGTGATCGTCGGCGCCGACCGGGTGGCGGCGAACGGCGACTTCGCGAACAAGATCGGCACGCTGAACGTGGCGATCGTGGCGCGCCACTTCGGCGTCGATTTCTACGTGGCGTGCCCATCGTCGACGCTCGATCTGGACACCGCGGACGGCCGCGGCATCGTCATCGAAGAGCGGGGCGACGGCGAAGTCACCCACCTCGGCGGGCGGATGATCGCGCCTGCGGGCATCAAGGTCTGCAATCCCGCGTTCGATGTCACGCCGCACGAGTTCGTGACCGGCTACATTACCGAAGCAGGCATTGTCGGCGCGCCGTACGCGGCGAATCTGGCCGCGCGGTTGGGGCAGGCGGCATGAGTACGGCGCCCACGACCCGTCCGGGCGAAGCCGCGCTGCGCGAAGCCATCGTCCGCACCGCGCGTGAGATGGAGCAACTCGGCATCAACCAGGGCACGTCGGGCAATGTCAGCGCGCGTTGTGCAGACGGCTTCTTGATCACGCCGAGCGGTGTGCCCGCGACGGCGCTTCGGGAGGACGCGATCGTTTGGCTGCCGCTCGACGTTGCCGCCGACGCACCGGTGCTGGCCGAGCGCAAACCCTCGAGCGAGTGGCGCATGCATCGCGACATTCTGCGTGCGCGGCCCGAGCTCAATGCCGTCGTGCATACGCATTCCGTGGCCGCGACCGCGATGGCGATCCACGGCCGCGATATGCCGGCGCACCATTACATGGTGGCAATCGCCGGAGGCAACTCGATCCGCTGCGCACCGTACGCGATATTCGGCTCGCAGGCGCTGTCGGACCATACGGTGGCGGCGTTGCAGGGGCGCTATGCCTGTCTGCTCGCCCATCACGGCGTTGTCGCGGTAGGCGCGGAATTGGCGCGCGCGCTTTGGATCGCCAACGAAGTGGAAGTGCTGGCGAAGCAGTATCTGCTTGCGAGCCAACTGGGCACGCCGCCGCTCTTGAGCGACGACGAAATGGCGGAAGTGGCGGAGAAGTTTCGAGACTACGGTATGCGCGGCAGGTCCGGCAACGGCGCGCGCTGACCACCTGGGGC
>DASVLS010000011.1:0-4861 GCA_036384755.1 Trinickia sp. | reverse complement strand
ACAGTGCGGCGCGTACCGTTCGAACTCGGCCTTTGCCTAGTAGGCGAATTTTGGGGCAAAATCTAGCGGCCGACCTCAGGCTCGGCGCGAAAAAAGGCCGGCTACTAAAAAGGCCGGCTACTGGGCCGGCCGAAGGGTTCCGGCTAATTTGGGGCTGCCGAAACCTCTGAGAGGCCCGCATTGTCTCACGAGTACTTATCATCACTCAATACGTCACCTCGAGTCGCATGTGAGCTTGTGCGTTCCGCGCCGCTTTCGCGATGTCCGCCTCACCCAGAATGGGCGCAAGGTGGTCTTTCGGGCACTTTCCCGCTTTCTCGATGACCGGCCCCAGGGCGCCATGCGGAAGACGGCTGAAAGACGCAACGAAAGGTAAGGGCATCGAAAAGCGGGAGCCTCGAAGTGTTAAATGTGTGGTACCGGTGGCGATCTACAGGGCCAACGCTGATGCGCAACTTGCCCGTTTGTCCGATGCTACGAGTCTGCCGGTGGTGCCTCGCAGCCGCATAGGGCACGTACCACATCCGTTCGAAACGTTACCCGCAACATAGGGAATCTGAAAAGCACGACGATGGTGAAAGGAATAATTCGAGATGAAGCGGCCCGCGAGAGGTTGATCATATGGATCCGACGTCGCATGGACGAGTTCGGCATTACGCCGCAAGCCATCGCCGAATCGATCCAGGAGGACCTCGCCAACGGTCCTGTCTTTCGCGATGCTCGAGGCAACGAGTGGAATGGGCAGGGCGAAATGCCCGATTGGTTACGCGCCGCGAAAAATGCAGGGGTGCACCCCGACTTCTTCCGCATTGAGCCAGCGCCGCTGGGAACGACCGACAGCAGCAAAACCGATCCGCGGCAGCTTGAACTCTTTTCTAACTCGTCGTGCGCACGTCGTTGACGATGACGCCGAGCATTCTCTTACCCGGCGCCTTCCAGCGTGCCACACAGGCACGAAGCCATCACGCCCCGCCGCTGAGCGAACACGCTATACGACATTTTTCCTTGTGACGCGCAAGGAGCGAGTCCTGCACCGCGGCCAGCCTGGCAAGCGCGAGGTTATCAAGTCGAAGCACTATGCCTAACCCAGCACAAGCCGCCGCTTAAGCGCCTCGTTGATGGCCGTTTCGTGCGCGGCCCGCGGTGCCTGTTTCAGCTGCGGCTGACCGATCAGGTTCGCGAGCTGGACAGCATCGGCCAGCAACGGATTGCCGTTGTCGAGCCGGCCCGAAGCGGCGAGCTGGAGTTCGACGAGCCGTGCCATGACTTCGAGCGCTTCGCCTCTGCGCATGCCCATATCTGCGAGGAGCGCATGGATCGCTTGCAGGCAGGGGTGTCCTTTCACATGCGCCATCAACTTCCGGACGCGCCTGGATAGCGACAGATCGGGGTCGCTGGCAATAGCGTGCAGTTCGGTAAGCGCACTTGCCGACCTGCGTTCCACTCGCGTCAGTTCGTTGCACATGATATCGAGCGCATGCTTGACCACTATGCTTCGCTCCTCGTCTTTGGCTGCGGTGGATTTCCGATCGTCGATCAGGGCGCCGGGAACCCACCTGCCGACGCTTCGGTTTGCCACTTTCTTTTCCGCATTGGCGAATGCCGCGGCGACGATGCCGGCTCTGGCTTCGAGCGGCAAATCGTCCGGCAGTCCGCCCCCAGGGGTGCGCCCGTTCGCAGCTCCGATATGTCCAGCACCGTTCTTGTCGAAACCGCTTAGGCTGTGCTTCGCGATACGCGTCACCAGATCTGCCTTCGCATCGCGCAGCTTCTGTCGTTCTTCAACGAAAGGGCGCTTGAGAAAAAGCATTTCACGTGCGCTGGCGACCGCATAACCTGCGGCCACCACCGGTAGCGCCGCGCCGTGGGTACCGGCGATCATCAGTGCACTTGCCGTCGAGCCCAGTCCCGAGATGACCGCGTGATACGCCCCGTCGTTGCGCCGGCGCGCGCCCTGGTGCTTGCCGATGTACATCAGCATCAATACGTCCCGCGCATGACGCACCCTGGGATGGCCATCGTCATGGGCGATCCTGAGAAGCTTCTGCTTATCATATTGCCACTGCCCTTTGCGGTCGCGCGTCACGATCAGGTTGCCGACGAAGGCTGGATCGGCCTCCCGGTAGTGCGCTTCGAGTGCCGGATAGCGTGCGCGTTCGTCGTCGTTGGCCGGCTTGAGCGTTGGCCGGCCGGACCGGCGATCCAGCTGCTCTTGTGCCGATGCTTTTCGGACGGCATCGACTTCGGCTTGCAACATGCTCTCGAGCTTTGCGTGGTAGCGCGTCTCAAGCGCGCTGCCCGCTGCCGCCGAAAAACCGGCTCCAGCCAGATTCAACAGGTCGTGAGCGAGCAATCCGTCGTACGTATAGGTCGACCCGGCGCTCGCATTGCCGGCTGCTTCGATCGCATAGGCGTCGGGCATTCGGTTGAGCGACAGCGGGGTGAGTCCGGTTTTATTGCAACCGAGCCAGTCCGCCAGTTTGCGGCAAGCACTCCTGTTGCGCGGCGCAGCGATAGGAACCTCCGACTCGGGCCTTGGAGGTGTGGCAACACGACGAGTCAATGCGTCCGTGCGCGAGGTGAGCAGCATGCTCAGGCTGCTGTCTCTCAACGACCGCGGGCGCGACGGCTCGATCGTGTGGGATTCAGCGGTAGCAGGCGTGCAATTCGAGGTTTCGGTCGAGCGTAACGTCAGAGGCGCGAGGATCTTCATGATGTCCGGACATCGGAAAGCCACGGGGATACCCGAATCTATCCGGAAACAGGTAAAGGCCACGAATAAATTGTGTCCCGCACCATAAATATTGCGTATCGGACCGGGGGTCCCGCGGGTGCGCAGGCCGCTGGCGGTACCGGACAATGAAGCGTTCCACCGGCGAGCAGCGCGTCGCGCTTACACATTCTTTATGCAGGTGGCCTCACTCTTGTCGTGGCGTTTACCTAAAGTCGGGCTGTCCTGATCCGTCACGGGAGAATACAAGAATGGACATCATTTATATCGTCGGCATGGCCGTTTTCTGCGGACTGTGCGTGGCGCTTGTTGCCGGCTGCGACAGGTTGCGCAGCCGTGCATCGGGAGGCCGTATTGAGCGAACGTCGCTGATGGTCGACGATTCTCCCATTGCGATGACGGGAGGATATCGATGCAGAAAACGGAGAAAGTCATCGTGGCGCACTTCGACTCGGGCCTGCCGTTTTACCGGCTGGAGGAAGAGTTCGCAATGCATGGGCTGCGCATTTCGCGCAACACGATGAGCGACTGGACGATTCGGCTTTCGAAGCTGGTGTTGTCCCTGTACGAGGCGTTCGCTCGGCAGTTGCTGAGCGCGCCGGTGATCTTTGGCGACGACACGCCGTTTCCGCAGTTATGCAAACAACTGGAGCGGACCAAGACGGTGCGGCTCTGGGGCTATGCGAGTGCGGGAGCGATGTTGCGCGACGGTCAGTGGGTGAACGTTCCCAAAGTGTCGCGCCGATGCCTCAAACGCTAACAATAGCGACATGGATGGGGTAAGGGCTCTCGGATTCATTCATAGAACTCATGCTTAACCAGAAAACAATACGCTTTTTACCATCCTAGTAACCCACTAGACTAGCGATGCATGCAGTGAATGCAGATTTAGAGGGCCAGCGCGTAGCGCGCAAACAGCCATGGCTGAAGCTCCGCAGGTCCCCTTCAAGGAGGAAGACAGATGAACAGTCCGAGCCACCCCGCGTCGGCGCCACTGTGCGCCCCGGCGCGTGAGGCAATAGCGCCCCCCACCTTTGATGTGCCGTTCGGCGCGGTCGACAGCCATGCGCATGTCATTTCTCCGGAGGTTGCCTATCCGATGGTGATGAACCGCAGCTATACGCCACCGCCCGCGCCTGACGCGGCTTACCTGCGCATGCTCGATGCCCTGCACATGACGTACGGGGTACTCGTTCAGATCAGTGTGTATGGCACCGACAATCGGTGCATGCTGGAAGTCCTGCGGCGCCATCCGAGCCGCCTTCGCGGTGTCGCCGTAGTGTCTCCGGACATCACGGACCGGGACCTCGAAACGCTGCACGAGGCTGGCGTACGGGGCCTGCGCATTAACGTGCTGTTTGGCGGCGGCATCGGCTTTGCGGCGATGGAGAAACTGGCGCACCGCATCAAGCATTTGGGTTGGCACATGCAGTTCCTGACGGACGTGCGCGATCTGCCCGAACTGATGCCGCGCATGGCTGCGTTGCCTGTGACCGGCGTGGTCGACCACCTGGGCCACATGCCCGTCGCCGACGGCCTGGATGCACCGGGCTTTGTCGCGCTGCGCCGACTCGTGATCGACCACGGCTACTGGATCAAGCTCTCTGGCGCCTACCGCATCAGCGATCGGTTTGAGACCTTCGAAGATGTCGCGCCCTTCGCCCAAACGCTGATCGACGACGCGCCTAACCAGATGCTGTGGGGCAGCGACTGGCCACACGTTTCGCAGACCCGCACGCCGGATACCGGCGGGCTTCTCAATCTGCTTCCCACCTGGGCGCCGGATTCAGAGATTCGCCATCGCATTCTGGTCGCCAATCCCGCACGTCTCTATGGGTTTCCACAGGCGGCGTGAGCATCCCAATCGACATCACAAACACAAACGAGGAGACCGCAAGATGAGCTGGTACCGTCAAATGAGTCCGACCGAGCGGCGAACCTTCGTCGCCGCTTTCGGCGGATGGGCGCTCGACGCCTTCGACTTCATGGTGTTCACCTTCGTCATCGCGACGCTGGGTGCGCTGTTCCACATCGATAAGGGCCAGGCGGGCATGCTGGCCACCGTCACACTGCTGTTCTCGGCCGTCGGCGGCTGGCTGGCCGGCATTCTCGCGGGTCGTTTCGGGCGCG
>DASVLS010000010.1:0-43828 GCA_036384755.1 Trinickia sp. | reverse complement strand
CTGCACCTGCCGCATCGTGAGTCGACGCCGAGCTAGAGTCGCCCTCTCCCACGGCTCCCGGCACATTGCACGCTCGCAGGAGGACGTTTGCCACGAACGTGTTGCAGTTATAGTGGCCCTCAGTGCCGCTACCGTAGATATACTGACTTGTGCGAATAAATTCAATCTCATTCTCGATGGCGCGATCAAGCCTTTGCTTCACCCCATGTTTATCCGACGCCATCCGTATTTTGTAAGTGAGCCCGTGTTCGAGGAAAGCGCCAGGCTTTTTGTCATTTGTCTCATCGAGATTCAACGCCATCTGATATTTATCACTAAACCCTATCAAGTTATAGAGAGACGATGCTTCTCTCATTTCAATCCTTTTGAACTCAAAATCATCATTGGATTTGTTTACGACAAATAAAAATGCGGTGTGTATTACCAAATCGTCATGCCCAGACTGACTCAACCCCCGCGCATCGGATGGAATTTTCGACATCCTGACCAATACATCGCCTTCCCGGAGCGAATCCATGCTTTCCACCTTGTGCGAGAACGTCGAATCGTTCAGAACCATGGACATCCGCTGATACGAGGATTGCGGCTTTGCCAAATACTCGTTCGCACGCGCGAAGTCCGGATCGTCCGAGGGTGGACCTCCGGCGGAGAGTCCGGGCTTGAGGCGGTCGGCAACACCGATGGGCGCAATGGAGAGTCCGAGCTTAGGACGCCCGGCAAGCCCTTTGCTCCGCGGCATCCGACGCATTGGCGGAACCGGCGGCACGGGTACCGCAGGCGAACAAGAGCGATCCGAAGCCTCAGAAGTTTTTTGCTCAGCGCTTGCCGTGCGCGTAAATTTTCTTTCTAATTCGGCGACGTATTCTCCGGGCATAAAGCGAGTCCTCGGCTCCTTAGAGGCCTATTTGCGCTTGGTAGTGGCGATGGCGTCGAATGCCGAAGATTGCATCCTACATTTGCTAGACGCAAGCCTCGCACTACCTGCGATGTTTGTTCACAGCCCCTCATATCCGCATCACCTTTATCAGCAAGCGCTGCCTCCGGCAATGAGAAATGCGTGCGGAAAACCTAGACATACCCACTATATCGAGATCGCACCTCGCAGCGACGAAATAGACGGCGCAATGCACCGACGTTGCGTCATTGCATCATTGTGTCGGCGCCCTTGCCGCCCTTCTATCCGCGCCGAGGAAACACACGCACTCGCTCGTCGCCGCCATCCGTGCCCCGTATCAACGCTTCATAGACGCCTAACGTAATCGCGAGCCATGCGATCGCAGGTAAAGCGGGCCTCGAACGCCGCGCGACACCGAGGCGGCTCGCGCGCTGCGTGGCAGCCTCGACTTCGCGAACATGATGCGGCGACGGGCGCAGCGCGCCGCAAGCGCTCTAGCATCGGACGTGCCCATCCCGAGGCCCGCGGCCCCCACGGCGGGCGCGGGATGGCTGCTAAGATGCCCACACGGCAGCGACGTTTGGCGTCTTCACTTCAAAGGAACGCAGTTCGTGACTCACCTTGTATTTTTTTGCGGGCATGCCGGCACGGGTAAAACCACCATTGCCAAGCGCCTCGTCGGGCCGCTCATGCGCGAAACCGGGCAGGCGTTCTGCCTGCTCGACAAAGACACGCTGTACGGCCGCTACAGCGCGGCAGCCATGGGTGCGCTGACGGGCGACCCGAACGATCGGGACAGCCCGCTGTACCTTCAGCACCTGCGCGAACCGGAATACCAGGGGCTGATCGATACGGCGCGCGAAAATCTGGAACTGGGGGTGAGCGTGATCGTCGTGGGGCCGCTTTCGCGTGAAGTGCGCGAGCGCAAGCTGTTCGATCACGCTTGGCTCGGCGTCGCCGGCGACGTGACGATTCGAATCGTCTGGGTCCATACTTCCGAAGAAACGGCGCACGCGCGCATCATCGCGCGTCACAACCCGAACGACGCCTACAAGCTCGCCCATTGGGACGAATATCGCCAAAGGCGTTTCGTGCCGAGCGGGCCGGCACGCGACGGCCTGATCATGTTCGACAACACAGCGCCGACGCCCGCGCAGTTCGACGGCCTATTGCGCGACATCTTGAAGAAAGACGGGAAATAATCGATCGATGAGGAACAGGAGGTTCGCCACGCATGCATCGTTCGCATGCGTGGCTGCCCTCTTCTTTCGCGGCTTCTCGAGGCCCTGCTCAGTGCCGCTCTCTTCCTGACGCGCCGAACGACGCGTCATTTCTCCCAGGCTGCCCCCACCCGGCGTTGCGCCGCAGGGTCGATATCGGCCGCTGCGCCGATACGCCGCAGCCAAACCGGGCAATACCGGGCGACGGCGTCGGCCGCATCGCTCACGCGGTGGCCATCGCGTCGAGCGTCGCGCCTTCGTACAGCCTGCCGAAGCGATTTGCGAGGAAATCGCGCAGCGAAACCTGCTCTTGGCGCACGAACCCGCCTTGCGGCAGTTTGCCTTCGCGGAACAGATCGAGCACGGCACACATGGCGCCGGCCGTCGTGATCTGGATCGCGCTCATGGACATGCCGCAGACGGTCTTCGCGAAGATCTTGCGCGTGAACACGTCCTGCACGAGTTGCCCTTCGCGCATGCCCGTCACCGTCACGAAAATGAGCACGACGTCTTGCGACGTCGAGGGCACGGCGCGGCGCATGATCGTCTTGAGCGTGTCGCGATCGCTCGATAGCCGCAGATCTTCGAGGAGGAACTTGACGAGATCGCGATGCCCCGGATAACGGACCGACTTGTAGTCGAGCGATTCGACGCGGCCCGACAACGTCTCGCAAAGCGTTCCGAGGCCGCCCGACGTATTGAACGCCTCGTACTCGGTGCCGTCGAGCGAGAAATGTTCGAGCCCCTCGAGCGGCTGCACCCACTGCGTGCGCGCGTCGCGAATGGCTTCGCACGGTTGGCAATATTCGTTGATGAGGCCGTCCACGCTCCACGTCAGGTTGTATTTGAGCGCGTTCGTCGGGAATTCCGGCAGCGCGCCGACGCGCATTTTCACTTCGCGGATTTCGGAGAAGCGATTGGCCAGCTCATGGGCAGCGATGCCGATGAACCCCGGCGCAAGGCCGCACTGCGGCATGAACGCCTGAGATGCGCCTTCGGCCAACGAGCGAATCGCATGCGTTGCACGCACGTCTTCGGTCAGATCGAAATAGTGCACGCCTGCCGCCTTGGCCGCGGCTGCGACGTTCACCGCGAGGTAGTACGGCAGTGCGTTGACCAGCGCATCGAATCCGTGAATGGCGGCCCGAATCGCGTTGGAATCGGCCGAGTCGACTCGCGCGGTGGCGATGCCTTCTCTAGCCAGCTTTTCGAGTGCGTGCGCATCGCGATCGAATGCGACGACTTCGTAGTCGCCGGTTTCTCGCAGCATACGGGCGATGGTGTGACCGATCAGCCCTGCACCGACGATGGCTACTTTCATGCGCTTCTCCATGGGGTTGTCGTTTCGAATTTTTGTGATCGGCGGGTGGGCCGTGCACCGTTCGAAACAGTGTAGAGACGCGCAAAAACGGAAAATAGATGAAAAGTGCTGCGTTTAGACGCCAGTTTTCGTCGAAATGACGAATCTGCTGCACATTTCGTCGAGACGCGTCAAGCGAAAAAGGCAGGCGCTACGCGCGCACAGTCACGCGCCGAACGAACCCCGGTCGATCTTGCGCGCGAGGATGATGGAGGTCGTCGTCCGTTCGACGCCTTCCAGCGCTCCGATTTGATCGAGCAGTTCGTTGAGCCGATCGGGCGACGCCGCACGCAGCCATGCAACGTAGTCGTATTCGCCGCTCACCGCGCACAACAACTGCACTTCCGGCATCTTCTCGAGCCGCTTGAGCGTGCTGGGGCCGAACTTGGGCGCGAGGATGATGCCGACATAAGCGTTCAGGCTCGCGTCGAGAACATCCTGCCCGAGCCGCACGCCATAGCCGGCGATGACTTGCATCCGTTCGAGCCGCTCGATCCGGGCAAGGACCGTCGTGCGCGCGACGCCGAGCTGGCGCGCCAAGTTCGCGACGCTCTCGCGCGCATTGGCCTGCAACAGCGTCAAAAGGTTGCGGTCGAGGTCGTCGAGCTGGTCCAGGCGCGGAGGTCTCATCGGTTCGCGGCGAATATCGGGACAAGAAGGCTCGGATTATCGCCCATGCCGCGCTTCGCGGGCTTCGAATCTCGTCCTCCCTGCGAGTTGGGACTATCGTGCACAGGGAGAAAGCAATATGCAGCGAAGGCCTCACTTCCATTACGTTTCAAATGTAAGCGTATGTCTCGCGTTCCCACACATGACCGCGTGCGGTGGTAAAACTAGCGCCTGACCGGCCGATGCGCATGCCGGACCGGTCCAACTGACCGGCGCCATTCGCCGGCTTTGACGTTCACCCACACGACTGCAGGAGTTTCGATGAAACGGACCATGATGATTCTCGCGTGCTCGCTAGCGGCGAGTTTGGGCGTAGGCGCGGGCAACGCATTCGCGCAGACGCCGGCATCCGGCGCCAAGACCCAGGCGCAAACGAGCGCGGCGCCCGTCGAGTCGGCCAGCGCACCGGCGGACGCGCGCGCGGCCAAGCACGAAGCACGCGTCGACCAGCGCATCGCCTATCTGCACGCCCAACTGAAAATCACGCCCGCTCAAGAGCCGCAATGGAAGGCCTTTGCGGACGTCATGCGCGCGAACGGCCAGAACATGGGCCGGCTCTACCGCCAGCGCACGCAAGCCGAGCAGACGCAATCGGCGCTCGACAACATGAAGCAGTACGCTGAACTCGCGCAAGCGCACGCCGACGACATGAAGCAACTCGTCGACGCATTCGAGCCGCTGTACAACAGCATGTCGCCGGAGCAAAAGAAGGTGGCCGATACGACCTTCCGTGAGCGCCCGCACGAGCGCGGTAGGCGGACAGGTGCGAAACCGGGTGCGACGAGCAAGCCCTGATCGCGGGGCGCTTAGGAAAGACTCGTCCTAGGCCGAACGAAAGGCGTGCGCGTCGCGCGGTTTCCCGCTACGCTCACGCCTTGTCGACGTTTGGCTCTGTTTCCCATGATTGAATTGAAGAACATCGACCTGCGCGCCGATCCGGCCGCGGGCCCATACGTGAAAGACGAGATCGTCCTCGTCGAGTTCGCGCATGCGAACGGCGAATTGATGAGCCTCGAAGGCGCGAATCGCTATGAACCCGGCGACGCGCTGATCACCGGTACGGGCGGCGCGCGCTGGGTCGTCGAGCGCGTGCGCTTCGACGACAAATACGAACCGGCCGACCCTGCTCTCGCCCACGGCTACCCCGGGCGTTATAGGAACCGGCCCGCGGTCGTGCTCGCCAAGCGCATGGATGCGCCGTTTCGCATTGCGCGGCGCGCGGCGGGCGACGTCCTAACCGGCGCCGCCGGCGATTGGGTCTTGCAGTATTCACCCGGCGATTACGGCGTGGTGCGCGCCGATCGATTCGCGCAGGTCTACCGCAGCGCCGAAGCGCAATAGTGCGATCGAGTCGCACCGTTCACGCGTCGCTTTTTCGTCACCGTCGGCTTTCGCTCGGGCAGCCTAGGCCGTCCTCGCTTGACGCCGCATGCCGAGGCCGCTGCGCGCCGGGCCTAAGCGAACTCGTCGCCGAGATCGATGTCCACCTCGCGCGGAACGGTCACGCCTTCGGCATGCTGCTCCTCCAGCGAGCCCAACGCCGCTTCGACATAGGCGTGCAGGACCGCATAGCTGCGCGCCCGGGCCCGCGGCGGCATCGCGCGGTAGCGTGCAAACGCGGCCGCTGCGAAGCGCACTGTCAGCGTCATGCGCCGTGCAGCCGCGCCGAACCGCATCGCCACCCACTGGATAACGAGCTGCGGCGTACCATCGTCTGCCGCTCGCTCGGACAAAACGGTTTGTTCCGGAAAGAGATCGCTGACGACACGGGCGAGCGCTTCGACGTCGGCATTCGGGCATTCGAATCGGTAAGGTTCCATCGTGAGGCTCAATGCATTTCTCATGCAGGACTAGTGTCCAGTCCCGCAAGTTCTTTTATGAAACCGCCCATTTGGCCGCCATGCGGCGTCGCGCATTCGCGCTGACCGCCGCGGCCCACGCATCAATCGTCGTCGCGCCAGACAGTCGAACGGCGGACGACGAGTTCGCCGGGCAATATGGCTTCTCGGGCGGGATCCACGCCCCCTTCGATCCGCTCGTGCAAGAACTCGACCGCGCGATACCCGATCGCGTAAGTCGGCTGGCGAATCGTCGTCACGCCGATCAATTCGGCCCATTCCGAATCGTCGATCGACATCAACGCCACGCGCTCCTGCCAATGCGAGCCGTATCGCGCATGTAAATGCAGCGCCAGCGAGAGCGCGACGGGGCCATTCGCGGCGAAATAGGCGATCCGCCTGCCTCCGGCGCCCGACGCCGCTTCCAAGTGCCGATCTAGCGTTTCGTATACGCCGGCTGTCGCGTCGGCGTTTCCCAGGTCGAGCACGGTCGTCTCGCCGCGAAGCGCAGGCGCCGTCGTAGGCCGCGCTGCCCTCGCCTCGTCGAGCGCGGCCCGAAACGCTGCCTCTCGCAGGCGCCGCGAACTCACGTGCTCGTACGGCTGCACGACGAAGCGAATGTCGTCGAACCCTTGATCGAGCAAGTGCCGCATGCCGATTTTGACGGCCTGCGCGTTGTCGAGCCCGACCATATCGGCCGAGAGGCCGTCGATCGACCGGTCGACGAGCACCGCCGGCGTGCCGCCTTCCCCGACGGGCCGCAGCGTGTCTTCTTGAACGCCGAGCGCATTGACGATCACGCCTTCCACCCGATAGGTCGTCATCAGTTGCAGATAACGCCGCTCCATCTCGACCTCGTTCGCCGCATTGCAAACAAGCGGCATCAGGCCGAGAGCATGGCACGCAGCCTCGATACCGCGAAGGACGCCTACCGTATACGGGTTCGTCAAGTCGGCCACGAGCAGCCCGACGAGGCGGTTGCGTCCGCGCTTCAGGCCGCGCGCCATTTGATTCGGCCGATAATCGAGCCGCTTGATGGCCGCCTCGATGCGCGCGCGCAAGTCCGACGAGAGAACATTCGTTTCGCCGTTCAGATAGCGCGATACGCTCGTTTTGCCGGTGCCGGCTTCGCGGGCGACGTCACTGATCGTGGCGCGGCGTACCGCACCCATGGGCCCTATGCTCATTGGGCGGCGGCGCGCCGCGCGCGCATGTCGTATGAGGCTTGAATCAACGGAGATCTCCTTGTCGAAGGCAAGCGGGCAGCCGCCCCGCCAGCGTTGCGCATAGACAAAAGCGCGCCGTGGCGCGCTTTGCGATTCTTGCAGTGGCGGCATCATAACGCACGGCGACACGCCGCACCACTCGTGCAGGTGCGCAGGAGTCTCGTTCGACGAATTCTAGTAGCGGCGCGGCATTTACCGAACAAGCACCTGTGGGTTGGCCAGATTGCGCGTGAGCCTGCCCTCGAGCGCATCGACGAGATTTTCGGCTGCGCAGCGGGCCATGGCGTGACGCGTTTCATGTGTCGCGGAGCCGATGTGCGGCAGCGCGACCACGTTGCGCATGGACAGCAAGGGAGAATCCGTCGCGAGCGGCTCGTGCTCGAACACATCGAGCCCGGCGCCCGCGATCGTGCCGTCGGCGAGCGCCGCGATCAAGGCGGCCTCGTCGACGACAGCGCCGCGCGAAGCGTTGATGAGGATTGCGCTGCGCTTCATCGCGCGAAGCTCGGCTGCGCCGATCAAATGCCTCGTCTGCGGCGTCAGCGGCGTTTGCAGACAAACGAAGTCAGATTGCGCAAGCAGTTCGCCGAGTTCCACGCGTCGAGCGCCGTATGCCCGCTCGGCCGCCTCGTTCCGGTGCCGGTTCGTGTAGAGCACGCGCATGTCGAAGCCGAGCGCGGCACGCTTGGCCAATGCGCCGCCGATGCGACCGAGCCCGACAATGCCGATCGTCTTGCCATGCACGTCGACTCCGTACTGCGCGGGCCCGATGCTCGAACGCCACTGTCCCGCCTTGACCCAATCCGCGAGATCGACCACACGGCGCGCAGTGGACAGCACGAGCGCGAAAGCGGTGTCCGCCGTCGATTCGGTCAGGACGTCAGGCGTATGCGCCAGCACGATGCCGCGGCGAGTCAAGTCGTCGAGATCGAAGTGGTCCGTTCCGACCGAGATCGTCGAAATCGCCTTGAGCCGGCTTGCCCGCGCGACCATCGCGGGCGTCACTTTGACGCTGGCGCCGATGGCGCCGTCGGCATCGACGAGCGCCTCACCGAGCGGCTCGCCCAGCATGGCCTGCGAACCGCCCGGGCCGGGCGCGAGTACGGTCACTTGCGCATGCCCGCGCAAGTAGTCGAGGACATCTTCGGGCACAGCCTTGTAGACGACGATCTTCGGTGTCATTGCCGATTACTTTCCATGTGCATGCGCTTGTGCGCGCCCGATCACGGTCCCGCTCGCCGGTTGCGCCTTGACGGACAGCGTCAAGACGACGGCAGCGATGAGCGCCGCGCTCATGAACGCATAAGAAGCGGCCGGCGAACCGGTCGTTCCGTTCAAGTAACCGACGACATACGAACCGACGAACGAGCCCAGCGCGCCCATGCTGTTGATGAGCGCCATCGCGCCGCCGGCGACGTTCCTCGGCAACAATTCCGGCACGATTGCAAAAAACGGCCCATACGGTGCGTACATCGCAGCCCCGGCCACGACGAGCAGCGCATACGACCACCAAAAATGTGTCGACCCCAGCGCGTAGGAACCCGCGAAGGCAGCGGCGCCTGCCAGCAGGAACGGCCAAACGAACGCCTTGCGCGCGTCGAGTTTATCGGACGCCCAGGACGCTGCGAGCATCGCGATCGTGGCCATCAGGTACGGCAGCGCGGAAAGCCACCCCGTCGCAACCATGCCGAGCGTCGAGCCGTTCTTGAGAATCGACGGGAGCCACAAGACGAATCCGTAGACGCCGATGCTCCAGCAAAAATACTGCGCGCACAACTTGACGACGGCGGGCGAGCGGAATGCTTCGGCGTAGTTGCGCACCGGCTTGATGGCCGCTTGCTCGGCGGCGAGCGCCGCCGCGAGCGAGTTTTTGTCCTCGGTCGAGAGCCATTGCACGTCGGTGGGCTTGTCTCGCGCGGCGAACCACCAGCAAAACGCCCAGACGATCGCCGGCAGACCTTCCGCGATGAACATCTGGCGCCAGCCGAACGAGTGAACGAGGTAACCCGAGACGACCGACATCCAAAGCACGGTGACGGGATTGCCCAGAATCAGGAACGTATTGGCGCGCGAGCGTTCTTTCTTCGTGAACCAGTTGCTGATGAAAATCAGCATGGCCGGCATGACCGCGGCCTCCACGACGCCGAGCAAAAAGCGGATAGCGATCAGCGAAGCGACATGGCTGACGACCCCGGTCAAAGCCGCGCATCCGCCCCACAGCACGAGGCTGACGAAGACGAGCCGCCGCACGCTGCGTCGTTCCGCATAGACAGCGCCTGGAATCTGAAAGAAGAAGTAGCCGAGAAAGAACAGCGCGCCGATAAGCGACGCGAGGCCCGGGCTGATGCCGAGGTCTTTGTTGATGCCGGCCGCCGACGCGAAGCCGAAGTTTGCGCGGTCCAGGTAGGCGAGGCTATAGGTGATGAAGACGATCGGCATGATCGTCCACCAGCGGCGAGGCGCGAGTGTTGCGGGCATGGTGTCTCCTCCATGTGCCGGGTTTTAAGGGACTTCCTTCAAACGGCTGCTGCTGAATTTTCGAATCGTTCCAGTTCCGCGCGCGTGGGCAATCCTTCGGAATCGCCGATCGCTTGAATCGCCAGCGCACCGATCCGGTTGCCGCGGACGACGGCCGTGCGCAAGTCGCGTCCTTCCAACAGCGCGCTGACGACGCCGACGGCAAATCCGTCGCCCGCACCGACCGTATCGACGACGGTCGCCACCGGCTGAGCTGCGACATAGCCGGATTGATCGGATGTCCGGAAATACGCGCCCTGGGCGCCCAACTTGACGACGACGCCGCGGGCGCCCGAGTCGAGGTAGAACTGG
Source organism: Trinickia sp. (assembly GCA_036384755.1). Classification (GTDB taxonomy): domain Bacteria; phylum Pseudomonadota; class Gammaproteobacteria; order Burkholderiales; family Burkholderiaceae; genus Trinickia. The sequence continues at coordinate 33,791 of DASVLS010000010.1, read as the reverse complement.
GCGATGTCCTCCGGCGTTTCGTAGCCGGTGAGCGCCAGCCCTTCGCCTAGGCCGGGCAACACCCAGTCGGACAACGCGGCCAGCGCGTTGAGCGACGCGGCCATCGTCTCGCGCGACGGCCACAGCGTCGGGCGCAGATTCGGGTCGAACGAAATCGTCTTGCCGCTGGCCTTCATCGACTCGGCCAAACAAAAGGCCAGCTCGCGCGACGTGGCGGAAATCGCAGGCGCCACGCCCGTCAGATGCAAATGACGCGCCGCGCCCACGTATTGCGGATCGTAGTCGTCGAGAGAAAGATGGCTTGCCGCCGAGCCCTTGCGGAAATACTCGATGGCCGGATCGCGTCCGTCGGTCTGCTTGCCTTTGAGCTGAAACCCCGTCGGGTGGCGAGTATCGACGCTGACGCGGCTCGCATCGATGCCTTCTCGCGCGAGCGTGTCGGTCACGTATCGCCCGAAAGCGTCCGCGCCGACGCGGCTCACGTAGCCCACGCGAAACCCGAGCCTCGACAACCCGATCGCCACATTGAGATCGGCGCCCGCGATGCGTTTCGTGAAATGGCCGACCGATTCGAGCGGCCCCGTTTCGTCGGCGACGAAAAGCGCCATGGCTTCGCCGTAGGTCAACACGTCGAGCGGGATAGACATCGAACTCTCCTTCTTCGCATTCTCTTCGTATTCAACGGCGCGGATCGCCGTTTCTCCTTCGCAGCGCGCCGATCCGGCGCGCACTACGCACTACGCACTACGCACTACGCACTACGCATTACGCATTCATCACGCATTCATCACGCGTTCGCCAGCCACTCGACGCGTCGGCGCGCGTCGTCTTCGGGCGCGACGCGGTCGAGCGGAAATTCGATTCCCCGCGGCGCCGTGCGCGGCAGAATATCGAAAACGGCGCTCAACAACGGGTCCGCCGGCGAGGGCGCCACCGCAAAACGGCGCGTCCCCTGCCCTTCGGACGATTTGCAATGAACGTACTCGACATGGCGCGCGAGCGTTCGCGCGGCCTCGAGCGGCGCCTGCCCCGGCCATTGCCAGTTGCCGATGTCGAAAGTCATGCCGAGCGCGCGAGGGGCCCCTTCGCGCTCGAGCGCCGAAAAGAGTCCCTGAAACTGCGCGATCGTGCCATCGCTTACCCGTTGGCCGTTTTCGACGACGAGCCGCGCGCGGCGGCCCGCGCTCAAGCGTTCGATCATCGCGGCATGCGCGTGGCCGGCAAATCCGCCCAACTGCAGCTTCAACCAACGCGCGCCGAGCGCGTCCGCCTCAGTGTAGGCCTGCGCAATCGCGACAGCGTTCAACGCGCCGTCGTCGGCATAGAGTTCGGCCGGTGTCGAGTAGACCGCCCACAAGCCTCGCGCCGCAACAGCCGCCCCCAGGCCACTCAGCGCCTCGACGGAAGCATCGGCATCGTGCGCGAACAACTCTCGACGAACTTCGAAACCGGCAGCGCCGGAACCGGCGACCGCATCGAGCATCGCCGCGTGTCCGCGCAGACGCACCGCCTCGGCGCCGAACGCGCTCGCCACGATCGCGACTGCGGTCGCGGTCTTGCCCGGAGAGCACGGGTCATTCGGCATCATCGTCATGGCTTGGAACCGGTTCCATTCAAACGGTAAAAAAACGAGCGAAGCGCTCGGTGACTCGAATGATGCGCGTCGCAAACGGCGTCGCGCCATCATGGTAAATCCCTACTCGTCCGCTAGCGCGCCGTGCCGGCCGGCCATGGCGACGTCGCTAGGATCGGCGCCCCGCTCGACGTAAGCCCACCGCCTCCCAGGCGGCGTCGGCCTCGCACAACTGGAGAAAGCCCGCCGCCACGCGAGAGGGCGCGCCTTCGTGGGGGACGAGAATCGAGAAGTGCCGCATCAACGGCGCGGGCGCGAGCGAAAGCTGGACGAGTGCGCCGTCCTCGTGCCGCATCGCCATCGCCGATACGAACCCTACGCCCATGCCCGCGCGCACGGCCTCCTTCACTCCTTCCACCCCGGCGACGGCCAACGCGACGCGCATCGCCACGCCTGCCGCCTCGAACGACTGCTCGACGAACTGGCGCACGCCCGAGCCTTCCTCGCGCATGACGAGCGGATATGCGCCGACATCCCCCAACGTAGGAGGGGGCGCGCCGCCCGCCACGCGTTCGGCGAGTGCATGATCGCGCGGCACGATGGCCACGATCTCGTCTTCGCGCCAGACGCGTACGCCGGTGCCCTCCGGCAGATCGGCCCCGACCGGCCCCTCGATCATCGCCACGTCTAGTGCGGCTAGCGAGGCCACGATGTCGCCGGTGTTGCCGCCCGCCGTTTGGACTTCGACCGACGGAAAGCGGCGCTGGAATTCGGCGATCAGATACGGCAACAGATAACTCGCGATGGTCGTGCTGGCGCCGATGCGCAGCGTGCCCTGAGCCACGCCCCGCAATGCGTCGCGATAAGCGTACGCCTGCCGGAACGTCTCGCGCAGACGCAGTGCATATTCGGCCAGTTGTGCGCCGCTAGGGGTGAGCCGCACGCCGCGGCCTTCCCGCCGGTACAAGGGCTCGCCGAACTCCTCCTGCAACTGGCGGAGCTGCCCTGAGACGGCCGGCTGCGACAGATGCAGGGCGACGGCCGCCCGGCTGATGTTGAGATGCTCGGCGACAGCGGCGAACGTTATCAGCTGATCGGGCGTCATATCGATGAAGTATCGGTTGAGCGAATATATTACTTCACAAATGACGATTTTTCATATGCATATAAGGCATTTAGCATTAAGCCATCGAAACCCGCCTTGAAAGCGACACGATGTCCACCATTCACACGCTACCCGCGCCGTCCGCGGCCGCATCGCACGGCCAACTCAACGGCATCCTGTTCGTCGGCCTCTTCGCCGCCGCGGTCACGCGGCTGGCGGCCCTTCCCGCTATCTCAGGCCTCGGCATCAGTCCGCTGATCGTCGGTATCGTCGCCGGGGCCGTGTACGGCAATACGTTGCGCGCCGGTATGCCCGCGCACTGGGCGGCCGGGGTCAATTTCTCGGCGCGCAAGCTGCTGCGCATTGCGGTCGCGTTTTTCGGCCTGCGCGTGAGCTTGCAGGAGATCGCGCAAGTCGGCTTGCCCGGCTTGACCGTGTCGGTCCTGATCGTCGCCAGCACGCTGGCCTTGGGAACGTGGCTCGGAGTGAAGCTGATGAAGCTCGATCGCGACACGGCGATCCTGAACGCCGCCGGCAGTGCGATCTGCGGCGCGGCCGCGGTCCTTGCTTTCGAATCGACGTTGCAATCGAAGCCCGAGAAAAGCGCCGTTGCGGTCGGCAGCGTCGTGTTGTTCGGTACGTTGTCGATGTTCCTCTACCCGCTCATGTACCGCGCGGGCTGGCTTCATCTCGACACGCTCGGCGTCGGACTCTTTTTTGGCGGCACGATTCACGAGGTCGCGCAAGTGGTTGGCGCGGCCAGCAACGTCGGCACGGAAGCGACGCACGTCGCGACGATCGTCAAAATGACGCGCGTCATGCTGCTCGTGCCCGTGCTGCTCATACTCGGCGTGTGGCTCGCTCGCCGCCCCCGCCAAGACGCGGCGGGCCATGCGGGCGCCGAGCACGATCGCCGGCACGGATCCCGCAAGCTCGCCATACCCTGGTTCGCGCTGGGATTTCTTGCCTGCGTGCTCGTCAATTCGCTGCATGCCCTGCCGGCCGGGGCGACCCAAGCGGTCGACGCAGTCGATACCTTCGCCTTGACGATGGCCATGACGGCGCTCGGCATCGAAACGCGCATCGCCCAAGTGCGCAAGGCAGGCCCGCGTGCGCTGGCGACAGGCTTGATTCTCTATGTTTGGCTCATCGTCGGCGGCTTGGCGATCACCTGGGGTGTCGAGCGAGCGTTCGGCTAGACTCGGCTGCACGGACGGTGGGCAAGCCGTATGCTCGGCCTGCCTGGAGGTGCGGCGCCTGCCGCTTTTCGAAAGGACGGCTATGCCTTACGAACTCTATTATTGGGACGGATTGCAAGGACGCGGCGAGTTCGTCCGCCTGGCGCTCGAAGAAGCTCGAGCGCCCTACGTCGATGTCGCTCGCGGCGAGGGCGACGATCTGGGCGAGTCCGCGATGATGGCGATTCTGCAGAGCAAGACGGCGCCCTTCATACCGTTCGCGCCGCCGTTCTTGAAAGACGGCGATCTGATCGTCTCGCAGACGGCGAATATCCTGCTCTACCTCGGGCCGAAGCTGGGGCTCGCGCCGGACGGCGACCTGCGCTACGTCGCGCACGGGTTGCAGTTGACGATCGCCGACATGGTGACCGAAGTGCACGACACCCACCACCCGATTGCGAGCAGCCAGTATTACGAGGATCAAAAGCGCGAGGCCAAGGCGCGCGCGAGCGACTTCCTCGCCCATCGGCTGCCCAAGTTCATGCGCTATTTCGAGCGTGTGCTCGCGCAGAATCCTGATGGCGACAGCCATCTGGTGGGCGACGCACTGACGTACGTCGATCTCTCGATGTTCCAGCTCGTCGAAGGGCTCCATTACGCGTTCCCCCGCGCAACCGCACGGTTCGCGTCGCACTACCCACGCCTCGCGGCCCTGCGCAAAAGCGTCGCGGGGCGGCCGAACATCGCCGCCTATCTGGCGTCCGAGCGCCGTCTCGCGTTCAACGAAACGGGTATTTTTCGGCATTACCCCGAACTGGACGCCGCCGCCCATTGAACGACATGCAGACTTCGGAACCCGGCACCGGCCGCTCGGATATCGGTACGCCCGATGCGTCCGGTACGCCGGAGCCGATGCTATGCTTGCGCTCGTCCCAATCCCCTGCGCCCTGGGTCGCCGCTTCCTCCGTGCTTTCATTTCTGCTTCGTCTGCGCACGCGCGCCCAATCGCTCTTCCGTCTGTCCGAAGCCCACACGATGCTCCTGTGGGCCGTCATCGTCGGTCTGCTCGGCGCATTCGCAACGGTGGCGTTCCGGCATGCCATCGACGTGTTTCAGTGGACGTTCACGCGCCACACAGGCAGCTTCGTCGCGATGGCGCGCGAGCTCCCGTGGACGATCCGGGTCTGGCTGCCGGCCGCGGGCGGGCTGGTCGCAGGGGGCTTGCTGGTCGTCGCTCGGCGCAGCGCCGACAAGCACGCCAACTCCGATTACATGGAAGCGATCTCGATCGGGGACGGCGTCGTGCCCGTGTGGCAGAGCGTGTGGCGCAGCGTCTCGTCGCTGTTCACGATCGGCTGCGGCGGGTCGATCGGCCGCGAGGGGCCGATGGTTCAACTCGCGGCCCTCGCCGGCTCGGTGGTCGGGCGCTGGGTGCATTTCGATCCGCCGCGCTTGCGCTTGCTCGTCGCCTGCGGCGCCGCGGCCGGGATCACGTCCGCCTATAGCGCCCCGATCGCCGGCGCCTTCTTCGTCACCGAAATCGTGCTCGGCTCGATCGCGATGGAGAACTTCGGCCCCGTGCTGGTGTCGTCGGTCGTCGCCAACATCGTCATGCGCGAGTTCTCGGGGTACAAGCCGCCGTACGAGATGCCCGTGTTTCCTGCGATCGCGGGTCCCGAAGTACTGTTTTTCGTCGCGCTCGGGTTTCTTTGCGGCGCCGTCGCCCCCCAGTTTCTGCACCTGATCGAGGCGTCCCGCACCCGCTTCAAGCGTCTGCCGGTGCCTTTGCCGATCCGGCTCGCGCTCGGCGGTCTGGTCGTGGGCATCATCTCGGTCTGGACGCCGGAAGTCTGGGGAAACGGCTATAGCGTCGTGAACTCGATCTTGCACTCGCCCTGGACGTGGACGGCGCTTGTCGTCGTGCTTGCCTGCAAGATCGTCGCGACGGCCGCCACGGTCGGCTCCGGAGCCGTCGGCGGCGTCTTTACCCCTACGCTTTTCGTCGGCGCCACGCTCGGTTCGCTGTTCGGTTTGCTCGTTCACGGCTGGTGGCCGCACGGCACGTCGGGCGCGTTCGCCTATGCGATGGTCGGTATGGGCGCATTTCTCGCCGGTGCGACGCAAGCGCCCTTGATGGCGATCTTGATGATCTTCGAGATGACGCTCAGTTATCAGGTCGTCTTGCCGTTGATGCTCTCGTGCGTCGTGGCCTATTTTGTCTCTCGGGCGATCAATAAAACGTCGATGTACGAAATCACGCTGCGCCGCCACGCCGACGAGCAGGAACGCATGCGGCTCAGGGCGGCTCAGGTGCGCGAGCTCGTCAAGCCGGCCGATACGGTCGTGCGGCTCGGCGCGAGCGTCCACGAAATGACGCGCGTGTTTCTCGAATACCCCGTCAAGTACCTTTACGTCACCGACGACGCCGGCCATTTCCGAGGCGTGGTCGCACTGAAAGACATCACGTCCGATTTGCTCGAACGCCGCGACACTTCCGCGCGCACCGCCGCCGATTATCTGCAGCCCGAATTCGCGGTCCTGACGCCCGACATGCCCATCGGCGTCGCGCTGCAACGCTTCCTCGCCTTTCAGGGCGAGCGCTTGCCCGTCGTGGCGAGCGCCGATGAGCCGACGCTCGTCGGCGCCGTCTACAAGACGTCTCTGCTCGACGCCTACCGTCGGATGAATCCTGCTATTTGACGGCACCCCGGCGAAGCCGGCGGCCCATGCTTGCCGCAATGGCAAAGCGCCGCATATTTTCTACAATGAAAAGCAGGCCGCCGAGCCCGCCGCGCGCCGCGCCAGGCACGCCGAGCGCAGCCCTTTCGATCGCTGAGTCGATCCGGAGCGAAGATGAGCGAACCGTCCCTCGACGCCGTGCGTCGTGACCACGCCGGTTGGATTTTCGTGCACATCGAAGGCGAGCCATACGATCGCGGCGAACAGCACGGGCAGTTGCTCGCCGCCGAAATCCAGAATGCAATCCGTACGGCGAAGTACCTGGCGCGCTGGGATACGGGAGAAGACTTCGAGACCTTCACGAAAGCGGCCCGCGCGCAGTTCGCCTCGAAGCTCGACACCGAGTTCGCCGACGAAATCCAAGGCATCGCCGACGGCGCGAAACTGCCGTTCGACGAAGTGCTGGCCTGGAACGGCTACATGGACCTGCTGCAAAGCTGGTGGCCGGCGCAGGTCGCCGCACGGGAACCGCATGCCGGCGTGAAGCCCTGGCGCGGCCGGCGCGGTCATCACTGCAGCGCGTTCATCGCCACGGGCAGCGCCACTCGCGACGGGCGCATCGTCATGGCGCACAACTCGTGGGATCGCTATGCCGCAGGCGACGCATTCAACGTCGTATTCGACATCGTGCCCGATTCCGGCCACCGGATTTTGATGCAGGGCCTGCCCGGGTGCATTTCGAGCCTAACCGACTTTTGGCTGACATCGGCCGGCCTGATGATCACCGAGACGACGATCTCGAATTTTGCCGGCTACAACAGCGCGGGCGCACCGGAGTTCTACCGGTCGCGCCGCGCCAGTCAGTACGCGAACAGCATCGGCGACTGGTGCGAGATGTTCGCCATGTCGAACAACGGCGGCTATGCGAACAGTTGGCTGCTCGGCGACGCCAAGACGGGGGAGATCGCGCGCTATGAGCTCGGCCTGCATTACTCGGGCTTCGAAAGCACGAAGGATGGCTTTTACAGCGGCTACAACACCGCGACCGATTTGAAAATCCGCAACCAGGAATGCGTCGGCGAGGGTGAGGACTATACCGATGTGCGCAAAAACGGTGCGCGCCGGTTGCGGTTCATGCAGCTCGCCGAACTCCACCACGGCAAGATCGATCTCGAGCTAGCGAAGGAAATGATCGCCGATCACTACGACGTCTATTTGGATCGCGACGACAACCCGTCTTCGCGCACCATCTGCGGGCACTTGGAACTCGACGACGCGCGTTTCGGCGCATCGGATCACGGCCCGTTCAACCCGTGGGGGGCGAACGACGGTAAAGTCGTCGATAGCGAATTGGCGCGCGATCTCTCGTTTTGGGCGCGTTGGGGGCATCCTTGCGGCAAGGCGTTCGATGCGCAGGCGTTCATGAAACGCCATCCGCAATGGAATTGGCTCAATGGTTACATGCGCGACCGGCCGTCATGGCCATGGACGCGTTTCGAGGTGCTGCGCTAGGGCCAGCGTCCGCGAGGGACATTGCCCGGGCACGAGGCATGCTGAACCGGTTTCGGCGGAAGTCGTTGGATCGGACCGACTGACCCGAACGATCGGCGGCAGGCCCTATCGAGAAGGAGGTCGAGCATGAAAGTCTCGACACTGACAACCATGGCATTACTCTCCGCTTCGTGCTTCGCTGCACCGATTCATACCACGGCGCTCGACAGCATCACCGCCCGCACGGCGTTGGCCAAGGCTCGGGCGAACGCGGCGCCCGTCGCGCCGCCGGCGCCCGAGGTGAAAGCCGACGTCTCGCTCGCCCGGGCGCAGTGGACGAGAATCAAGCTGCCGAAGCAGCACGAACTGGCGAACCACTTCGCGGCGCACGAGCGGAGGTCACGCACATGAGCGCACGCGGCAAGCAAGACACAAAAACGGCCGCGGGCACGTCGGCGAACGGCGCGGTGAACGCGGATGGACAGACAGCGCGAAGCGTTGCGTCCGTGCCGACCGAATCGATCGACTTGCAGATCGCCGACGTCCTGCACGCCGTCCGCTATCCCGCCAACAAGGACCATATCGTCGATGCGGCGCGCGACGCCGGCGCCAGTAACGAACTGCTCGCCATTCTCGACGGCCTGCCCGAGCAGGACTATGCCGACATCGACTCGGTCACGCGGTACATCGGCAGCAACTATGGCCCGGGCCTCGGGCTTTAGTGATTTAGGGCTTGGCGTTTAGGCGTTTGCCGCTTATTTGCCGAACATCACTTTCGTAAGAAAGCCGGCAAGCACCGCTGCGGTCAGATCGTCCGTGACGTGCTGCGGATCGCACATGCGAAACGCGTGCACCCCTTCGCACAAGCCGATGAGGCCTAGCGCCAGCACTTCGGCCGGCAACGGCAGCGGCGTCCCGACGCGCTCGGAAAACATGCAGATATACCCGGTCAGAAACTCGCGCTTTTCTTGCGAGAACGCGTTGAAGCGCGCTCTGAATTTCGCATCCCGCGCGGCGAGCAGTTTCGCTTCCGCCCACAACAAGAAGCAGTCGTCTTCGCGGAAAAACCGGCTGTACAGCGCCAACGCGCGCGCCTCCATCTCCTCACGGGTGCCGGTATCGTCGATGATCGAACGCAGGTTGGCCTGCATCCGCTCGTGGTCGCGCAGCAGCAGTTCCATGAGGAGCTCTGCTTTACCGCGGAAATTCGAATAGAACGCGCCCCGCGTGTAGCCGGCCGCATCCGCAATGTCTTCGACGCTCGCGGCCACGTAGCCCTTTTTCATGAAAATCGTCTGGGCGGCATCGAGCAGACGCAGGCGCGTCTGTTCCTTGCTCTCTTCGCGGGTCAAGCGTTTGCGTTTCATAGCGCGAAGTTTAGCACCCTCGCTCAACAAAATTCGACTTTGCATTCAAATACAGATATGTATTAGAATGCGCCGCTGTAGATCCAAATGAGCTGCGGCGCCGCTCCCCGGCACGCCCCCGCGCTCGCCCCGCAAGCGACAAGCGCTTGCCCTCCTTGGCAGTCCCTCTTTTGGTTGGGGTCATCGTGATTCGTCCGGGTACTAGCGCGCCCTGCGCGGTGCGCACGCAGTCCAGCGGCTATTTCTTCTTCCTCGAGCGCGCGGCCGTACGCCGATGCAGCGTCATCGCCGCCACCTTCGGCGTCCTTGCGCTCGCGGCGTGTCACGACCGCGCGCCCGTTGCGGCTGCCCCGCGGCCGGTCGTGGCCGTCGCGGTCCATCCCGACGGCGTTGCGCCTCGAGCGAGCTTGCCCGGCGACGTACAGGCGCGCTACAGCACGCCGCTCTCGTTCCGCGTGGGCGGGAAAATCATCGAGCGCGACGTGCGGCTCGGCGATACCGTCAAGGCAGGCCAGGTCGTCGCTCGGCTCGATCCGACCGATTTGCAGAAGAACGTTGCGAACGCGCAAGCCCAGTTCGATGCCGCGCAACACCGTTTCGTGTACGCAAAGCAGCAACTCGACCGCGACAGCGCACAAGCGCACGAAAATTTGATCGCACCTGCCCAGCTCGAGCAAACGCAAGATGCCTATGCGTCAGCCGTCGCCCAGCGCGACAGCGCACAGGCGCAACTGTCGCTCGCGCGTGATCAGCTAGGTTACGCGGCGCTCGTCGCCGATCACGCTGGCGTCATCACCGCGGAGCAGGCCGATACCGGACAGAATATCACCGCGGGGCAAGCCGTCTACGGTTTGGCATGGAGCGGAGACCTCGACGTCGTCGCCGACGCGCCGGAGAGCGTCCTAACGGCGCTGACGGTCGGCAGCACCGCTTCTGTCACGCTGCCGGCCCTGCCCGGCAGCCGGTTCTCCGCGCGCGTGCGCGAAGTGTCCCCCGCAGCCGACCCGCAAAGCCGCACCTACCGCCTGAAGCTGACGCTGCGTGAGGCCGATCCGCGCGTGCGTATCGGCATGACCGCTCAAATCGCGTTTGCTTCGGTTCAGGCTCAGAGCGGCGCACATCCATTCACGCTGCCGGTCACCGCTCTCTTTCACGACGGCGCTGCGCCGGCAGTCTGGGTCGTGCGCAAAGGCGCGGACACGCTCGAGTTGCGGCGCGTGAGCGTCGGACGCTACGACGAGCGCACGATCTCCGTCACACAAGGGCTGCAGGACGGCGATCGCGTCGTCTACCAGGGCGTGCATACGGTCAGCGCAGGCGAGCATGTTCGCGTCGTTGCGCCGCTGCACCCCGAGGACTTCGCATCATGAGCGGCGCCGATCGCACAGACTCGGCGGCACTGCCCCCGCCGCCGGCCGAAGCATCGGCGAGCACGCACGACGAAGGGCGCTTCAATCTCTCGGCTTGGGCTTTGCGGCATCAGGCGCTCGTCGTTTTCCTGATCGCGCTGGCGACCCTCGCGGGCATTTTGGCCTATACGCGACTCGCGCAATCGGAAGATCCGCCTTTTACGTTCCGCGTCATGGTGATCCGCACGTTCTGGCCCGGCGCCACGGCCCGGCAAGTGCAGGAGCAAGTCACCGATCGCATCGAACGCAAGCTCCAAGAGACGCCATTCATCGATTTCCAACGCAGCTACTCGCGGCCCGGCGAATCGATGATCTTCTTTTCGATGAAGGACTCGGCGCCGGTCAAGGAAGTCCCGCAAACGTGGTATCAAGTCCGCAAGAAGGTCGGCGACATCCAAACGACGCTGCCGCCCGGCGTCGTCGGCCCGTTCTTCAACGACGAGTTCGGCGATGTCTATACGAACGTCTACACGCTCGAGGGCGACGGCTTCTCGCCGGCGCAGCTTCATGACTATGCCGATGAGTTGCGCACCGTGCTGCTGCGCGTGCCCGGCGTCGCGAAAGTCGACTATTTCGGCGACCCCGATCAACACATCTACATTGAAATCGCGAACGCGCAGCTCTCGCGCCTCGGCATCTCACCACAACAGCTCGCGCAGGCGATCGCGTCGCAAAACGGCGTCTCGTCGTCGGGCACCGTGACGACGGCCGACGACCGCGTATTCGTTCGCCCGAGCGGACAGTTCGGCGACGTGCGCGCATTGGCCGACACGCTCATTCCCATCGGCCAACGCAGTATCCGCCTAGGCGACATTGCCACCATCAAGCGCGGCTACGACGATCCTCGGGTGACCGAGATGCGCAATCACGGGCGCGCGGTGCTCGGCATCGGCGTCACCATGCAGCCGGGCGGCGACGTCATCCGCCTGGGCAAGGCGCTCGATGCGACGAGCGAGCAGCTGCGCGCCCACTTGCCGGCCGGGCTCGAGCTGGAGCAAGTATCGAGCATGCCGAAAGCGGTGGCGCATTCGGTCGACGACTTCCTCGAAGCCGTCGGCGAGGCCGTGGCGATCGTGCTGATCGTCAGCCTCGTTTCGCTCGGCCTGCGCACGGGGATGGTGGTCGTCATTTCGATCCCGATCGTGCTGGCCGTCACCGCGCTCGTCATGTATCTGTTCGACATCGGCCTGCACAAGGTTTCGCTCGGCACGCTCGTTCTCGCGCTCGGGCTTCTCGTCGACGACGCGATCATCGCGGTCGAGATGATGGCCGTGAAACTCGAGCAGGGTTGGAAACGCACGCGCGCCGCCGCGTTCGCCTATACGAGCACGGCCTTTCCGATGCTCACCGGCACGCTCGTCACGGTGTCGGGCTTTTTGCCGATCGCACTCGCCAAATCGAGCACGGGCGAATATACGCGATCGATTTTCGAAGTGTCGGCGATCGCGCTCATCGCATCGTGGTTCGCGGCGGTCGTGTTGATTCCGCTGCTCGGCTATCACTTGTTGCCCGAACGCAAGCGTGCTCACGGCGAAGCGCACGATCACGAACACGACATCTACGACACGCGCTTCTACCGCCGACTTTCCGGCTGGGTCGCCCGGTGCGTGGAGCACCGCTTCGTCGTGCTCGGCATCACGGTCCTGCTGTTCATCCTCTCGCTCGGCGCCTTCTCGCTCGTGCCGCAGCAGTTCTTTCCGAGCTCGGATCGTCCCGAACTGCTCATCGATATGCGATTGCCCGAAGGCGCTTCGTTCGACGCGACGCTCAGACAAGCGCAAAGGCTCGAAAAAACGCTCGACGGCCGCCCCGAGATCGACCATTTCGTCGACTACGTCGGTTCGGGCGCGCCGCGCTTTTACCTGCCGCTCGATCAGCAACTCGAGCAACCGAACTTCGCGCAGTTCGTCGTCACGGCGAAATCGATCGAAGAGAGAGACAAGCTCGCACGCTGGCTCGACACGCGCCTCGAGAATGATTTTTCCGCTGTCCGCACACGTCTTTCTCGGCTCGAGAACGGCCCGCCGGTCGGCTATCCCGTACAATTTCGCGTGAGCGGCGACGACATCTCGACGGTTCGCGCGATCTCCGAGAAGGTCGCCGCGACGATGCGCGCCGACGCCCGGACGCGCGGCGTCCAGTTCGACTGGGATGAACCGGCCGAGAGATCGATGACGTTCGAGGTCGATCAAAACAAGGCGCGCCGGCTTGGCGTGACCTCGCAAGACGTCTCGAACTTCCTTGCCATGACGCTTTCGGGCTACACCGTCACGCAGTTTCGCGAGCGCGACAAGCTCATCAGCGTCGAGTTGCGCGCGCCCAAGCGCGAACGCGTCGACCCGGCCCGCTTGCTCGGCTTGGCGATGCCGACCCCGAACGGCCCCGTGCCCCTCGGCTCGCTCGGCCACATGCGCAATTCGCTCGAGTACGGTGTGATCTGGGAGCGCGACCGTCAACCGACGATCACCGTTCAATCCGATGTGCGCGGCGATGCGCAAGGCATCGACGTGACGCACGACATCGACCGCGCGCTCGCGCCGGTTCGGGCTTCGCTGCCGCTCGGCTATCGCATCGAGATCGGCGGATCGGTCGAGGAAAGCGCGAAGGGGCAAACGTCGATCAATGCGCAGATGCCCTTGATGGCGATCGCCGTGCTCACGCTGCTCATGATCCAGTTGCAAAGTTTCGCGCGCGTCATGATGGTCGTGCTGACCGCGCCGCTCGGTTTGATCGGCGTCGTCGCGACGCTGCTGCTCTTCGGCAAGCCGTTCGGGTTCGTCGCCATGCTCGGCGTGATCGCGATGTTCGGCATCATCATGCGTAACTCGGTGATTCTCGTCGATCAGATCGAGCAAGACATCGCGGCCGGCCACCGGCGCTTCGATGCAATCGTAGGCGCGACCGTGCGGCGATTCCGGCCGATTACGCTGACCGCTGCCGCGGCCGTGCTCGCCCTGATTCCGCTGCTGCGATCGAACTTCTTCGGGCCGATGGCGACCGCATTGATGGGCGGCATCACGAGCGCGACGGTGTTGACGCTTTTCTATCTGCCCGCGCTTTACGCCATGTGGTTCAGGGTGCGGCTCGACGAGCGCGATCCGCCGCCCGACGCTCGCGCGCATACGGGGAATTGATCATGAGCGTCTCTCGCATCCTTCTTGAACGCCGGTCGCCGGCGCTCGCAGCCGCCGCGGCGTTGGCGCTGGCCGCCTGCTCGCTCGGGCCGACCGGCGAGCCGCCGGCCATGCCCTCGCCGGCCCATTACGGACAGACGCCCTTGCCCGAGCAAACGCAGACGGCTGCGGGCGTCGCACAGCATTTCGACGTGGGCGCCCAGCCGACGCCGCAGTGGTGGCGCTTGTATCGTTCGCCGCAACTCGATGCACTCGTCGACGAAGGTCTGAAGCACAACCCGACGCTGGCCGCCACGGAAAAAACCCTCGCGGGTGCGCATGAGCAACTGCGGGCGCAGATCGGCTCGACGTTGCTGCCCACGATCGATGCGAGTGCGCAAGCAACGCGCGAGCGCGCCCTCGGCATCCCCGACGCGGGCGCGCCGACCGTACGCTACAACGTCTTCGTCGGACAGATTCAGGCTCACTACACGTTCGACTTGTTCGGCGCCGTCCGCTACGCCAACGCCGCGCTCAACGCGCGTGTCGACGTGCAGGCCTTCGAACTGGAGGCCGCGCGTCGAGCGTTGGCCGCAAATATCGTGACGACGGCGATCAACGCGGCGGCGCTCGACGACGAGGTCGCGTCGACCGAGCGGTTGATCGCGCTGGCGCAGCAAACGGCCCGGGACGATGCACGCCGCTACGCGCTCGGTTCGGCGCCGCATGTGCAGGCGTTGGCCTCGGAACAAACGGCGTCCGAGTTCGAAGCGAGCTTGCCGCCCCTGCTTCAGCAGCGCCAGGCAGCCCGTCACGCGCTGGCGGTGCTGCTCGGCCGCACGCCGGACGCCGTACCCGAGATTCCGACGCTCGCAGGCCTGTCGCTGCCGGAGCGCGTGCCGGTCGTCGTGCCCTCGCATCTCTTGCGGGCGCGGCCCGACATCGCCGCAGCCGAGGCCGCGCTCAAAGCCGCGGCGGCCGAAGTCGGCGTCGCCACGGCGCAGTTGTTTCCTAGCTTGTCGCTGACCGCGTCGATGGGGCAAGGCGGCTTCGATTGGCCGACTGCGCTGTCGGGCGCGGGCGCGCTGTGGAGCCTTGGCGGATCGCTCACGCAGCCGCTTTTTCACGGCGGGGCGTTGCTCGCTCAGCGGCGCGCCGCAATCGACTTCTACGAGGCGTCGACGCTGCAATACAAGGCGGCTGTGCTTTCCGCCTTCGAAAACGTCGCGGATACCTTGGCCGCGCTCGAGCACGACGCGCAAGCGGCAGCCGCTACGCAGCGGCAAGCGCGATCGGCACAACAAGCGTTCGCGGAAACCGCGGCGCGCGGCCGCTTGGGCGCAGTGCCGCCTTCGAGCGTACGGACGAGCGAGATTCAGTACGGAAATGCGAAACTCGCCGCCATCCGTTCGACCGGGCAACGGTTGTCCGACACTGCCCTGCTGTTCCAGGCCATGGGGTCCATGCCGGACGCCAAGGGCTCTTAGTGCCAGATATTGAAACGTAACGCACGATCGAAGCGCTAGCGCGAGAAGCGCGATGCGGGCAGCCGGCAGCCGGCACGTACAATGACCGGCAACCAGCCCTTTCAACCGATCGACCGATCGACCGATGCCAAAATCGACGTCGCTTCAAAAGCATGCGTTTTCGAAAGCGGGTCGGCGGCGGAGTGCGCCTGCTTCTCAGATTAATGCCGCAGCCGACGATTTCCGGCTGGCAGGTACGCGAGCGCGAGCGCTGACGTATTCGCGCGACACGACCCGAGGGGCGTCGCTCGAGTCAGCGCCCTCCCGACCGGCCCCTGTCACGGGCGCTACCGTACGCGCAGCCGACCTGGACATGTCCAGCGCGGCCAAAGTGATCTCCGCCGCCCAAAAATTCATCCTCCCGATTCCGGCGCTTTCGGATGGCGAGCCGCTCGTTTATCCGTCCGGCACCAAAGACAGGAACGGCGATTCGATCGAAGGAAAACCGATAGTCGACTGGCAAGGCAAGCCTATCGGCGAAAGCGGCGTCGTGTTCTACAACGGGAAGGATCAGACAGTGCAAGCTGTCGCAGGAGACAATACCGGCGTCATCATCTTCAACGAAGCCACTGAAGAGCAAGCCAGAACGTTGAAGAAAAAAGCCATCGAGTTGGCTGGCACAGCCGAGGCCCTGACTCATGCGGACATTCAAGCCGTTCTGGCCGCGGCGAGCGCCATGGGTTTAGTCGATCGATACAACTCCGAGAGGGCGTTCATACAGAGCAAGATGACGCCCATGGGCAGCCTTGGCGCAGATTGCTTCGGACTGTACAAGCGCGATGATCGCGACATATGCCTGGCAGTTCGCCTCGACGGACGAGGCGTCTTTATCGGCCCCGCTGCCACGCCTCAGATATACGACGACGGCGCCGTCATCGTTCGACAAGGCGACGATTTCCGGCTCGTTCAGCCCCGCGAATTCGAACGTACCTACCGATTGGCCGACAACAGCCCCGTCGACGCACGAACGTTACCCTTGGGGCTCAGACAGCAATGAGCCCATTGTCGGCTCGAGCGATTTCCGCCAGACGGAGCGATTCTCGCGAGAGTTTGCCCCGCCAGGTTCGAAGTGTGGGTCATGCCAGGCCGGCTAGCCTGCGTTTCTCCGCCCGCAACATAAAGTAGTTGATCCCGATCACGCCCGCCGTCACCACGCCGATAAACAACGTCGCCAACGCGTTCATCTCCGGATTGAGCCCGAGCCGCACGCGCGAGAACACGACGAGCGGCAGCGTCGTCGACCCAGGCCCCGACAAGAACGCCGACAGCACGAGATCGTCGATCGACAGCGTAAACGACAGCAGCCACCCCGCCATCAATGCTTGCGAGATCAACGGCAAGGTAATGGCAAAGAACACCTTGAACGGCGTCGCGCCGAGATCGAGCGCGGCCTCCTCCAACGACGGATTGAGCTCTCGCACGCGCGACTGCACGATGATCGCGACGTACGACATGCATAGCATGACGTGGCCGATCCAAATCGTCGTCAGCCCGCGCCCTTCCGGCCAGCCGAGCCATTTGCCCATTTCGATGAACAGCAACAGCAACGAAATGCCCTGAATGACTTCGGGGATCACGAGCGGCGCGTTGATCATGCCGGTGAACAGCGTGAAGCCGCGAAAGCGCCTCATGCGCGCGAGCACGAAGCCGGCCCACGTGCCGATGAACACGGACGCGAACGCCGTCAACAACGCGATCCGCAGCGACAGCCAAAAGGCGGTGATGAGCTCGTCGTCCTGCGCGAGCGCCGCATACCAGCGCGTCGAAAAATGCGTCCAGACGGTCACGAGCTGCGACTCGTTGAACGAATAGACAACCAGGCTCAGGATCGGAATGTATAAAAACGCGAAGCCGATTCCGAGCGCGGTCAGTTGCAAAGTACGGTTCGGTTTGATCATCGCCGCGCTTCGAGTTGTTTAGCCTGAAAATGCTGAAACATCGCCATCGGCACGAGCAGCAGCAAGACCATCGCACAGGTCACGGCCGATGCCATCGGCCAGTCGGCGTTGTTGAAGAACTCGTTCCACATGACGCGGCCGATCATCAACGTGTTGGCGCCGCCGAGCAATTCGGGGATCACGTACTCGCCCACCGCCGGAATGAAGACGAGCAGGCACCCGGCGATGATGCCGTTCTTCGACAGCGGCAGCGTGATCTGCACGAACGCCTTCCATGGCTTGGCGCCGAGATCGTAAGCCGCTTCGAGCAGCGTCAGATCCATCTTCACGAGGTGCGCGTAGAGCGGCATGACGAGAAACGGCAAGTACGAATACACCATCCCGATGTACACGGCCGTATTGGTCCGGTAAAGCTCGATCGGGGTATGAATCAGCCCGATCGTCATGAGGAAGTTGTTGAGCAGACCGTTGTTCTTGAGGATGCCGATCCATGCATAAACGCGAATCAGGAACGACGTCCAGAACGGCAGCATCACGGCCATCATCAAGATGTTTCGCGAACTCGGATTCGAACGCGCGATGTAATACGCCATCGGATAGCCGAGCAGCAGGCAGAACAACGTCGTCACCGCCGCGACCACCACCGAGTTCACGTAGGTGGCGAAGTAAAGGCTGTCGGTGAACAGGAACGCGTAGTGCGCGACGTTCAGCGAGACTTGGATGACGCCGTCTTTGAAGGCGACGAGCTCCGTGTACGGCGGGATACCGAGTTGCAACTCGGCGAAGCTGATCTTGACGACGAGCAGGAACGGCACGAAGAAGAACAGCAGCAGCCAGACGAACGGCCCTGCGACGACGGCCGTTCCTCCCGTCAGCCGCAGGCGGCGTGCGGGCCATGTCGCAAGCGATAGCAGGGTCGCCTTCATGCCGTCAACACCACGCCGGCCGATGCGCTCCATCGCACATAGATTTCGTCGCCCCACGTAGGCGAATCGATCTCGGACAGTGCGAGGCTCGATACGTTGGCTATCACGGTTTTGCCCGAATCGAGCGTTACGTGATACAGCGAGTATCCGCCCATGTAGGCGACGTTCGAGACGGATCCGCGCCCCCAGTTATAGGCGCCTTCGGGCGGCTTGCGCGTGAGCGCGATACGCTCGGGGCGGACCGAAATCGTAACGGGCATGCCGAGCGGCCCCGTAATGCCGTGATTGACGTAGAGCCGGCAGGACAAATCGGCGGTTTCGACGAAGACGTGGTCGGGCTCGTCTTCGACCACATGGCCGTCGAACAGATTCGTCGAGCCGATAAATTCCGCCGAAAAGCGCGAGTTCGGATATTCGTAGACTTCGTGCGGCGTGCCCAACTGGACGATTTGACCTTCGCTCATGACCGCCAGGCGATCGGCCATCGTCATGGCCTCTTCCTGGTCGTGCGTGACCATGATGCAAGTGACGCCGACGCGATCGAGAATGTTCACGAGTTCGATCTGCGTGCGTTGCCGGATCTGTTTGTCGAGCGCCGACATCGGCTCGTCGAGCAACAGCAGCTTCGGCCGTTTCACTAGCGAGCGCGCAAGCGCCACACGTTGCTGCTGCCCGCCCGACAGCTGATGCGGCTTGCGCTTGGCGAAGCGGCCCATTTGCACGAGATCGAGCGCGTCCTGCACGCGCGCCTTGAGCTCGGCCTTGGGCACGCCCTCTTGCTTGAGCCCGAATGCGACGTTCGATTCGACCGTCATATGCGGAAAGAGCGCATACGACTGGAACATCATGTTGACGGGGCGGCGGTACGGCGGCATCAGCGCGAGGTCTTCGCCGTCGATCAAGATCTTGCCGGAGCTGACCGATTCGAGCCCGGCGAGCATCCTGAGCAGCGTGGACTTGCCGCACCCGGAACTGCCGAGCAGCGCGAACAGCTCGCCTTTGGCTACCGACAAACTGACGTTCTTGACCGCAACCGTTTCCCCGAACTTCTTGACGACGTCGACGATCTGCACGAAGTTGTCGGCCGATGCATGGTCGGCGGACGTTGAAGCCGAGGGGCGCGCGCCCGCGGACGGCTGTGAGCTCGACTGATCGCTCATGATCTCCTGCTTGACTCCACTCGTTTGACGTGCAAAGCCCCCGGCGATGGATCCGGGGGCTTCATGACTCCATGCCCTGCTTGACGACGACTTTATCGGCCCGACTTGAATTCGGTCCAAAGCCGGGTTTGCAGGCGCTGGATTTCAGGCGGCAGCGGCTTCAGCAGGAACAGCGTCTTGACGACGTCGGCAGGCGGATAGACGGCCGCATCTTTGGCGATCTTCGGGTCGACGTACTTTTTCGCTTCCAGGTTCGCGCTCGGGTAGTAGACGGCGTTCGTGATCGCGGCGTGGACTTGCGGCGTCTCGATATAGTTGATCCATTCCAGCGCGGCTTCCTTGTGCGCGGCATCCTTCGGAATCGCCATGACGTCGAACCAGACGGGTGCGCCGCCCTTCGGGATGTAGTACTCGATCTTGAACGGCTTCTTGGCCTCGATCGCGCGATGCTTGGCGATCACGACGTCGCCCGACCAGCCGTAGGCGAAGCAGATGTCGCCGCCGACCATATCGTTGATATAGCCCGACGAGTTGAACTGCGTGATGTACGGACGGATCTTCTTCATCATGTCCAGCGCGGCTTTATAGTCAGCCGGGTTGGTGCTCATCGGATCCTTGCCGATGTAGTGGAGCGCGGCGGCGAAGACCTGGTCGGGGGCGTCGAGCACCGACACGCCGCAAGCCTTCAGCTTCGAAATGTTCTCGGGCTTGAACAGGATGTCCCAGTTGTCGAGCGGCACGTTCTTGCCGAGGATCTGCTGGACCTTCGTCACGTTATAGCCGAGGCCCGTCGTGCCCCACGCCCAAGGCACCACGTACTGGTTGCCCGGATCGGCGCCGGCGACGAGCGACATGAGTTGCGGATCGAGGTATTTGAGGTTCGGCAGCTTGGACTTGTCGAGCGGCGCGAAAATGCCGGCCGCGATCTGCTTGCCCGCGTAGTTGCTCGTGGGCACGACGATGTCGTAGCCCGAATTGCCCGTCAGCAACTTCGCTTGGAGCGTGTCGTCGCTGTCGTAGTTGTCGTACCTGACCTTGACGCCGGTCTGCTTTTCGAAATTCGGGATCGTGTCCTTGGCAATGTAATCGGACCAGTTGTAGACGTTCAGTTGCGTATCCTTGGCGGACGCCGCCCATGGCGCTGCGCACAAAAAGAGTGCGGCCAGCCCGCCCATCACCTGTTTCTTCATCCCGTTCTCCGATGCGGACCGGTTCGCCCGGCCTCATGCTCGCCATGCCGCAACGCAATGCGCGCGGCGCCTCTAAAAAACCCGAAAGCTACCATCAATCATTGGCGCGCGGCACAAAAATGCGTGAGGATCGGACGGGCTGTCGCGCAAACGGCACAACTTTTCCTCGTCTTTCGGCCACGCGCTTGCGGCGCTTTGCACCCAACGACAAATCGGGCGCAATTTTATCGGGTTATAGCGCCGTGTCTACCGGAACAAAAACCTCGTTCAGCCTTTCGGAAAGCCTGCAGGCAGGGCCGGGCTATACGCGGTCAGCGCGGCGGCCCCGCTGCGCGTAGGGAGTTCCACTACGCCCGGCGGCCCTCGGCTACCATACGGGGCGCACCTGAAACTGAGACGGTTTTTCGATGGCTTCCAACCTGCACGCTCTCCCCGACAGCCCCTGCATCGGCGTCTGCTCTACGCTTTTCGACGAAGTCTGCAAGGGGTGCGGCCGCACGGCCAGCGAAGTCTCGAACTGGGTCTTCATGAGCGACGAGGAAAAGCGCGCCATCTGGGTGCGCATCGAGCGCGAAGGCACCGCGATGCGCTTTCAGAACGACAAGCGCTGAGCCGCCCGCAACGCACGATGGCACGATGCAAAACGCCGGACCCTACATTCTTCGTGGGCTTATCGGCAGGGAACTCGCCCCCAGTCAAGGCGCGGGACGCCCTCCGGTGCGACTGCCGGGTCACAGCGCAGTCGCGCCCTGTTACGCGGGCTTGTCGGCCTTCAACTGCATCGACTTGTACTCGAGATACTCTTCCAGCCCATAAACGCCGTTCTCGCGCCCGTATCCCGATTGCTTGAAACCGCCGAAGGGCGCTTCCATGTTCCATGCCCCGCCGTTGATGTCGACCTGCCCCGTGCGAATGCGTCGCGCGATAGCGATGGCGCGCTCGTCGGTGCCGGCCCAGACGGCGCCGCCCAAACCGTAAAGCGAATCGTTGGCGATGCGGATCGCTTCCTCCTCATCCTTGTAGGTCAGGATCGACAATACGGGGCCGAAGATTTCCTCTTGCGCAATCGTCGCCTTCGGATGCACGCGTCCGAATACCGTCGGCCGGACAAAGAAGCCCTTCGATATGCCGTCCGGCATGTCCGGCCCGCCCGTCACGAGTTCGGCGCCTTCCGCGATCCCACGCCTGATGTAATCGCGCACACGCGCCAGCTGCGCGGCCGACGCGAGCGGCCCGAGACGCGTCGTCTCGCTGCGAGGATCGCCGACTTGGAATGCCTCGGCGGCAGCCTTCGCAAGATCGCGCGCCTGTTCGTACCGCGATTCGGGCACGATGAGCCGCGTATGCGCCGAGCAGGTCTGCCCGGAATTCAAGTAGCAAGCGGAAACGGTCGCTTTCACGGCCGCGGCGAAATCCGCGTCGTCGAGTACAACCGACGCCGACTTGCCGCCGAGTTCCAATGCGACGCGCTTGACGCTCGCCGCGGCCAATTCGGCCACGCGCTTCCCGGCACGCGTCGAGCCCGTGAACGACACCATGTCGACGAACGGGTGGCTCGCGACGATTTCGCCGACGACGGGCCCATAGCCGCTCACGAGGTTGAAGACGCCGGCCGGCAGCCCCGCTTCATGAACGGCTTCCGCCAGCATGAAAGCGTTGAGCGGTGCGACTTCGGAGGGCTTGAGCACGACGGTGCAGCCCGCCGCGAGCGCAGCAGCGACCTTCAACGTAATTTGGTTGAGCGGGTAGTTCCACGGCGTGATCGCCGCCACGACGCCGACCGGCTCGCGTGCGACCAGCGAGTGCCCGACGCGCGATTCGAACGCGAACTCGCGCGCAAACTTGGCGTATGCGTTCCAGTTATAGACAGGGCTGCCGACCTGTATCGCCCGCGCGAGCTTGAGCGGCATGCCGACTTCGCCGCAAATAGTCGCGGCTAGCTCATCGGTGCGCGCCTTCAAGTTCGCAGCAACCTTCTGCAGATAATCCGCGCGCGCCGCGGCGGGCGTCGCGGCCCATGCGTCGAACGCGAGCTTCGCCGCCTCGACGGCTGCTTCGGCATCGGCAACCGAGCCCTCGGGGACTCGGCCCATGATCGCTTCGGTGCCGGAATCGACGACGTCGATCAAGGCGGCGCCCGACGGCTTGAGCCACTTGCCGCCGATATAGAGGTGATCGTAGATCTTCATGCGAGTGTTCGCCTTTCGGTTTCGACTCGCCCATTCTACTCAGGGGCTCGCGACGCGTCGTCGCCCATCTACGCAGACCGAGCGCAGGCCGCACCGTGACGCGCCGCACAGCACAGCACAGCACAGCACAGCACAGCACAGCACGACGGTGTTACTGCACGCCCTGGCTCGCCAAGAACTCCTCGTAGTTCCCGCCGAAGTCGTACAGCGTCCCGTCCGTGCGCACTTCGATGATGCGATTGGCGAGGCCGCTCACGAATTCGCGGTCGTGCGAGACGAAAATCAGCGTGCCTTCATACTTCTCGAGCGCGATCTGCAGCGATTCGATCGACTCCATGTCCATGTGGTTCGTCGGCTCGTCCATTAGCAGCACGTTGTGGCGGCCGAGCATCAGCTTGCCCCAGATCATGCGGCCCTTCTCGCCGCCGGACAGCACCTTGACCGACTTCTTGATGTCGTCGGCGTTGAAAAGCAGCCGGCCCAGCGTGCCGCGCACCATTTGATCGTCGTCGCCATCCTTGCGGTAAGCGTCGATCCAATCGGTGAGCGTGACGTCGTCCGGAAACTCCTCGTACGTGTCCTGCGGCATATAGCCGACGTTCGCGTTCTCGGCCCACTTGATCGAGCCGCCGTCGAGCGCGAGGTTGCCGTACAGCGCCCGCAACAGCGTAGTCTTACCCGCCCCGTTTTCGCCGATGATCGCGATGCGCTCGCCCGGTTGCACGCTCAGATCGAAGTTCTCGAAGATCGTGCGCTCGTAACGCTTCGTGATCCGCTCGGCTACCACGGCAATGTTGTGCAGCTTCTTCTCATACTCGAAGCGGATAAACGGGTTCTGACGCGACGAGGGCTTGAATTCCTCGATCTTGATCTTGTCGATCTGCTTCAGACGGCTCGTCGCTTGGCGGGCCTTCGACTTGTTCGCCGAGAAGCGGCGCACGAAATCCTGCAAATCGGAGATGCGCTCCTTGGCCTTCGCGTTGGCCGCGGCCTGGCGCTCGCGCGCCTGCGTGGACGCGAGCATGTAGTCGTCGTAGTTGCCCGGATAGACCTTGAGCGTGCCGTAATCCATGTCCGCCATGTGCGTGCAGACCTGGTTCAGGAAGTGTCGATCGTGGGAGATGATGATCATCGTCGAGTTGTACTCGTTCAGAACATTCTCCAGCCAGCGGATCGAGTTGATGTCGAGGTTGTTCGTCGGCTCGTCGAGCAGCAGCACGTCGGGATTCGAGAACAACGCCTGCGCGAGCAGCACGCGCAGCTTCCAGCCCGGCGCGACATTGCTCATCGGACCGTTGTGATCCTCGATCGCGATGCCGATGCCGAGCAGCAGTTCGCCTGCGCGGGCCTCGGCCGTGTAGCCGCCGTACTCGGCGAATTTGGCCTCGAGCTCGGCGGCGTGCATGTAGTCGTCGTCCGTCGCGTCCGGGTTCGCATAGATCGCATCGCGCTCGGTCATCGCGGCCCACATTTCGGTGTGGCCCATCATGACGACGTCGAGCACCCGCATGTCTTCGTAGGCGAATTGGTCCTGACGCAGTTTGCCGAGGCGAACGTTCGGCTCGAGCATGACGGTGCCCGAACTCTGCTCCAAGTCGCCGCCGAGAATCTTCATGAACGTCGACTTGCCGCAGCCGTTCGCGCCGATGAGACCGTAGCGGTTGCCTTCGCCGAACTTGACCGAGATATTCTCGAACAAGGGCTTCGGCCCGAATTGCATGGTGATATTGGCGGTAGACAGCACAGCGCGTCCCTTCGAATGGTGATCGGCGAAAAACTGGGCATTTTACCAAGCTTTCGCGGCCCCCACCGTGGCACGAGTCTTCCATGAGCCGTGCCCCATTTCATGGCCCTGTCCCATGGCCCATGGCGCGCGGCCGCACCGATTGCTCAATGCGCCGAGCGCGCCCCCGAAGGCGGCGCGTGGGGCGCGGCGCGCATCTTGGCGATCAGCGAGTCGCAGGGCGTCGGTTGCGCCCTGCTGGGGGCGATCAGCGGCACGAGCGCCGCCAGCGGATTGATGAGCCCGAGGCCCAACGCGGCGCCGGCCCGCAGCGCGATCGCCGTCTTGCTGACGCCCACGTCCGGGTTTTTGAACGTGCCTTTGACGTACAGCGGCGAGCGCAGCGTGAAAACGCGGAATCCTTTCGTATGAGGATGGATCGTCAAGTCCATCGACTCGTCGCGTAGATCGATCTTCCCATCCATGCCGATGACCGCGTCGGCCGTGTCGAGCGCGAATGTTTTCGTATCGAGCACGCCGTCGGACGCGGCAAAGTCGGCCGCCATGCAATTGATGTCGATATCGCGCGTGCCGAAGAGTTTTTCGTAGACCACGTTCGCCACATTCAACCCGGCCGCTTCCATGATCAATCGGCTTACCTTGCCTTGCGTGACGAGCGCCTTGGCTTCGCCATCGAGCGTGCCCGCGAGCGCAGCCGGCGAATTGCCCGTCGCGGACAGTCGCGCATCGCCGTTGATCTCGCCCAGCGCCGATTGCATCGTCTTTTGCTTCGGGAACAATCGCTTGAGCTTCAGGTGCCGCGCCGACAACGCCATGCGCGCACGCAGCGGCTCTTTCGATCCGTCCAAATCGAAATCGGCGGCGAGCGTGCCGCCCGCCACGCCGAAGCGCAACGGATGAAAACCGAGCACACCGTCCTTCAGAACGACATGCGTGTCGAGATCGGTAATGGGCAGGTCGGCGCTCTTGATGATCCGTTGGCCCTTGAACGTCACGTCGGCGTCGATGGCCTTCCAGCGATCGGTGTGAAACGGCTCGACGGGCAGCACGCGCGAGGCCGGCTGTTTGACGGTTTCCCCACGCCGAGTCTTGCTCGCATTGGAATCGGCGCCGACGACCGGCGCGAGATCCGAAAACTGCAGGAGCTTCGACGCTACGTGTCCCGTCAGCGAAGGCCTAGGCCGATGCGACTCGTAGGTCAACGTTCCTTCGAGATCGCTGCCGCCCACGCGGCCCGTGAAATCGCTGTAAGTGAAGACGCTCGCGCCGGTTTGCAGATGTCCGACGAGGTGTCCGTCGGTGGCGTACGGCGGTGTTTGCGGCAGCGTGACGCCGAGTATCGAATAGAGATGCGACAAGCTCTCGCCCTGCAGCCACAACCGCAGATCGAGTGCCGAGAGATGGGCCGGATCGGTCAGCGTGCCGACGAGCGCGAGCCGCGTGTCGCCGATTTTGATATCGGCTTGGAGCGGGAACGGCCGGCTTGCGTCGCGCAGCGCGAGCACGCTGCCGAGCTTGCCGGTGCCGGAGATGTCGCTCTTGCGGTAGCTGCCTTTGGCTTGCCATCCGAGCGAGTAGACCAGCGCGGCGCGGCTTCGCCCCTCGGCGCCGGAGGCCGCCGACGCGGCTTGCGGACCGGACGCCGTCCCGCTCTGTGCAGCCAACTGCCGCGCGCCGTGCGAACCGACCACGGTCGCTGCCGAGCCGCGCGACGCCGTCTCCTGCTGCTTCATCACTTCGCCGATCGGCAACGGCTTGCCGAGCGTATCGACATCCACATGCAGATCGACTTGCTCGAGTTCGTCCGATACCGCAATGTGCCCTTTCGCAAAACCTAGGTCCGCCAGACGCAACGTCCAGCGCGAAGGCCCCTTCGACTGCGGCAACTCGAACGACCAATTCTCTCGCCCATCCTTGATCCGCTCCAGGTCCACCGTCGGGCTGACGAGATCGATCGATGGAATCGAAATGACATGAGCCAACAGCGGCAGTACTTCGACGTCGAAGCTGATTCGATCGAGTTGGGCGAATGTCGGCGAACGCGCCCAAGACGGGTTGCCGATCGTCACGTCGTTTGCGGTAAATCTCGGCCACGGCACCCATGCGCGCCACCCATGCTCGCCCGCCGGATGCTGCCAGCCGACGCGCAAGTCGCCGTTGATCGCGAAGGGCCGTCCGATCGCTTGGGAGACTTTATCGTCTACCCAAGGCCTTGCGCGGTTCCAATCGAACGTGGCGACAATGACCGCCATCGCTGCGCAAAGCGCGAGCGCGACTACGACGATCCAGGCGAGCGTCTTGCCGGCGGTACGAGCAACGTAGGAAGGATGCGGCATGCGAATCGCTCTTGATGTTCGTTCGTCGAAAGGTGCCGGTCGCGCCATGTCGGGCACGCAGCGGCTCTCACCTCCTCCACCTGCGTGCAAGCAATCGCCATGCCGCGAGACGAGCGACGATCGCCTATCATGGCGAATCGCATCGCCGCCGAGCGCCATAACCATCGCGCATGCGGCGTGGCGCCGTTTCATGCCATCATCGACGATCGAACCCGCCCATGACTGCCCCTCCCTTGATCGAATCGCGCGCGTTGGCCCGGCGCGATGCCCGTACGGCCGCCCTGATCCTTGCGCCAACCGATTTTTCTCTCTGCCCGGGCGAGCGCGTCGTCATCGCGGGGCCGTCGGGCGCCGGAAAAAGCATATTGCTGCGCGCGCTCGCGCTGCTCGATCCGTTCGATGGAGGACGGCTTCTTTGGCGCGGGCGCCCGATCGAGCGCCACGCCATCCCGAAATATCGGCGCAGCGTCGCCTATCTCCGGCAACGCCCCGCGTTGGTCGACGGCACGGTCGACGACAACTTGCGCTATCCCTATTCGCTGGAAATCTATCGCGACGCACGGTTCGACCGCGGTCGCGCCGTTGAGCTCGTTCGATCGACGGGGCGCAGCGACGATTTTCTCGATAAGCGCGCGAGCGAACTGTCGGGCGGCGAGGCGCAAATTGCCGCGCTGGTTCGTGTGCTGCAGCTCGAGCCTGAAGTGCTGCTGCTCGACGAACCGACGGCCGCGCTCGATCCCGAAGCCGTCCGCGCGATCGAGACACTCGTTACCGCTTGGTTCGACACCGACCGCGCCTCGCGCGCGGCCGTCTGGGTCTCGCATGACCGAGCGCAGGCGGAGCGTGTCGGGCAAAGGCATCTTTTCATGCGCGCAGGAAAACTCGCCGCTCGGCAGGAGAACGACGAATGACCCAGCCATTGCATGAACTCGGCCTTGCCGATGTCGGGATTGCAGCGTCGCTCATCGTCGTCAATGGCCTGATCTCCGTCGCCCTCACACTCGGATTGGGCCGTCGGCTCGTCCTTGCTGCGGTGCGCACCGTCGTGCAGCTTCTGGCGATCGGCTACGTGCTCGGCTGGGTATTCTCGGTGAATCGGTGGTACGTCGTGCTGCCGCTCATGATCCTCATGACGATCGTGGCCGGATTCGCCGGTGCGGCGCGCGGTGCGCATACCTATGCGGGACAGCGCTTGGATAGCCTCGTATCGATCTGGGCGAGCGCATGGCTCGTGGCCGCGGTCGGATTGTTCGGCGTAATGCGCGTGCATCCGTGGTACGCGCCCCAATATGCGATTCCGATTCTCGGCATGATTCTCGGCAACACGCTGACGGGCGTCTCGCTTGCGATCGAGCGGATGACCGAAGAACTGACGGCGCGGCGCGACCGCGTCGAAATGACGCTCGCGCTTGGGGGCACGCGCTGGGAGGCGGCGCGCGGTCCCGCGCGTCAAGCGGCCCGCGCCGGCATGATCCCCACCCTGAACCAGATGGCCGTCGTCGGCGTGGTCAGCCTACCGGGCATGATGACGGGCCAGGTGCTCGCGGGCCAGTCGCCGCTGCAGGCCGTGCGCTATCAGATCGTCATCATGTTTCTCATCGCCGCGGCTTCGGCGCTTGGCACGGTCGGCGCCGTACTGCTCACCTACCGGCGCCTGTTCAGCGCCGACCACGTTTTTGTCGCCGAGCGGCTACTCGAACGCGACGCGCTTCGGTAACGCGCGGCGCACGACACGTCGCGCGCCAGCCGGTCGGCTGGGCAGTCTCGCCGTGCCGTCTACCGTCATGTGCGCCGCTATCGCTGCGCCGAGATCGTCACTTGCGAGCCATCGCTGAGCGTAATCGTCTTCGCGCGGCCGTTGGTCGGCATCGTGAACCGAACGATTTGGCTCAGCGTCGAGACACCGGGGCACTGCAGCGTCTTGCCGCCTGCCTTGACGCTGGTCTTGCCGTGCGGTGCGCTGGCTTGCACGCTGAGCTGGACGTTCGCCGTGCCGTCTTCGGCCACGGTCGGCGCCACGCGAATACGCATCTGCCGCTGCACGGCGCCGTTCGCATCGAGCGAGAGCGATGCGTAGTTGGGACAGTGCTCCGCCGCGGTGACGGCGCCGCCCGGCGGCAACGTCTTCCACGTGTAGTCGTCGGTTTGGCCGGAGCGGATCGTGCGCGTTTCCTGGGCGTTGCCGTATGTCTTGGACGCGACTTTGACCGTGTACTTGATCGGTCCGTCAGCGGGTGTCTTCGATGTCACGGTGATAGGCGGCGCCGCCTGGGCAAGGACCGCAAAACCGCCGGCCGTGCAGGCGACGACGGAAACCAATACGGCTACAGGTTTCAAACGAACCCTCATGCTCACCTCCTGGCTGGACGTGCGCTCCGCTTCGCCTTGCTTCGCTTGTTTTTGGTTTGCTTGCTTCGCGGGGCGCGGCCGAATGGTCAACGACGCCTTGTCAGTCTAATCCGAACTCGCTCAAAAGGCTGCGTTCTGCGCTCCGGGGTTGCCCCGCTTGCGGACGGCCGCTTTATCGGGTTGCATGCCGCTCATGCGCCGCATAGGCGGGCGCAGATCGCTCCGTACCCGTTCCAAGTTTCGACGGCAGGTTTCGCGCGGCAGCGTCCGCTGTGCGACCGGCTACAATAGCCGGATTTTCCGCCCGCCGCGCCCGGCGGCATTCCTTAGCGCAACGCCCATGAACCTCGTCGTACAAAGCCCCGAGCCGATAGCGGCTGCCCACGTCAAACCGCTCGTCGCCCTTGCCCGGGGCGAGCAAGCGCAAACGATCGATGCATGCGCGTTACGTATCCCTAGCGCGGATCCGT
Organism: Trinickia sp.; assembly: GCA_036384755.1. Classification (GTDB taxonomy): domain Bacteria; phylum Pseudomonadota; class Gammaproteobacteria; order Burkholderiales; family Burkholderiaceae; genus Trinickia. Next base: position 4,088 of record DASVLS010000010.1, on the reverse strand, counting down.
CGCAGCGCCCCGACGTCGAAGCCTACTGCGAGACGCACGCGCTCGATTTCGCCTATGTCGCGCCGGGCCGCGCGCTGCGCGACTTCGGTCTCGTTGCGATGGACATGGATTCGACGTTGATCGCGATCGAATGCATCGACGAAATCGCCGATTTCTGCGGGTTGAAGGCCGAAGTCTCAGCGATTACGGAAGCGTCGATGCGAGGGGAAATCAAGAACTTCAACGAAAGCCTGACCGCGCGTGTCGCCTTGCTCAAAGGCCTCGATGCGTCCGCTCTCGAGCATGTCTTCACCGAGCGGCTACGGCTCTCGCCGGGCGCCGAGGCGATGCTCGCCGGCGCCAAGGCGGCAGGCCTTCGTACGCTATTGGTATCGGGCGGGTTCACGTTCTTTACGGAGCGGCTGAAGGCCCGGCTCGGGCTCGATTTCGCGCTCGCCAACACGCTCGAAATCGTCGACGGCAAATTGACTGGCAAAGTGACGGGCGAGATCGTCAATGCGTCCGTCAAGGCCCGGACCGTACGCGAGACGTGCGCGAAGCTCGGCATCCCGACATCGCAGGCCATCGCGCTCGGCGACGGCTCCAACGACTTGGAGATGATGGCGGAAGTCGGCCTTTCCGTTGCATTCCGCGCCAAGCCCGTCGTGCGGGCAGCGGCCAACGTGGCGTTCAATCACGTCGGCCTGGATGGCCTGCTGCGGCTGTTCTGAATCTTGCGGCGGCCGAGGTCGCCGGCCGGCTCTTGCGGCGACCATGAACGGCGCGCTTGCGCGCCGCCTTGCGTACAGCCCCAGGCTCCTTAGCCCTTTTAGCCCTTAGCCAAGCGTCGCCGCCATGGCGCGCTCGATGTCGGCACGAAGGTCCGGCTCCTCTTCGAGCCCGACATAGAACCGCACGAGCGTACCGCGGTGAGGCCATTGAGATGCGCTGCGCATGGACGCCACGTCGTACGGCATTGCCAGGCTATGCGCCCCGCCCCAGCTCCAGCCGATGGCGAACAGGTCGAGCGCTTCGACGAAGGCGTCGACCTGCGCGGGGCTGAAACGTTCGTCGAAGACCACCGAAAACAATCCGCCGGCCCCGGTGAAGTCGCGCATGAATTGCGCATGCCCCGGGCAGTCGGGCAACGCCGGATGCAGCACCGCCGAAATCTCGGGTCGCGCTTTGAGCCAATGCGCGAGTGCTAGCGCGCTGCGGTCGTGCGCGTCGAAACGCGCCTTCATGCTGGGTAGGCTGCGCAGCACGAGCGAGCAATCGTCGACCGAAACGCCGATCCCCATGCGCATGCGCGCCCGCTTGAGCGCGGCATGAAGTTCGTCGTCGGCGGTGATCGTCGCGCCCATCAGGACGTCGCTGCCGCCAGATTGATACTTCGTCAGCGCTTGCACGGAAATGTCCACGCCGTGCTCGAGCGGCCGAAAAGCGAGGCCGGCCGAATACGTGTTGTCGATCGCCGTGACGACGTCATGCGCGCGGGCGGCCGCGGCGATTGCCGGCACATCCGGCACTTCCATCGTCACCGAACCCGGCGCTTCGATCCAAATGAGCCGTGTATTCGGGCGAATCATGTCGGCGATGCCCGCGCCGATCATCGGATCGTAGAAGCGCACCGAGACCCCGAAATCGTGAGCAAGCCAGTTACCGTGCTCCCGATTCGGCGAATAGGCGTTATCGGGAATCAACACGTCGTCCCCGGCTTTGACGATCCCGAAGTAGACGTTCGAAATGGCCGAAAGCCCCGACGGCTGCAACAGCGCGTGCTTGCCGCCCTCGATCCGTGCGAGTTGCTGCATCAGCGTCGCCGACGTGGGCGTCGCGTGCAAACCGTAACGCCATTGCGCGTCATTGCGCCAATCGGCGGCGCGAACGGCGGACAGATCGGGAAACACGACCGTCGATGCGCGCATGACGGGCGTCGAAAACGAACCAAAGCCGGGTGCAACCTCGACTTCGGGATGGACGATACGGGTCTGGCGCGCACGCGCGGAAGAAGAATCGGTCATGGTCAAGGTGTCGATGAAAGGGCTGGGAGCGGATGCAGGTCGAAGGGTTCAGGGTCGGAATCGTCGACATTCATGCGCTCGCCCGCCAGCGAGCCGTCGGCTGAAAAGCGCCCCACCCAATTGCCGGTGATCGCCGTACCGTCGCTCGACTCTTCGATCTCGAGAACGTCGCCTTCGCGGTCGCCGGCGACGAGTATGACCTGGCCCGTGTCGGCGAACTGGTATTCGCCGTGCACGCCCGTTGGATCGTCGGCGTCGGTCTTGCGGCCAAGGCGCAGGACGATCCGGCGCGCGCCGAGCATTCCCCGATAGCGGGGGAAATTCGCGAATTCGGGATTGGGCGCGAGCGGCGCCGGCGTGCGCGGTACAGCGGCATCGGCGGCGTCGGCAGACTGCTGTGCGAGGGTGTCCGCCGCGCCGGACGCCTGTTGCGCCATCGAGGCGGCGGCGTCCGTTGCATGCTGTCGCACCCAGACGGCCGCATCCGAGCGCTGAGTCCCGATCCAATCGGCCGCATCGTCGGCTTGTCGTGCGACGGCATCGGCCGCTTGAGTCGCTGGTTGAGCCGAGGCCGGGGTCACCGCGAAAACGACCGACACGGCGGCCGCCGAAAGGGCCTGAACGACCCGCGCCTTCGAGTGATCTTTCACCATGCGCTGAATCTGACTATGCAACCGCACCCTCGACCGCCCTCCCATTCATCCTCGAGCCCAATGCGTTCGAACACGACGCCGGCGATCGCCGACCGGGTCAAACCTCGCCCCAAAGATCGTGACCGTCTGCGCCGGTGATCCGCACCGAAACGAAATCGCCGGCCTTGTATCGCTTGGAGGCCTTGGTCGCAGGCGCGACATAAACGACACCGTCGATTTCGGGCGCGTCGGCCGCGGTTCGGCCAATACCGCCATCGGCATTGACTTCGTCGATCAGCACTTTGAACGTCTTGCCGACTTTGCGTTTCATCCGTCGCGCCGAGACTTCCTCCGCGACTTCCATGAAACGCGCCCTTCGCTCCTCGCGCACTTCGTCAGGCAATGCGCCATCGAGTTCGTTCGCGGTAGCGCCTTCTACCGGCGAATAGGCGAAGCAGCCGACTCGATCGAGTTCGGCCGCGCGAACAAATTCAAGCAGCGTTTGGAATTGCGCTTCCGTTTCGCCCGGGAAACCCGCGATGAACGTGCTGCGAATCGTCAGTTCCGGACACATGCGGCGCCACGCCGCCACGCGCTCGAGCGTACGCTCCGCGTTGGCGGGCCGCTTCATGCGCTTGAGCACCTCGGGATCGGCATGCTGAAACGGCACGTCGAGATAAGGCAGCACGTGCCCTTTGAACGGCCCTTCTGCCATCATCGGGATGATCTCGTCGACGTGCGGATACGGATACACGTAATGCAATCGCACCCAGGCGCCGTACTGCGCGGCGAGTTCGCCAAGCGCCCCGACGAGTTCGGTCATGCGCGTCTTGAGCGGCCGGCCGTTCCAAAAGCCCGTTCGGAACTTGACGTCGACGCCGTAGGCGCTCGTATCCTGCGAGATCACGAGCAACTCCTTCACGCCGGACTTGAACAGGTTTTCAGCTTCGAGCATGACCTCGGCTACGGGCCGCGACACCAGATCGCCTCGCATCGAGGGAATGATGCAGAAGGTGCAACGATGATTGCAGCCTTCGGAGATTTTCAGGTATGCATAGTGCCGCGGCGTGAGTTTGATGCCGGCGGCCGGCACGAGATCGACGAACGGGTCGTGCGGTTTGGGTAGATGGCCGTGAACGGCTTGCATGACCTCTCCGACGGCATGCGGGCCCGTGACGGCCAGCACCTTCGGATGGACTTCCTCGACGAGCCCCGTGCCGCTGGCGCTTTTCTTCGCACCCAAGCATCCCGTGACGATCACCCTCCCGTTTTCCGTCAGCGCTTCGCCGATGGCATCGAGGCTTTCCTGCACCGCTTCGTCGATGAAGCCGCAGGTGTTGACGACGACTAGATCCGCGCCGTCATACGTGCCCGAGATCTCGTAGCCCTCGGCGCGCAGTTGCGTGATGATTTGCTCGGAATCGACGAGCGCCTTGGGGCAGCCGAGGGAGAC
>DASVLS010000009.1:0-5382 GCA_036384755.1 Trinickia sp. | reverse complement strand
GCGCAACTGGTCGTTCCGGCTCGATATGCGGATCATCCTCGCGACGATCTTCAACGGCCTGCGCCATACCAATGCGTATTGAAGAAAATGCCTACTGAAGCATGGAGTGCAAAATGAAAAACTCACTACGATTGCTCGACCGGACCGGCACCGACAGCACCGACGACAACCATGGCGAGCGCCGCCGTGCGACGGATACTCGCGCGTGCGCACGGGCCGCGAGAACCTGCACGGCGGCCCTGACCGTGCTGTCGACGCTGCTTGGCGCGTGCGCAGTCGTTCCCGGGCAGCATATGGAGACACCCCCTTCGCTGCCCGTTTCGTCGGCGCCCGACGGCTCGGTGCAGCAGGCTGAGCAGATTCCGATTCAGCCCATCGATCTGAACCTCATCAAGCAGTTGCAGGCCGGCACGAGCCAAGTGCAGATCGCGAACCAGCTCGACTTGTTCGCCAAGCCCGGCCCCTACAAGCTCGGCCCCGGCGACGTGCTTCAAATTACCGTCTGGGATCACCCCGAGCTCGCGGCCGCACTCGGCCAGCAAGCCCAGACCAACAAGCCGGCGGACCCTGCTCAAGGCTTCGTCGTGGACGGCCAAGGCAACGTCGATTTCCCGTACTTGTCGCATCCGATTCATGCCGCGGGCAAGACCGTCGAAACCGTGCGGCGCGAAGTGCGCGCCGACCTATCCAAGCAGTTTCGCGAGCCGCAGGTCACCGTGCGCGTCGCCTCGTACCGCTCCGCGCAGGTCTATGTGGATGGCGAGGTGCGCTCCCCGGGCGGACAAGCGATCAACGACATTCCGATGACGTTGACCGAAGCGATCAATCGATCGGGCGGATTCACGGCCAACGCCGACCGCGCTCACCTGACGCTCACGCGCGATGGCACGTCGTACCCAATCGACCTCACGCAGATGATGGCGTTGGGCAAGAACCCGCAGGACATCATGCTCCAGCCGGGCGACATGCTGCGCGTGAGCACCCGCGACGACAATACGGCCTACGTGATGGGCGAAGTCAACAAGCCGATCGCGGCGACGCCGACTTCCGACGGAAAACTGACGCTGGCGGACGCCCTGAGCCAGGCCGGTTTCATCAACCAAGGCACGGCGGACCCGCGTCAGCTCTATGTCATCCGCGAACAGAAAGGCAAGCCCGAGGTGTACCACTTGGACGCGCATTCGCCCGTCTCGATGCTGCTAGCCAATCAGTTCGATCTGCGGCCGAAGGATGTCGTCTACGTCGACAACGGACCGCTCGTGCGCTTCAACCGCGTGCTGAGTCTGCTGTTGCCTGCGATCAATGCCGGCTTGGCGACGGCGATCGTCACGAAATAAGTCGAGGGTGAGCGAGCGTGGCCTACGTTTCCTAGATCACGCCGATCGTCGGCGTGACCCACTTCGTTCCGGTCGGCGCGATCGGCTTCGCGCCGATGCCGCTGGGCGGGTGGCGGTTCTTCGGGCGCCGGCATCCGGCGTTCATTGGTCAGCCACTCGCGCGGCTTGGTCTTGTCAACCGCGATGCGATCAGTGGGCCAGGCGCATGAGGCCGGGCACGCCGCGCCAATTGAGCGCGGGCCGGCCGATATCCTTCAACGTCATCGCGACTGACTCCATCGTCTCCCTGGTGCTTGCCCGCATCGCCCCTGGTTGCGCTACTCGCCTTCACGCCTTTTGCGCGACGACGAGATAGGCCAGATGCATCGGTTCGCCGTGCTCGGCTCCATTGACTGCGTCAGGAACCTCTATGCCAATCGATAAACCATCGGAACCCGATCGAGCTGAGATCGCGCTCGTATCGGCAGCGTCGCCGGTGATCGCGTCGATCATCGCCACGGCAAGGCGCTCCGACCGTGCGAAGGCCACGCCCCCCAAGGTGACCGTTCTCGCCCCCGGTTTTGCTCGCACCTGAATCACGATTTCGTTGCCGGAGCGCAGCGCGAGCCCCGATACATCGGGGCCGAATGCGAGATGTCCGTCAAAACGCGCGAGTGCGCCGCCGGCCGTTTTATTGAGCACGATCAGCGATCTACCCGACACATTGTAGGTACGCGGGGAACCGCGATGCGTGAGACGGTACGGCTCATACCCGTCCCAGTGGTACACCATCGAGACGTACTTGTTCGGATCGTCCCATGCATGATCGAGCGCCCACACTGCGGACTTGAAGTAATACATCGGCAGATAATGCGGATCGCGCATGTAGCGATCGCCGATCTCCGTTTGCCAGATGCCACGCGCACGCCCGTTCGCCACATAGCGGTCGTAAAGCGGCGTGAGCGCGTCCACGCCGAGGTAATGCGTGTCCAGGTAGTCGACCCAGTCAATCATGCGCGCGTCGACAACAGGGCTGCGGTACTCGAGCCACTTGATATATGTCTCGAGTCCGCCCTGATCAGGCCATCCGCCGTACACCACATAGCCACCGTACTTGCGGATGATGCGTGCGGCCGGAACATGAATAAGTTCGACGTAATCCTGCATCGCTCTGTCGTACGGTCGGGCGTGCTCGCGATGCGCCCTGAAATTGGGACCGTGCCAGAAACTGGCTTGCGGAGAGCCCCCCGACAGCTTGCCGGCTGCCTCGTTCCAGATCTGAAAATACTTCACGTTATAAGGCGGCGCGATATAAGTACGCACGGCAGTCTCGACATAGCGCTGCCATACGCTGTCGTCCTTCGGTGCGGAAACGCCGTCGCCCGGCACCGAGGCATTCCATTTCGGCGTGTAGGCGAGCAATAGCAAAGAATGAATGCCATTGCGATTGTTCGAAAGAATGGTCGAAGGCAAGTCGTGGTTCATCCCCGGGCCGGTCTTATCGACGATGACCGGATCGTCCGGCGACTTCCGTTGCCCTGGGCCGACTGAGTCGCGGCCCCAACTAATGCCCATTTCCTTCCACATGGCGATGTCCGCCGGGGCCGTAGCCCATCCGTTCGAGCCGATCAATTGCGTCATGCGCCGCTCGCTGCTGGATGCTTTCGATGCATTCGATGCGCTCGCTTTGCGCACGGCTTGAGCCGCCGATACGCCAACGCTCGACGCCGCACCGGCGGCGGCCATCGCCGCCAGCATCGCTCGCCGCCGACGTGAGAATTCGAAGCGCTCCGTCATGCGACACCCCCCTTCGCCGCCCGCATGCTATGCAGACGGTCGATCGGCGAAGCCCATTCGAGCGCGTTCCTGGGTACGGCCACTTCGATCTCATCGGCCGCTGCGTAGGCCGACCGGACGGCGCGCATGAGATCGTAAGCCACGCGCCGGACACCAGTCGGGCGCTGCGCCGTACATTTACCATTGACCACGAGGTGCATAGTTCTCCCGAAAAAACGAATATGCAGCACCGCCATGTTCGCGCCGATAAAGCGCTTGCCGGCGGCCGGCGTCGGGTCCGCCATCGTGACGATGTCGTTGGGCGCGCGTGCGAAGCGCCAAGGGCGACGCCAACCTGTGCGGAGCTTGCGATTGGGCCACCGCCCCGCCCGTGAGAGGTCGCTCGCTCGTTTCAACAGGAGTACTCATCTGCTTGTTCTCCTAATGCGGTCCGAAAGCATGAAACGTCGCCGACGGCGCGAATGAGCCGGCCACCGAACGCCCCGGCTCATGTTGCTGTGAAGCATAGTCAGACAACTTCATGCTTAATCCCGAAGGTCGCAAAAGGCCGATGTGTTGGCGCAATTGGGTGGAACAGAACAAACATTGCGAACGGCCAAACACCTAGAATCGGTAAATGACAGACCGACGCAATTATGCGGACTGACGATATTTCCGATTAAATGTAAATAATTTTTACCGAACGCCTCAGCTCAAGGTACGCTGCCCCGCCCTCACGATCGCAAAGGGCGCGCAAAAAAATTCATTGTTTGTAATTTTTTATAACGAAAATATAAAAAATACTTCAAGCAATAAGGCTTTGATAACCTGCCCGTCCGCGCCAAATCCACGTCGATTTTCGCCAGCTTTTTCTACAAAAATCGACATGGCATCATAATGATTACGATGATGCACAGCAACACTCGTTGTGTGCTCACCATGCGGAGGAATGCTTCGTGGATCGCGCCACTATCTTTAGCGCACCGCACCTTGTGCCCCGGGAGATGACCTCTCTGGCCGATGCACGCCATATCGGGATCCTCATCTTCGACGGTCACTGCTTGTTGACAACAGGCGTGATCAGCGAAGTCTTTCAATTGGCCAACGCACTCATGCGTTTTTCGAGCGGTCAACCGCCTTACAGGGTGTCCCTGCTCTCCAAGCTCGGGGGTCCGGTCACGAGTGCGTCCTCGATCGCTGTCATGACACAACGGCTCGACGCCTACTCCGTCGGCGATTTTCACGCGTTATACGTCGCGAGTGACGACGTGCGTGTGACATCGGGCTTCGACGTCCAGCTCGCACGCTGGCTCTCGGGCGGCCCCTCCGCGCACGCATCGGCGAGCGGGCACGGGTCCGCGTTCGGCGTCGACATTGCACGCCATGCTCGGCCGAGTGTGCCCGTCTTCTGGATCGGCTCGGGATCGATGCCGGCGTGGGCGCTCAATCAAAAAGCCGCGCAAATGGCGCTGACGCAAATCGCTTCGGATCATGGCGAAGACATGTCGTTGCGCATCGCGAGCAGCTTGCCGCCCTCTGTCGGCGAGGCGGTCAAGACGCGCGGCGAGCCGCAGAGCATGAACACGACAGCCGACAAGATTCACGAGTCCACACGTTGGATGCGCGAGAACTTCGGCAGCGATATCTCCGTCTCTGACGCGGCAGCCGTCGCGGCCATGAGCGTTCGTAATTATCTGCGGCGCTTCAAGAGCGAGTTCGGCGTGACGCCGCTCGAGTACTTGATGCAGCTGCGATTCGAAGCGATCTGCTCAATGCTCGTGGGCACCAAGATGCCCGTCGACAAGATCGCGCGGCGATGCGGCATGGGCAACGGTGATCGCTTGGGCAGGCAGTTCCGCAAACGGTACGGCGTCTCGCCCACGGTCTATCGCAAACACGCGTTGAGCCGATAGAACGACGTACGCGCCGGTGCGTAGGCGTGTCCGCACCGGCGTGGATCAAGTCACGGCTCGGGAAGGAACGTATGGAGCTTTCTTACCTGTCGCGTCGTCGATGACCTCGTCGCGTGGCTCATTGCGCCATGCAACCGCCGACGAACGAACAACGATTGGGAGTGAAACAATGCGAGGACTGCAAGATCTATGGGCGCGCGTGTTCGACGTCGGCATGATCGCGCTGGGCGCCCTTGTCGCATCGCAATTCCGATTCGAGGATGTCGCCGACGGCCGGCTCTATTGGGCGTTCGTCGCCTTCTCGGCCACGTTGTCGCTGCTCGTCTTTCCGTCGTTCGGCGTGTACGAATCGTGGCGCGGCCGCTCCAAGCGCGCGC
>DASVLS010000008.1:0-9937 GCA_036384755.1 Trinickia sp. | reverse complement strand
CCGCCAGAAAATCGGCGAGTTCCTTGTCTGATGCCATCCGAGGGGGCGGCGCGAAATGTCCGCCTGCGCCGTAATCGATTGAAAAATGTCGTAAAACCCGCGGATGCTAGCAAATTTTCGCGACGGTGGGGATGGCCGGGGCCAGGTTGGCGCAGGACGCGTTGTTTTTGCGTGCAAAACGACGGATTCGACGCCGGCGCACGAAAACGAGGCGGTCCGTGGTGCATCGCAAGAATTTCGCTTGACCAAACGGCGAACAACCGATAACGTCTCCGGTTCGCAATATAAGTGACTTGTCTCTTTTGAGGCGAGCCCATGAAGCTCGCCCGTCAAAGTGGACGCGCCGCTTGAACCCGAGCCACAAGCCCGGCAGAGAGCACCCGATCAATTTTTTGCCGAAAATTCGAAAGGTTGAAAGATGAACATGCCCAGCGCGGAATTCTCCACGTCGGATACCACCCCTCCTCATGAGGCAGACTCGATCGGCGCCACCGTGCTCATGCGCGCATTGGCCGACGAAGGCGTCGAGGTGCTCTGGGGCTATCCCGGTGGCGCGGTACTGTATATCTACGACGAACTCTATAAGCAGGACAAAATCCAGCACGTGCTCGTGCGCCACGAACAGGCCGCCGTGCACGCCGCGGACGCCTATTCGCGCTCGACGGGCAAGGTCGGTGTCTGTCTCGTGACCTCGGGCCCCGGCGTGACGAATGCCGTTACCGGCATCGCCACGGCCTACATGGATTCGATCCCGATGGTGATCATCAGCGGACAGGTGCCCACGGCCGCGATCGGCCAAGACGCCTTCCAGGAATGCGACACCGTCGGCATCACGCGTCCGTGCGTGAAGCACAACTTCCTCGTGAAGGACGTGCGAGAGCTGGCCTCGACGGTCAAGAAGGCTTTCTACATCGCGCGCACGGGGCGCCCGGGCCCGGTGCTGATCGACATCCCGAAGGACATCTCCAAAACGCCGTGCCAATACGAGAGCGTGAAAACCGTCGCGCTGCGCTCGTACAACCCGGTGACGAAGGGCCATTCGGGCCAAATCCGCAAAGCCGTTTCGCTGTTGCTGTCCGCCAAGCGTCCGTACATTTACACGGGCGGCGGCATCATCCTCGCCGACGCCTCGCGCGAACTCAATCAATTCGCCGATCTGCTCGGCTACCCGGTCACGAACACGTTGATGGGGCTGGGCGGCTATCGCGCGAGCGATAAGAAGTTCCTCGGCATGCTCGGCATGCACGGGACGTACGAAGCCAACATGGCGATGCAGAACTGCGACGTGCTGATCGCGATCGGCGCGCGCTTCGACGATCGCGTGATCGGCGATCCGCAGCATTTCGCGTCGCGTCCTCGCAAGATCATCCACATCGACATCGATCCGTCGTCGATCAGCAAGCGCGTGAAAGTCGACATCCCGATCGTCGGCGACGTCAAGGAAGTGCTCAAGGAACTGATCGAGCAGTTGCAGCACGCCGAACACGGTCCCGATACCGAAGCGCTCGCGCAATGGTGGAAGGACATCGAAAGCTGGCGCTCGAAGGATTGCCTCAAGTACGACCGCAAGAGCGAGATCATCAAGCCCCAGTACGTCGTCGAAAAGCTCTGGGAGTTGACCGACGGGAACGCGTTCGTCTGTTCCGACGTGGGTCAGCACCAGATGTGGGCTGCGCAGTTCTACCGCTTCGACAAGCCGCGCCGCTGGATCAACTCGGGCGGCCTCGGCACGATGGGCTTCGGCCTGCCGGCGGCGATGGGCGTGAAGATGGCCCACCCCGATTCCGACGTCGTCTGCATCACGGGCGAAGGCTCGATCCAGATGTGCATTCAGGAGCTGTCGACCTGCAAGCAGTACGACACGCCCGTCAAGATCATCTCGCTGAACAACCGCTATCTGGGCATGGTGCGCCAGTGGCAGCAGATCGAATACAGCAAGCGCTACTCCCATTCGTACATGGACGCGCTGCCCGATTTCGTGAAGCTCGCCGAGGCCTACGGCCACGTCGGCATCCGAGTTGAAAAGACGGCCGATGTCGAACCGGCGCTGAAGGAAGCGCTGCGCTTGAAGGATCGCACCGTGTTTCTCGATTTCCAGACCGATCCGACCGAAAACGTCTGGCCGATGGTTCAAGCCGGCAAGGGCATCACCGAGATGCTGCTTGGCGCCGAGGACCTCTGACCTACGAAAGACGAACGGGCGCCGTGGCCCTTCGCTCGCTCGCCGTCCTCACGAAGGGCGCGACCGAGCGAGGCGAACAAGGCCGGCGCCGCTGGCAATCGACATCTGGATAAACGGGAAAGCAACATGCGACATATCATCTCCGTCTTGCTGGAGAACGAACCGGGTGCGCTCTCGCGCGTGGTCGGTCTTTTCTCGGCTCGCGGCTACAACATCGAAACCTTGACGGTGGCGCCGACGGAAGACCGTTCGCTGTCGCGCTTGACCATCGTCTCCATTGGCTCGGACGACGTGATCGAACAGATCACGAAGCACTTGAACCGCCTGATCGAGGTGGTGAAGGTGGTCGACTTGACCGAAGGCGCCCACATCGAGCGCGAGCTAATGTTGATCAAGGTACGGGCGGTCGGCAAGGAACGCGAAGAAATGAAGCGGATGGCGGACATCTTCCGCGGCCGTATCATCGACGTGACCGAAAAGACCTACACGATCGAGCTGACGGGGGCGAGCGACAAACTCGACGCCTTCATCGAAGCGCTCGACGCCGCCGTGATTCTCGAGACGGTTCGTACCGGTAGCTCGGGTATCGGGCGCGGCGAGCGCATTTTGAAGGTGTAACGAGCGGCACAACGCAGCAAGCGATCGGCGCTCGCCCATGACGCGGGCGCTTCCAACGAATTTGACGAATACGATTTAACGCGAAGGAATCGACATGAAAGTTTTCTACGATAAAGACGCCGACCTGTCCCTCATCAAAGGCAAGGACGTCACGATCATCGGCTACGGCTCGCAAGGCCATGCACACGCGCTTAACCTGAAAGACAGCGGCGTGCGCGTGACGGTCGGTCTGCGCAAGGACGGCGCGTCGTGGAAGAAGGCCGAAGGCGCTGGCCTGACGGTCAAGGAAGTCGCCGAAGCCGTCAAGGGCGCCGACGTCGTCATGATGCTGCTGCCCGACGAGCAGATCGCCGACGTGTACAAGAACGAAGTGCACGCCAACATCAAGGAAGGCGCGGCGCTCGCCTTCGCGCACGGCTTCAATGTCCACTACGGCCAAGTCATTCCGCGTGCCGATCTCGACGTGATCATGATCGCGCCGAAGGCGCCGGGCCATACCGTGCGCGGCACGTACTCGCAAGGCGGCGGCGTGCCGCACTTGATCGCCGTGGCGCAAGACAAGTCGGGCGCGGCGCGCGATGTCGCGCTGTCGTACGCGGCGGCAAACGGCGGCGGCCGTGCCGGCATCATCGAAACGAACTTCCGCGAAGAAACCGAAACGGACCTGTTCGGCGAACAAGCCGTGCTCTGCGGCGGTACCGTCGAGCTCATCAAGGCCGGTTTCGAAACGCTCGTCGAAGCGGGCTACGCGCCGGAAATGGCGTACTTCGAGTGCCTGCACGAGCTCAAGCTCATCGTGGACCTGATCTACGAAGGCGGCATCGCCAACATGAACTACTCGATTTCGAACAACGCCGAGTACGGCGAGTACGTGACGGGCCCGCGCGTCGTCACGGAAGAGACGAAGAAGGTCATGAAGGACGTCCTGAAGGACATCCAAACGGGCGAATACGCGAAGAGCTTCATTCTCGAAAACCGCGCCGGCGCGCCGACGCTGCAATCGCGCCGCCGTCTGATGGCCGAGCATCAAATCGAGCAAGTCGGCGGCAAGCTGCGCGCGATGATGCCGTGGATCGCGAAGAACAAGCTCGTCGACCAGTCGAAGAACTAAAACTAAGGCAGCCGCCCAAGGTGGGCTGCGCCGGGTCCCGGCGCGGCCGCCGGTGCGGGGCAAGGGCGCCCGCACCGGACGAAATGCGGTGTCGAACCGCGTCCGGCCTTCGATAATTGCCCTTTGAAGCCGTCCCGTGCGTCTTGCATCGGACGGCTTTTGCTATCCTAGTGGTTTTACAAAAACTTCGAAACGATCCATGAATTACCCACATCCGATCATCGCGCGCGAAGGCTGGCCGTTCATTGCGATTGCCGCAGTCGTTGCGTTGTTGATCCATGCGGTCGCGGGGTTCGGTTTTGCCTGGCCGTTCTGGCTGATCCTGATCTTCGTCGTGCAGTTTTTCCGCGACCCTCCGCGCCCGATCCCGACGCAGGCGAACGCCGTGCTGTGCCCGGCCGACGGCCGCATCGTCGCCGTGGAAACGACGCTCGATCCCTATGCCGGCCGCGAAGCGCTCAAGATCAGCGTGTTCATGAACGTCTTCAACGTGCACTCGCAGCGCTCGCCCGTCGACGGCGCGATCACGAAGGTCGAGTACTTCCCGGGCGCTTACCTGAACGCGGCCATCGATAAGGCGTCGCTCGAAAACGAGCGCAACGCAATCGTGATCCAAACGGCGAGCGGGCATACCGTCACGTCGGTGCAGATCGCAGGCCTGATCGCGCGGCGCATTCTCTGTTACGTCCGTGCGGGCGAGCCGCTGGCCCGCGGCCAGCGCTACGGGTTCATTCGCTTCGGCTCGCGCGTGGACGTGTATCTGCCGCTCGGCAGCCGGGCGAAGGTGTCGATCGGCGAGAAGGTCTTCGCCTCGTCGACGATTCTCGCCGAACTCTGACGCGGCGCGCAGGAGGGTTCCGATGGCCGCTTTCAAACCGCGCCGCCCCCGGGCCGGCGCTACGCCGATGCCGCGTCCGTTTCGGCGCAATCCGTTTCGCCGGAACAAGACGCTCGGCGCCGATTCGGCGCCCGCCGAGAGCCGGCGCGCGGCACGCCAGCAGTTCTTGCGCACGCGCGGCATCTATCTATTGCCTAACGCCTTCACCACGGCCGCGCTTTTTTGCGGGTTCTTTGCCGTCGTGCAAGCCATGAACGTGCGCTTCGAGATCGCGGCGATCGCGATTTTCGTAGCGATGGTGCTAGACGGAATGGACGGCCGCGTCGCCCGTATGACGCATACGCAAAGCGCGTTCGGCGAGCAGTTCGACAGCCTGTCCGACATGGTGTCGTTCGGCGTTGCGCCGGCGCTCGTCATGTACGAATGGGTGCTCAAGGATCTGGGCCGATGGGGCTGGCTCGCCGCCTTCGTCTACTGCTCGGGCGCGGCGCTGCGCCTGGCGCGTTTCAACACGAACATCGGCGTGGTCGACAAGCGCTTCTTCCAAGGTTTGCCGAGCCCGGCCGCGGCCGCGCTGATCGCGGGCTTCGTCTGGCTCGCTACCGACAACCGCGTTCCGCTCAAGCTCGTCTGGCTGCCCTGGGTCGCGTTCGCCTTGACGGTTTACGCGGGCGTCACGATGGTCTCGAATGCGCCGTTCTACAGCGGCAAGGCGCTCGACGTGCGCCATCGCGTGCCGTTTGCGGCGATCCTGCTCGTCGTCGTCGCGTTCGTGCTCGTTTCGTCCGATCCTCCGCTGATGCTGTTCGGCCTGTTCGTGCTCTACGGCCTCTCGGGGTACGCGTTTTGGGGTTACATGGCCGTGCGCGGGCGCGACAATCCGGCCCGGTCGGCCCCGCACGACCACTAATCCGTTCAAACGGGGCCATGTCGCACGTGCCGCCGGCGTCGGCAAGGGCCCTGCCGCCGCGCCGGCGCCGGCGCGCGGCCGGCTCGGCGCCGATTGCGCGACGGCACGAATGTCGCTATAGTCGGCGACATGTCGATTTTGACCTTCCCCCCTCTATCCCTCCTCGCCGGTGCGCCTCTATGCGCGCTAGCGCTAGCGCGTCTACCGCGCTGATCGTTTTCGCCCCCGTCTGCCTCGTTCGTTGTCCGGCGTCGCCTGCGGTGGGCCGAGCGCCTGAATTGTCGTTTTTCGTATTCAATCCCGCATTCCGAAAGCAAACGTCCCCCTGGAGACCGAGATGGCAGACAAGCTGATTATTTTCGACACGACGTTGCGCGACGGCGAGCAGTCGCCCGGCGCGTCGATGACGAAGGAAGAGAAGATCCGCATCGCAAAGCAACTCGAGCGGATGAAGGTGGATGTGATCGAGGCCGGGTTCGCCGCGAGTTCGAACGGCGATTTCGACGCGATCCACACGATCGCCTCGATGATCAAAGACAGCACCGTCTGCTCGCTCGCCCGCGCGAACGACAAGGATATTCAACGGGCCGCCGATGCGCTCGCGCCGGCCGATCATTTCCGGATCCACACGTTCATCGCCACCTCTCCGCTGCACATGGAGAAAAAGCTGCGAATGACGCCGGAGCAGGTGTACGAGCAGGCGCGCCTGGCCGTGCGGTTCGCGCGCAAATTCACGAACGACGTGGAGTTCTCGCCCGAGGACGGCAGCCGCTCCGACATGGATTTCCTCTGCCGCGTGCTCGAAGCCGTCATTGCCGAAGGTGCGACGACGATCAACATCGCCGATACGGTCGGCTACGGGGTGCCGGAACTCTACGGCAACCTCGTGAAGACGCTGCGCGAGCGCATTCCGAACTCCGACAAGGCTATCTTCTCCGTCCACTGCCATAACGACCTCGGCATGGCCGTGGCCAATTCGCTGGCCGGCGTGAAGATCGGCGGCGCGCGCCAGGTCGAATGCACGATCAACGGCCTCGGCGAGCGCGCCGGCAACACGGCGCTCGAAGAAATCGTCATGTCGGTGAAGACGCGCAAAGACTACTTCGGTCTCGATGTGGGCATCGACACGACGCAGATCGTGCCCGCCTCGAAGCTCGTTTCGCAGATCACGGGTTTCGTCGTTCAGCCGAACAAGGCCGTCGTCGGCGCGAACGCGTTCGCGCATGCCTCCGGCATCCACCAGGACGGTGTGCTCAAGGCGCGCGACACGTACGAAATCATGCGCGCGGAAGACGTGGGCTGGAGCGCCAACAAGATCGTCCTCGGCAAGCTCTCCGGCCGCAATGCGTTCAAGCAGCGCTTACAGGAGTTGGGCATTGCGCTCGAAAGCGAGAGCGAGCTCAACCAAGCCTTCGCGCGCTTCAAGGAACTCGCCGATCGCAAGGCCGAGATCTTCGACGAGGACATCATCGCGATCGTGACCGAGGAATCGGCCGCGGCGCAGGAACGCGAGCACTACAAGTTCGTGTCGCTGGCTCAGCATTCCGAAACGGGCGAGCGCCCGCATGCGCGCGTCGTGTTCTCGGTCGACGGCAAGGAGACGGTGGGCGAGGCGCGCGGCAACGGCCCCGTCGACGCGACGCTCAATGCGATCGAGGGCGAAGTGGGCAGCGGCTCGGAGCTGTTGCTTTACTCGGTCAATGCGATTACGACGGGCACGCAGGCGCAAGGCGAAGTGACCGTGCGCTTGTCCAAGAGCGGGCGGATCGTCAACGGCGTCGGCACCGACCCCGACATCGTCGCGGCTTCGGCGAAGGCCTACATCTCGGCGCTGAACAAGCTCTACTCCAACGTCGAGAAGGTCAACCCGCAGGGCGTCTGACCGCAAGCAGGGCGCCGCGAAGGGGCCGGGTTGCCGGCGCCCTTCGCCGCCGTCGCCCGTCCCCTGCGACAAGAAGGGATTCGAAGGAATGGACCGCCGGGGGCACCCCGACGGGGTAACGCTAGGCCCTAGAACCCGAAGCGATGCCGTTCCGGATCGTGCAGCGGGTCGGGCGTCTTCTGCGTGAGCCGCAGAATGCCTTGCGGGTCGAAGTAGAAGTGGTAGAGCTGATACCAGACGTTGTCTTCGAGATAGCGGTAGCTCCACACTTCGCGCTTCATCAGCGGGAAATACGCGGTTTCGACGGGGCGGCCGAAGTTGACGAGCACGTCCTGTTTCGTCCAAGTGCCGATCTGGGCCTTGTAAAACTCGCTTGGCTGCAGCACTTGCCGTACGGTCAGGATCTTGCCCGAGGCGTCGACGTCGGCGGCCGTGGTGGTTTCGCCCATCGGCTGCGTCGGCCACATGAGCCGCTTGCCGCCATTGGGCAGGTCGTAGATTTCGCGCGGCGGGCCCAGGCGCGCGACGAGCGCCGATTGATCCTGGCCGGCCGTGAATCCTTGCCACGGCTGCGCGCAACCTCCAAGCGCGAAGGCGGCGGCGCACGCGAGCGTGACGGAAAGACGCTTGATCATAATGGCTCCGATGATTCCCACGAGCGGCGTTTTATCACGCGCCTGCCTGCTTTGGACAGGGGTGCCGGCGAAGATTTGCACGCGGTGCGCGGCGGCGGCGCCGTCGTCGTGGCTTGCTGCGTCGATCTTACGCTCGCTTGCGAACGATTGCCTTCAAGGCCTATGATCCGCGCTTTCGAATGGCGCGAGATGCGAGCGATGATCAAACAATGGACGAAGTGGGCGGCGATCGCCGGCGCGATAGGCGCGCTTGCCGCGCCGATGGCGAGGGCTGCGAGCACGAGCGACGATGCGTCCCGCGCGCCGATTCGGCTGGCGCTGATCGAAGGCATGTCGGGGCCGTTCGCCGATGCGGGCGCGGCCGTCGAGCGCAACGTCCGATTCGCCATCGAGCGCGTCAATGCGCGCGGCGGCGTCAAGCTGCCCGACGGCACGCACCCTTTGGCGCTCGTCGTGCTCGACAGCCAAGGCAGTGTCGAGCAGGCGCTCGTGCAATTGCGCGTCGCGGCCGATCGCCACATTCCGTTCGTCCTGCAGGGCAACGGATCGGCGGTGGCCGCCGCGCTCGTCTCGGCTATCGACAAGCAAAACGTGCGCACGCCCGACGACCGCGCACTCTTTCTGAATTATTCGGCGGACGATCCCGCCCTCACGGGCGCCGCCTGCAGCTTCTGGCATTTCCGCTTCGACGCGCACGCCGGCATGCGGACGAATGCGCTCGCCGATGTGATCGCCCGCGACAAATCCATCAAGCGCGTCTATCTGCTGAATCAAGACTACAGCTTCGGCCACGACGTCAGCACGCTCGCGCGCGCTGCCCTCGCGGCAAAGCGCCCCGATGTCGCGATCGTCGGCGACGAGTTTCATCCGATCGGTCGGGTCAAGGATTTCACGCCCTATATCGCCAAGCTGCGCGCGAGCCGCGCCGATGCCGTCATTACGGGCAACTGGGGCAACGACCTCGCGCTGCTCGTGAAGGCGGCGCGCGAGCAAGGCTTCGGCGGCAAGTTCTATACGTTTTACGGCAATAGTCTCGATGCGCCCGCCGCGATCGGCGAGGCCGGCGTCGGGCGTGTCGTGGCCGTTGCCGATTGGCACCCCAATGCGGGCTCGGCCGCGGCGCCGGCCGAGCGCCTGCCGCACGCGGACGCATCCGCCTCGGACGCCTACTATGCGGCGTTCCGGGCTCGCTTCCCTCGGTCGCGCGACGATTACGCGCTCGCGCGCATCGATGTCATGATCGAGATGCTGGCCGACGCCGTCGGCAAAGCCGGCGGCACCGATGCCGTGGCCGTCGCCAAGGCGTTGGAGGGGATGAAATACGACAACGGATTCGCGCGCGCATGGATGCGCGCCGACGACCACCAGTTGATTCAGCCCCTTTATGTGATCGAAATGGACAAGGCGGGCGAGCGGGGCGTGCGATTCGACAACGAGGGGTCGGGCTACGGCTTTCGAACCGTGCTGGCGCTGCCGCCGGAGAAGACGGAGCCGGCGAACGAATGCCGCATGAAGCGGCCTTGAAGCGGCCTTGAAGCGGCGTCGCGGCCGTTTGCATCAGGGCTTCCGCATGAAGACCCTTATCAGCCAAGGCCGAGGATGGAGTCGCGCATGGCGGTATCCCATGCTGCGAGGTTGCGGATATTTTTCAGGCTCACCTTTTTCGGCTGTCGGCTCTGGGCCAAGCGGGCCAGATTGAGGGTGATCTTGCGCAGGCTCGCCATGTTCTGGGCGGCCACGGTGTCGCGGATCAGACTCGCA
>DASVLS010000007.1:0-23708 GCA_036384755.1 Trinickia sp. | reverse complement strand
GGTCAGGCTCTCGAAGCCTGCGCCGCGCTCTTGCAAGCGCTCGATGATGGTGAGGAGGTGCTTAAGCGATCTCGCAACGCGGTCGAGCTTGTAGACGACTAAGGTGTCGCCGCGCTTGAGATTTCGGAGGAGTTTGTCGAGGACCGGTCGGCGCAGCGTGGCGCCAGACCGTTTTTCTTCGTGGATCAGATCGACGCCAGCCTTATTCAAAGCATCGATCTGCGCGCGGGTTTCTTGCTCTTGAGTTGGTACTCTTGCGTAACCTATTCTCATCTGGCCCCGTACTAGTGGTTATTCACACTAGCCTGAGTACCGTTTGAGCGCGCTTTCGTTTTCTTTGGCGGAAAGGGTGGGATTCGAACCCACGGTACGGTATAACCGTACACCGGATTTCGAGTCCGGCGCATTCGACCACTCTGCCACCTTTCCGTCTTCTCGAATCGGGTCGCCCCGCATTCGTCTCACCAAGCTGGTCGCTGTTTGGCGAAGCGAAGATTATAGAACAGTCGCCGCAGCATTCCAAGCCCTTTTTTGCAAAAAGCCTGAACGCCGCGCCGCCGCTTACTTCGCCGCGCTCACTTCGAGCCGCTCCACCCCGCCCAAGTACGGACGCAGTACTGCCGGCACCGTCACCGAACCATCGGCGTTCTGAAAGTTTTCGAGCACGGCCACGAGCGTACGCCCCACCGCCAGCCCCGACCCGTTCAGCGTATGGACCAGTTCCGGCTTGCCCTGCGCATTGCGATAACGCGCTTGCATGCGGCGCGCCTGGAACGCTTCGGTGTTCGAACAGCTCGAGATCTCGCGATACGTGTTCTGCGCCGGCAACCACACTTCGAGGTCGTACGTCTTCGCCGCGGAAAACCCCATGTCGCCCGTGCACAACGTAATCACCCGGTAGGGCAACTCGAGCTTCTGCAAGATCGTTTCGGCATGGCCGACCATCTGCTCGAGCGCCTCGTACGAAGCCTCGGGCGCCACGATCTGCACCATCTCGACCTTGTCGAACTGATGCTGCCGAATCATCCCGCGCGTATCGCGCCCATAAGAGCCCGCTTCCGACCGGAAGCAAGGCGAATGCGCCGTCAGCTTGATCGGCAATGCCGCGCCGTCGACGATGCTGTCGCGCACCGTGTTCGTCAGCGAAATCTCGGAAGTCGAAATCAGATACTGCGTCACGACGTTCTCGCCGCCGCCCTTTTCGACGCGAAACATGTCGTCGGCGAACTTCGGCAATTGGCCCGTGCCGTACAAAATTTCGGGATTGACGATATAGGGCGAATAAATTTCGGTGTAGCCGTGCTGCTGCGTGTGCGTATCGAGCATGAACTGCGCGAGCGCACGATGCAGTCTCGCCATCGCACCGCGCAGCATCGTGAAACGCGCGCCCGAGAGCTTCGCCCCGGTTTCGAAATCGAGCCCCAGCGGCGTGCCGACGTCGACGTGATCCTTCACCTCGAAGTCGAACTGGCGCGGCGCACCCCAGCGGCGCACCTCGACGTTGTCCTTCTCGTCCCCGCCCGCGGGCACGCTCTCGTGCGGCAGGTTCGGCATTTCGAGCATCAGCTTCGACAGACGCGCTTGCACCTCTTCGAGTTGGGCCGCCGAAGCCTTCATCTCGTCGCCGATGCCGCTCACTTCGGCCATCACCGCCGTGGTGTCCTCGCCCTTGCCCTTCATCGCGCCGATCTGCTTCGACAAGCTGTTGCGCCGCGATTGCAATTCTTCGGTGCGGGTCTGAATGGCGCGGCGTTCGGCTTCGAGCGCCGCGAACGCGGCTACGTCGAGCGTGTAGCCGCGAGCGGCGAGGCGTTGGGCCACGCCGTCGAGGTCTTTGCGCAGCAACTGGATGTCGAGCATAACTAGGTGCGAGTCGTATCGTGGGTGAAGTGGCGATTTTAACGCACCGGCTCACCGGCCCGCGCGCGCATCCGAACAATGCGCCGCCGGCGCACGCCCTGCGCCGGCCCCGCTCACTCGCCCTTGGTCTTGTGCTCGCGCCGCCAAGCCGCGTCGAGGTTGGACAAGCGCGCGAGCTTTTCTCCGATCTTGCCTTCGAGCCCGCGCGGCGTCGGCTGGTACCAATGCGGCTCGCGCATGCCGTCGGGCAAGTACGTCTCGCCCGCCGCATAGGCGTCAGGCTCGTCGTGCGCGTACCGATACTCGTGGCCGTAGCCGAGCTCTTTCATCAGCTTCGTCGGCGCGTTGCGCAAGTGCACGGGCACGGCGCGCGAACGGTCCTTACCGACGAACCGCCGCGCTTCGTTGTAGGCCATGTAGCCCGCATTCGATTTGGGCGCCACAGCCAAGTAGATCAATGCCTGCGCCAACGCCAACTCGCCCTCGGGCGTGCCGAGGCGCTCGTAGGTCTCGGCGGCGTCGAGCGCAATGCGCGGCGCACGAGGATCGGCCAACCCGATATCCTCCCAGGCCATGCGAACGATGCGGCGCGCGAGGTAACGCGGGTCCGCCCCGCCGTCGAGCATGCGGCAAAACCAATAGAGCGCGCCGTCGGGATTGCTGCCGCGCACCGATTTATGCAACGCGCTGATCTGATCGTAAAAGGCGTCGCCGCCCTTATCGAAGCGACGGAGATTCTCCGTCAGCGCGCTCGCGATCAATGCGTCGTCGATGCTCTCGGCCTTTTGCGCCGTCGCGGCGCGCGAGACGATCTCGATATTGTTCAGCAGCTTGCGTCCGTCGCCATCGGCCGAAGCGATCAGCGATGACTTCGCATCATCGGTCATCTCCACGCTGCCGAGCGAAGCAAGCGCGCGATCGAGCAGTTCGCGCTGCTCGTCGTCGTCGAGGCTCTTGAGCACGTAGACGGCCGCACGAGACAGCAGCGCACTGTTCACTTCGAACGAAGGATTTTCCGTCGTCGCGCCGATGAAGACGAACAGGCCCGATTCGACGTGCGGCAAGAACGCGTCCTGCTGGCTCTTGTTGAAGCGATGCACTTCATCGACGAACACGAGCGTGCGCCGCCCGTGGGCGCGATGCGTCTGCGCGACTTCGACCGCCTCGCGAATATCCTTGACGCCCGAGAGAACCGCCGACAGCGCGATGAACTCGGCGTCGAACGCATTGGCCATGAGGCGCGCAAGCGTCGTCTTGCCGACGCCGGGCGGCCCCCACAAGATCATCGAATGCGGCTCGCCCGATTCGAACGCCACGCGCAACGGCTTCATCGGACCGAGCAGATGCTTTTGGCCGATGACGTCGTCGATCGTGCTGGGCCGCAGCCGCTCGGCGAGCGGCATGCCGGCGCGGGATTCCTCAAACATGGCTGGTTCCGAATCGTAACGGCGCGCGCACCGGCGCACCCAAGGCTCGGCTAGCTTTGCACCCGCGAGCCCTTCCTCGCGGGTGCAAAGCCCAGGCGATGCGCAGCGCGCGTTATCCGTTGATCACATCGGCGCCTTTAGGCACCGTAAACTTGAAGGCACCCGCCTTCAACGCGGGGTTCTTTTGAATGTTCGAGAACGTGAGCAGCGTCACGTTGCCGAACACATCGTGCAATTCCATCGCTTGCAAGTTGCCGTCGCGGAAACCGATGCCGACTCGCTCGAATTGGGTGTCGCGCGATTTCGGAGTCAACTCGAGCCAGTCGATGCCGTCTTTCATGCCGGCATCGTGCAAGGTAAAGCTCTTCTCGAGATCGTTGCTGCCGAACAAGATCGCGGCCGGGCTCGCGCCCAACGCGCCGCCGAGCTTGCGGATGGTGACTTGATTCAGGTCCTTGTCGTAGACGAACAACTTATCGCCGTCCGACTGCAAGACCTGCTCGTACGGCTTCTCATACGACCAGATGAACTTGCCGGGGCGCGCGAACACGAACGTGCCGCTGGAGGTCCCCCCGAGCGTCGGCACCACCGAGCCGCTCGCCGCGGCATTCTTGGGCGGCGCCTTCACTTCGCGCTGGACGAACTCGCCGCGCGCTGCGTGCACCTGCGCGACAAATGCCTTCAACTGCTCGGTACCGCTCGCGAATGCCGCCGTGGAGGAAACGAGCAACGTGGCGCCGACCGCCGCCGCGCCGAGCGCGCGCGTAACCGCACGCAAACCGGCCCGCATACGGCTAGCGCCAAACGAGGGGGGCATGAACGGCAGGGACGAACTCGTGACCGGCCCAAACGAGTGCTGCATCGAATTCAAAGTAACTCTCCGTGATAGATCGGAATACGCGCGCCGCGACTATCGCCCATCGAACGGCCGCGACGCGCAGCCGATCTCAGATCGATTTCAATCGGCTTCGCGCGAAGGGACGAGAATTTCGCGATTGCCGTTCGACGACATCGCCGACACCAGCCCCGATTGCTCCATTTGTTCTAGCAGGCGCGCCGCGCGGTTGTACCCAATGCGCAAGTGGCGCTGAACGAGCGAAATCGACGCGCGCCGATGCTTGACGACGACCTCCACCGCTTGATCGTATAACGGATCGGATTCCTCGCCGCCTTGCGCACCGCCCGCGGCTGTGCCCTCGTCGCCCTCGCCCGCAATACCGCCTTCGAGCAAACCTTCGACATAGTTGGGCTCGCCCTGCTCCTTGAGCTTCTGGACGACGCGATGCACTTCGTCGTCGGAAACGAACGCGCCGTGAACACGCACCGGCAGCCCGGTACCCGGCGGCAGATAGAGCATGTCGCCCATACCAAGCAACGATTCCGCCCCCTGCTGATCCAGAATCGTGCGCGAGTCGATCTTCGACGAAACCTGGAACGCCATGCGCGTGGGCACGTTCGCCTTGATCAGGCCCGTAATG
This sequence comes from Trinickia sp., assembly GCA_036384755.1. Taxonomy (GTDB): domain Bacteria; phylum Pseudomonadota; class Gammaproteobacteria; order Burkholderiales; family Burkholderiaceae; genus Trinickia. The sequence continues at coordinate 18,943 of DASVLS010000007.1, read as the reverse complement.
ACGTCGACCGACGGCCGCTGCGTCGCAAGGATCAAATGAATGCCGGCCGCGCGCGCCTTCTGCGCGATCCGCGCGATCAGCTCCTCCACCTTCTTGCCGACCACCATCATCAAGTCGGCCAATTCGTCGATAACGACGACGATGTGCGGCAAACGGGTCAGCGGCTCCGGCGCATCGGGCGTGAGGCTGAAAGGATTGGGCAGCTTCTCTTCGCGCTTGGCCGCCTCGTCGATCTTGTTGTTGTACCCGGCGAGGTTGCGCACGCCGAGCTTGCTCATGAGCTTATAGCGACGCTCCATCTCGGCGACGGCCCAGTTGAGCGCGTGCCCGGCTTGGCGCATATCGGTCACGACGGGGCACAGCAGGTGCGGAATGCCCTCGTAGACGCTCATTTCGAGCATCTTCGGATCGATGAGGATCATGCGCACGTCGTCGGCGCTCGCCTTGTACAGCAGCGAGAGGATCATCGCGTTGATGCCCACCGATTTGCCCGAGCCGGTCGTCCCGGCCACGAGCAAGTGCGGCATCTTGGCCAGATCGGCGCAGACGGGATTGCCGCCGATGTCCTTGCCCAAGCCCATCGTCAGCTTCGATGCGGCATCGGCATAGACTTCGGACCCGAGAATCTCCGACAGACGCACCGTCTGACGCCGCTGGTTCGGCAACTCCAGCGCCATGTAATTCTTGCCCGGGATCGTTTCGACCACGCGAATGGACACGAGCGACAGCGAACGAGCCAGGTCCTTCGCCAAGTTGACGATCTGGCTGCCCTTCACGCCCGTTGCCGGCTCGATCTCGTAACGCGTCACGACGGGCCCCGGATAGGCCGCGACGACGCTGACGTCGACGCCGAAATCCTTGAGCTTCTTTTCGATGAGGCGCGAGGTGAACTCGAGCGTATCGGCCGACATCGTCTCTTGCGCGGGTGGCGCGGGATCGAGCAGCGCGATCGGCGGCAGCGTGGAATCGCCGGGCAAATCGGCGAACAGCGGCACCTGCTTTTCCCGTTCCACGCGCTCGGACTTCGGCGGAGTCGCCACGGCCGGCACGATCGTGACGGGCTCGTGATCCTCCAGCCGCACGCGGTTTTGCACGACCTTGCCCTCTCGCTTGACGGCCGCGGCCTCGCCTAGCTTGCGGTCGCGCCCCGCCTCGCGGCGCAGCTTCGCGAACGTGACGGCGGAGATGATCGAATCGCCGACGCGCTCGGCCACCGACAACCACGAGAAGCGGAAATAGAGCGACAGACCGATCGCAAGCGCGATCAACAGCGCCAATGTGCCGCCGGTGAACCCGAGGGCGTGCGACACGCCGCGCGCGACCGCGTCGCCGACGATGCCGCCCGGCGCGCGCGGCAGCGGCACGCGCAGCGACCACATCCGCAACGCTTCGATGCCGTCGCAGGCGAGCAGGACCAAGACGAACGAAAAGGCGTCGGCAATCCAAGCGCCGTCGCGCGGGCTGTCGTCCTCGTCGGCGGACGGCCGGTTCAGGCGGCGATAGTTCGCGGCGATCCGCCGCGCGAGCAGCACGACCCACCAGTAGGTGGACACGCCGAAAAGCAGCAGCAGAATGTCGGACGTCCAGGCCCCTACCCGCCCCGCCCAATTGGCGATGCGATCGACTTGCGCCGCATGCGTCCAACTCGGGTCGTGACGGCTGTAGCTGACGAGCGCCATCACGAGGAACACGCAAAGCGCGACCTGCAAGATCCAGCGAATTTCGGTGAAAAGGCGCGACATGCGATGCGGTAACGCTTGCGCAGGCGCCGAATAAGGAGCTTTGGCCATGAATCCGTAGCAGCATGGCGGGCGCACCCGCCAAGGGTTCGATGCGGGCTATTGTAAACGCTGCGTCGCGTGCCCGGCTGTAAATGACGGTAACGGCCCCGCGCGCCCCGCGGCCGAGCAAAACGCTATCGCGTCGATTGAGCACGCCGTCAGCGGCCGCGTCGACGGCCCTTTATAATCACGCGGGTTGGCCCGACTTACGGATCATAGCGCCGCGCCGCCGGTCGATGCGACGCGCAGCGCTTCGCCGGGCAGCCTCCTTGCGGCATTTTTCTTACGGAACGAACAACTATGTCCACGCGCAAACACGCCAAAGTGCTCATCCTCGGTTCCGGCCCCGCCGGCTATACGGCCGCCGTCTACGCCGCGCGCGCGAATCTTTCCCCTGTGCTCGTCACCGGCCTCGCCCAGGGCGGCCAATTGATGACGACCACCGACGTCGAAAACTGGCCGGCCGACGCAAACGGCGTCCAAGGCCCGGAGCTGATGCAGCGGTTCCTCGAGCACGCCGAACGCTTCAACACCGAGATCGTGTTCGATCACATTCACACGGCCAAGCTCGATGAGAAGCCGATCCGGCTGATCGGCGATTCGGGCGAATACACCTGCGATTCGCTGATCATCGCCACCGGCGCCTCGGCGCAGTACCTGGGGCTGCCCTCGGAAGAAGCGTTTTCCGGCCGCGGCGTCTCCGCCTGCGCGACGTGCGACGGCTTCTTCTATAGGCAACAGCACGTGGCCGTCGTCGGCGGCGGCAATACCGCGGTCGAAGAAGCCCTGTACCTGGCGGGCATCGCCAGCAAGGTGACGGTCATCCACCGCCGCGACAAATTCCGCGCCGAGCCGATCCTCATCGACCGTCTGCTCGAGAAGGAAAAGGAAGGCGTCGTCGAGATCAAGTGGAATCACGTGCTCGACGAGGTCACGGGCGACGGCTCGGGCGTCACGGGCGTGCGTATCAAACACACGCAGACGGGCGCCACGACGGACGTCGCACTGCAGGGCGTCTTCATCGCGATCGGCCACAAGCCGAACACCGACATCTTCGAAGGCCAACTCGAGATGAAGAACGGCTACATCATCACGAACGGCGGCCTGAACGGCAATGCTACCGGAACGAGCGTGCCGGGCGTGTTTGCGGCCGGCGACGTGCAGGATCACGTCTACCGCCAAGCGATCACGAGCGCGGGAACGGGCTGCATGGCCGCGCTCGACGCCCAGCGCTATCTCGAGAGCGTGCACGAACTCCATCAGGAACACGTGATGAGCGCGGAAGCCGATCGGTAAAATAGGTTGGCCGGCGCCGCTCGGGCCGCGCCGAGCGCCTTGAATCGACGAGGGCCGCGGCCGCCAGGCCCGCGGCCTTTTTTGCGTCGAGCGCGGTAGCCGCAGCGCGCGTCCTGTGTCTTCGAGGGACGCGCGCCGCGACGATGGCTCGGACTCGATAACCGAGCGACCGCCGAATTGGCCCACCGCCGTCATAAGCTAGCGACTGTCGTCGCGTTGCGTTGTCGTTCCAACCGTCATGTCAAAGAATCGTCCCCGTCCGAGCGAGCCCAAGCACCCCGAGACCGCCCGCGCCCACGGTCTCACCGATCTGGCCGCGCTGCGCGATGCGCTGAAGCAAAGCGCGGCCGAGCGTGAGCGCGAACGGATCGCCGCGGCCAAAGCCGCGCGCGAGGCGGCGGCCGACGCCGACCTTTTCCGGCGCGAAGTCGGCCAGGTCGCCCCCATCGCCGCAGCGGCCCGCGCGATGCACGGCCGCACGCCGCCGCCCGCCGTGCCGTTGCAGACACGGCGCGACGAGCAGGCCGTGCTCAATGAAGCCATCTCCGACGAGTTCGACCCCGAGGTGTTGCTCGATACCGACGAGTCGCTGTTTTACTGCCGCCCGGGCATCAGCCACGAAGTCGTACGCAAGCTGCGGCGCGGGCATTGGATCGTGCAAGCGCAGCTCGACTTGCACGGAATGCGTCGCGACGAGGCGAGGGACGCATTGGCCGAATTCATCCGCGAAACGGTCAAGCGCGGGCTGCGCTGCGTGCGCGTGATTCACGGAAAAGGATTGGGTTCCGTCGGCAAGGAGCCGGTGCTCAAGGGGAAAGTGCGCGCTTGGCTCGTGCAGAAGGCCGAAGTCATCGCATTCTGTCAGGCTAGGGCGCACGACGGGGGCGCCGGCGCCGTGCTCGTCTTGCTGCAGCCGGGGCCTGGCCGGCATGGCGCGCCCCGAGCGGGAGCCCGGTAGTGCACCCTAGGCTGACGTTCGCGCTCGCCATCGTCGAGGGCCTCGCAATCCTCGCCTACGCTTTCTCGGGTTTCATCGAGGCGCGCAAGCGTCGGCTCGACGCCGTCGGCACGTTCCTCGTCGCCCTCGCGACGGCGTTCGGCGGCGGCACCGTGCGCGACGTACTGCTCGAGCGACGGCCCTTTTATTGGGTCGAGCATCAAACGTACGTCATCGTCATTTTCGTGCTGTCGCTGTTCGCGCCGTTCGTACTGCGCATGGCCTCGCGCGTATTCAACGAACGCGCGCTGCTCATCGCCGACGCGATCGGCCTCGGACTGTTCAGCATTTCAGGCACATCGCTCGCCCTCGATGCGAACATGCCGCCCTTCATCGCCGTCATGATGGGCGTCGTGACGGGGGTGTTCGGCGGCGTGATTCGCGACGTCGTCTGCAACGAGGTGCCGTTACTGCTGCGCGACTCGCGCCCCTACGCCACCTGCGCGTTCGCCGGCTGCTGGCTCTACTTGCTGCTCGACCGTTTGCAAGTCGATTCGGTGTATAGCGTCATCGCCGCGACGAGCTTCATCCTCATCGCACGGCTGCTCACGTTCAAGTTCGACGTGCGTCTGCCGCATTGAGGGCTTGACGCACAGGCCGAACGGGGCGCACAAGGCGCCCCGTTCGCTTCTGCTCGCGCGCGCTTATGCGACGCGCGCTTCCGTCTTCGGGTCGAACAGCACGGCCTTCGACACGTCGGCGAGCAACGTCATGTTTTGCTGCGGCTGCGGGTTGGAGGCCGGGTGCACGCGGCTGACGGTGCGCTTGCCGTTGATCTGCGAGAAGACGAGCGTATCGGGACCGGTCGGCTCGATGACGTCGACGTTCACCGTCAGCGGCTGTAGATCGGCGCTGTTCGCATCGTGCGCGCCGCGCGCATCGGTAAGGCGCTCGGGCCGCAGCCCCAAAATCAGGTTTTGCCCGATATGCGACTTCACTCGGCCGGCCTCGAACGGCAACTTGAGCACGCTGCGCGCGACGCCCGTATCGATTTCCATCCCGACGCCTGCGCCCTGCTCGACGAGTTTGCCCTCGATGAAGTTCATCGGCGGCGCGCCGATAAAGCCCGCGACGAACAAGTTCGACGGCGAATCGTAGATGTCCTGCGGCGCGCCGAACTGCTGGACGATGCCGTCCTTCATGACGGCGATGCGATCGCCGAGCGTCATCGCTTCGATTTGATCGTGCGTCACGTAGACGATGGTCGTGCCGAGGCGCTGATGCAGGAGCTTGATCTCCGAGCGCATCTCGATGCGCAGCTTGGCGTCGAGATTCGAGAGCGGCTCGTCGAACAGGAACATGACGGGATCGCGCGCGAGCGCCCGGCCCATGGCCACGCGCTGACGCTGGCCGCCCGATAGTTGGCCCGGCTTGCGATCGAGCAGGTGATCGATCTGCAGCATCGACGAGACGCGATCGACGATCTGCGACTGCTCCTTCTTCGGCACCTTGCGGATATTGAGGCCGAACGAGATGTTCTCGCGCACCGTCATCGACGGGTACAGCGCGTACGACTGGAACACCATCGCGATGTCGCGATCCTTCGGCGAGAGATTGTTGACGACTTTACCGTCGATGCAGATCTCGCCCTTGGTGACCGTTTCGAGGCCGGCGATCATGTTGAGCAGCGTCGACTTCCCGCATCCTGAGCCGCCGACGAGAATCAAGAACTGGCCGTCCTCGATCTCGATGTCGACGCCCTTCAAGACGGGCACGCCGTTCGGATAGGTCTTGTATACGTCGCGGATGGAAAGGCTTGCCATGCTGAAATCCTTTAATCTGCTGTGCTGCTTTCGAATAGGTCGAATATGCGATTCGATGCGCGCGTGCGCCGCATCAGCCCTTCACCGCGCCCGCCGTCAGCCCGCGCACGAAGTAGCGGCCGGCAATGACGTAGACGAGGAGCGTCGGCAGGGCCGCGATGATCGCGGCGGCCATGTCGACGTTGTATTCCTTCACGCCTGTCGACGTATTCACGAGGTTGTTCAGCGCCACCGTGATCGGCATCGAATCGACGCCCGAGAACACGATACCGAACAGGAAGTCGTTCCAAATCTGCGTGAACTGCCAAATGACGCACACCATGAAGATCGGCAGCGACACGGGCAGCAGGATGCGCGTGAAGATCATGAAAAATCCCGCGCCGTCGATACGCGCCGCTTTCACGAGTTCCGCCGGAATGCTCACGTAGAAGTTGCGGAAAAACATGGTCGTGAACGCGATCCCGTAGACGACGTGCACGAGCACGAGCCCGCTGATCGTGTTCGAGATGCCGACGAAGCCGAGCAGGCGAGCCATCGGCAGCAAGATCGTTTGGAACGGAATGAAACAGCCGACCAGCAGCATCGTGAAGACCGCGTCGGCGCCGCGAAAGCGCCAGTGCGTGAGCACGTAGCCGTTGAATGCGCCGATGATCGACGAAATCAGCACGGCCGGAATCACCATGCGCACCGAGTTCATGAAGAACGGACGCATGCCGTCGCAGCGCACGCCCGTGCAAGCCTCGCTCCACGCCTTGACCCAAGGCGCGAACGTCCAGTGCGACGGCGGCGTGAGCAAGTTGCCCGTGCGCAACTGGTCGAGATCCTTGAACGACGTGGACAGCATCACGTAGATCGGGAACAGGAAGTACAGCGCGAACAGCAACAGCGCAGCGTAAATGAACGCGCGGCTAACGGTCACCCGGGTAAGCGCCGGGCCGCCCCCAAGCGTGCCCGGCGCCCCCTCGGGGGGAAGCGAACGCAGTGAGCGTGGGGGCCGTTCCAATTTAGGCTGCATTGCGGGTGCTCCTCGATTCCAGGTACATGAGCGGCACGAGTACGGCGACGACGGTCGCGAGCATCATCATCGACGATGCGGCGCCCACGCCGAGCTGCCCGCGGTTGAACGAGAACGTGTACATGAACATCGCGGGCAGCGACGAGGACGTACCCGGGCCGCCGGCCGTCAGTGCGACGACGAGGTCGAACGTCTTGATCGTGATGTGGCAGAGAATCAGGAGCACCGAGAAGAACACGGGACGCATGCTCGGAATCACGATCTTGCGGTAGATCGTGGGCAGCGTCGCGCCATCCACTTGCGCGGCCTTGAAAATCTCCGAATCGACACCTCTTAGGCCCGCCAGGAACAGCGCCATGACGAAGCCCGTCGATTGCCAGACGGCGGCGATCACGATGCAGAAGATGGCCTTGTTCGGATCGTCGAGCCAGGTGAACGAGAAGCTCGTCCAGCCCCAGTCGTGCAGCACTTTTTCGAACCCGAGCGACGGGTTCAAGATCCATTGCCAAGCCGTGCCGGTAACGATGAACGAAAGCGCCATCGGGTACAGGAACACCGCGCGCAGCGCGCCTTCGTTGCGGATCTTCTGGTCGAGCAAGATGGCGATAAAAAGCCCGAGACCGATGCAGATCGCGATGAACGGAATGCCGAACCAGCCGAGGTTCTGCGCCGACGTCCACCAGACGTCGTTCTCGAACAGTTCGCTGTAACGCGTCAGGCCGGCGAACGTATAGTTGGGCATCAGCCGCGAGTTCGACAGCGACAGATACCCGGTAATCAGAATGAAGCCGTAGACGAACACAAGGCTGATCGCCACGCTAGGCGACAGCACGAGCTTCGGAATCCAGCGATCGGCGAATGCCGAAACCGACGAGGTGCGGTGGGATACGGGCGCCACGTTGTTCCCCTTTCCGCTGAGAGAGGCAGCCACTACTCGACTCCTGAGTGCTTGCGGACCGGCCGCGGCGTTTCGAACGCTCGACGCGCCCGGCCGGCTTGAGTGACGCAGGCAGACGCCGCATGCAGCGAACGCCCGCCCCTTTGACTACACGTGCCTTACTTCGTCTTGGCGGCCTTCGCGAGCGCGGCCACCGCGTCTTTCGACGACTCGTTCGAGTTCATGAACTTCGTGACGACGTCGCTCATCGCGCCGGCCGTGGCATCGCCCTGCGCCATGCCGTGCGCGAGCGACGGCACGTAACCGCCGGCCTTGATCGAGGCTTGCTCGTCGGCGTACGACTTCTTCGCGCAATCGTCATAGCTGCTCATGTCCACGCCCAAACGCACGGGGATCGAGCCCTTGTACAGGCTGAATTGCTTCTGGAAGTCGGGGCTCATGATCGTCTTCGCGAGCGCGAGCTGGCCTGGCGTCGCAGCCTTTTGGCCCTTCTGCTGGAAGAACACGAACGAATCGACGTTGAACGTGTATGCCTTCTCGGTGCCCGGCACGGCCGTGCACACGTAGTCGGTGCCCGCCTTCTTGTTCGCGTTGGCGAATTCGCCCTTCGCCCAATCGCCCATGAACTGCATGCCGGCCTTGCCGTTGATGACCATGGCCGTTGCTAGGTTCCAGTCGCGGCCCGTGCGCGAGCTGTCGAAGTAGGTCGTGAGCTTACGAACCGTGTCGAACACCTTCACCATTTGCGGCGAAGTCAGCGTCTTTTGGTCGAGATCGACGATCGCCTTCTTGTAGAAATCGGCGCCTTGCGACAGCACGACGTCTTCCCACACCGTGAAGTCCTGCCACGGCTGGCCGCCCATTGCGACCGGCTGGATGCCGGCTGCTTTCATCTTGTCGGCGACGGCGAAGAACTCGTCCCACGTCGTCGGCACCTTGCCGCCGGCCTTATCCAGCGCGGCCTTGTTGATGTAGAGCCAGTTCACGCGGTGCACCGAGAACGGCGCGGCGACGTAGTGGCCGTCGGCCTGCATGATCTTGTCGATCTGCGGCGGCAAGTTCTTCTTCCAGTCTTGTTCCTTGGCGACCGAATCGATGTTCACGAGCACGCCCTGATCGGCCCATTCCTTGATCAGCGGTCCTTTGATCTGCGCGGCGCTCGGCGCATTGCCCGAGATCACCTGCGTCTTCAATGCGGTCATGGCCGCGGCGCCCGCGCCGCCCGCCACCGCGAAATCCTTCCACGTGTAGCCCTGCTTCGTCATGTCGTCCTTGAGGACGCCGATGGCCTTGGACTCGCCGCCCGAAGTCCACCAGTGCAGCACTTCGACCGATTCCGCCGCCTGAGCCGCCGACACGCCCAGCATCAGCCCCGTGGCGCACAGCGCAGCCATGATCGCGCGAACTTTCATTCTTTATCTCCTCCAGACTACTGACCAAGTAACGATTGGATCCCCTCTTCGACAGGCCGGGGAACGGTGGTTGGGTGCAACAGACAACAACACTGGATAAGGCCGCGCGGCGCGTTGGAGCGCTCGATCGCGTGCATGCCGGGCTACGCTGAAGGCACGCCCGGCCGCGAAGGCGCGTCAGGAAACGGGTGCTTCCAAGCTCAACGACTGTCTCCTCATTCGAATTCGGCTTGCCCGCGTCGCGCGAAGCCAGCTCGGGGAGGCAGCGCTGCGCAAACCACGCTGCTAACATGCACGCGCGGTATGCATCGGACATGCAGGGAGCCGCGGCGCGTTGCCGCCGATCGGCCTCGAAAGCCAGCCCCGAACCCGGGACATACAACTTTTTTCGATCGATCGACGTTACCTCTTGATTTGGATTGTAGTTAAACTACAATTCAGTGTCAAAAATATTTTTATCGCGCTACAAGACGTCGCAGCTCGAGCAGCCAACCCGTCCAGACACGTTTCTCGGCCGCGCCCGCAACCCTTTGACCTTCGGCTCACGACTCATGCAAATCGATTCCGGCTTCACCTTCGTTCTCTTTGGCGGGACTGGCGATCTGTCGATGCGAAAGATCCTCCCCGCACTGTATGAAGCGCACCGTGCGGGCATGCTGTCCGAGCAGGGCAAGATCGTCGCCGTTGCCCGCCATGCGGCCGACCGCGACGGCTACATCGAATGGGTGAACGGCAACGTCAAGGAGCATGTCTCGAAAGGCGGGCTCGACGAGGCCGCGTGGCAGCGCTTCCTGGAGCGCATCGCCTACGTCAAGCTCGACCTCGGCAAGTCCGAGGACTTCGTGCTGCTGCGCGACGCGCTGAACGAGCATGCCGGCACGCGCGTCTTCTATCTAGCGACGGGCCCGTCGCTGTTCGTGCCGATCTGCCGCGCACTCGCCTCGGTCGGTCTGAACGAGCATGCGCGCATCGTGCTCGAAAAGCCGCTTGGCTACGATCTGCGCTCGTCGAACGCGATCAACGACGCGGTGGGCGAAATCTTTACGGAAGAGCAGATCTACCGGATCGATCACTACCTCGGGAAAGAGCCGGTTCAGAACCTGCTCGCGCTGCGCTTCGGCAATGCGCTGTTCGAGCCGCTGTGGCGCCGGGAATGGGTCGAGAGCATTCAGATCACGATCGCCGAGGAGTTGGGCGTCGAGGGCCGCGGCGACTTCTACGACAATACGGGCGCGCTGCGCGACATGGTGCAAAACCACCTGTTGCAGCTGCTGTCGATCGTCGCCATGGAGCCGCCCCATTCGATGGATTCCGATTCCGTCCGCGACGAGAAGCTGCGCGTGCTGCGCGCGCTCAAACCGATCGATACGCGCGACATTTCGAAAATGGCCGTGCGCGGCCAGTATCATTCGGGCGTGATCAAAGGCACGTCGGTGCCGGCGTACGCGACCGAGCACGGCGTCAAGCCGCAGAGCACGACCGAAACCTTCGTGGCGCTGAAGGCCGAAATCGAAAACTGGCGCTGGTCCGGCGTGCCGTTCTTCCTGCGCACCGGCAAGCGGCTGGCGGAGCGGGTAGCCGAAATCGTCGTCAACTTCCGGCCCGTGCCGCACTCGGCGCTCGGCGCCCCCGCGTTGCGGCCCGGCGCGAATCGTCTCGTGATCCGGCTGCAGCCGAACGAATCGATCCGCCTGTACTGCCTCGCGAAGCAACCCGGCGAAGGAATGAATCTGTCGAGCGTCCACCTGGACCTCGCATTCGATCAGTTCTTCAAGGAAGGACAGATGGAGGCGTACCAGCGGCTGCTGCTCGACGTCATCAACGGCCGCCTCGCGCTGTTCGTGCGGCGCGACGAGCAAGAGGCCGCATGGCGCTGGGTCGAGCCGATCCTGAACGAGTGGCAAGCCTCGAACAAGCCGCCGAAACCGTATGCGTCGGGCACCTGGGGCCCGGCCGCCGCGAGCGCGATGCTCGCGCAGCACGGCACCTGCTGGCTCGAGGAAGAGAATTGAATCGGCATGACGCAGCGGCCGCCCGGCGGCGTCACGCTTCGCGTGGCGGCGCGAACGGCAGTTGAGCGTTGCGCAAAGCCGGCCTCGCCGACGATGTTGGACATACAAAAAGTAGTCTGGAGGAGAAGTGATCGAGCTTCACGCTTTTGACGACCCGCGCGCCCAAGCCGGCGCACTGGCCAAAGCCGTCAGCGGCGCGCTTGGCGCGACGCTGGCTGCGGCCATGGGTGCACGGGCCACGCTGGCCGTCTCGGGGGGCACGAGCCCGCGTCCGTTCCTTGAGGCGCTCGCGGCCGAGCCGCTCGACTGGGGCCGCGTCGACCTGACGCTCGTCGACGATCGCTGGGTGCCCGAGACCGACGGGGCGAGCAATGCGCGCCTCGTGCGCGAGACGCTGCTGACGCAAGCGGCGGCCGCAGCCCGATTCGCTCCGCTCGTCGACGTGACGGTCTCGCTCGACGCGCGCGTCGCCGCATTGAACGCCGATCCGTCCTACGCGCTGCCGGACGTCGCCGTGCTCGGCATGGGCGAGGACGGCCACACGGCGTCGCTGTTTGCCGACGCGCCCGCGCACGAATGGGCGCATGGCCTGCAGACGTCCGAGCGTTACGTGGCGGTCCATCCGGGCGCAGCGCCGCACGCGCGCGTCAGCCTCTCGATGTCCGCGCTCAAGGGCATCGGCCGGCTGTTTCTGCTCATCTCCGGCGAACGAAAACTCGACGTACTGAAAGCGGCTGCCTCTTCGCCGCAAGAAAACGCCATCTCGAAGCTGGCAAACGACAAGGGAGTCAGACTCGATGTCTACTGGTCTGCAAAATAAAGCTGTCACGGTACCCGGCGCACGCCAGCACGCCGACGGTCCGCGCCTGCTCGCCGACATCGGCGGCACGAACGCACGCTTCGCGCTCGAAACGGAACCCGGGGCAATTTCACAGATTCGCGTCTACCCGTGCGCCGACTATCCGACGATCGAAGACGTGCTCAAGAAGTACCTGAAGGACACGAAGATCGGTCACGTGAATCATGCGGCCATCGCCATCGCGAACCCCGTCGACGGCGATCAGGTCAGCATGACCAACTTCAAGTGGGCGTTCTCGATCGAAGCGACGCGCCGCGCGCTCGGGTTCGACACGCTGCTCGTCGTCAACGACTTCACGGCGCTCGCCATGGCGCTGCCGGGCCTCACCGACGCCCAACGCGTGCAGGTGGGCGGCGGCTCACGCCGGCAAAACAGCGTGATCGGACTGCTGGGCCCGGGCACGGGCCTCGGCGTCTCGGGCCTCATTCCGGCCGACGATCGCTGGATCGCACTCGGCAGCGAGGGGGGGCACGCGAGCTTCGCACCAATGGACGAGCGCGAAGATCTCGTCCTGCAGTACGCGCGCAAGAAGTGGCCGCACGTTTCGTTCGAGCGCGTGGCGGCAGGCCCCGGCATCGAGCTCATCTACCGCGCGCTGGCCGCGCGGGACAAAAAACGCGTCGCGCCCACCGTCAACCCGGCGGAAGTCGTCGAGCGCGCGCACGCAGGCGAAGCGCTCGCGCTCGAAGCAGTCGATTGTTTCTGCGGCATTCTCGGCACGTTCGCCGGCAACATTGCCGTGACGCTCGGCGCGCTCGGCGGCATCTACATCGGCGGCGGCGTCGTACTCAAGCTGGGCGAGCTGTTCCTGCGCTCCTCGTTCCGCCAGCGCTTCGAAGCGAAGGGCCGGTTCGAGCCGTATCTCGCCAATGTGCCGACTTACGTGATTACCGCCGAATATCCGGCATTCCTTGGCGTTTCCGCGATCCTCGCCGAACAACTGTCGAACCGGGCGGGCGGCGGATCGTCGGCCGTGTTCGAACGCATCCGCCAAATGCGCGACGCGCTCACGCCGGCCGAGCGCCGCGTGGCCGATCTCGCGCTCAATCACCCGCGCTCCATCATCAGCGACCCGATCGTCGACATCGCGCGCAAGGCCGACGTGAGCCAGCCCACCGTCATTCGCTTTTGCCGGTCGCTGGGCTGCCAAGGGCTGTCCGACTTCAAGCTCAAGCTGGCGACGGGGCTGACGGGCACGATCCCCGTCAGTCACAGCCAGGTGCATCTGGGCGATACGGCCACCGATTTCGGCGCCAAGGTGCTCGACAATACGGTGTCCGCCATCTTGCAACTGCGCGAGCATCTGAACTTCGAGAACGTCGAACGTGCCATCGAACTGCTCAACGGCGCGCGCCGGATCGAGTTCTACGGGCTCGGCAATTCGAACATCGTCGCGCAGGACGCGCATTACAAGTTCTTCCGCTTCGGCATCCCGACGATCGCTTACGGCGACCTCTATATGCAGGCGGCGTCGGCCGCCCTGCTCGGCAAGGGCGACGTCATCGTGGCCGTGTCGAAGTCGGGGCGCGCACCGGAGCTGCTTCGCGTGCTCGACGTCGCGATGCAAGCCGGCGCGCAGGTCATCGCGATCACGTCCAGCAATACGCCGCTCGCCAAACGGGCGACCGTCGCGCTCGAAACGGATCACATCGAGATCCGCGAGTCGCAGTTGTCGATGATCTCGCGCATCCTGCATCTCGTGATGATCGACATCCTTGCCGTGGGCGTAGCGATCCGCCGAGCGGTGCCGACGGCGGACATGACCCAAGCCGTGGCTAAGGCGCGCTCGGCCTCGACCGACGAAGCGACGGCCGTGCTCGATTGGCTCAGCCATGGGGCGGCCTCGTCGGCGGCCGATTGAGATGAAAGGGCGCGGGTGCGGCCAGCTGGCCGCCGCCCCACCCCGCCACGTTCGGGATGCCCTCGCCTAGTGCCGGCCGGGCGCTATGTAACCAGGCATCGATTGAAAACGACCCGCGCCCTCAAACGGCGCGGGTTTTTTATTGCCGATTGCGGTCGCCGGTTGCGCTCGCCGATGCGCAGCGAAGACCGTCGCCATGGGGTCTGTGCGACGAAAGCGCACGTCCCGCGCCCCGACTAATAGAGATAGCGCCGGGACGACCACGCGAAACGTCGACTTTTCTTCAACGTATTCGCAACAATGGTGCGTCAAAAATCGTTGCGCCGGCGCGACACTTTCGTCTATTAATTATGCGCTTACTTTCACACTCTCCCTTGTCTGGCAAGCCTTCGAGCCATCCGTCAGCGGAAATTGTTCTTTGCAATACAAGCAACAATGTTTTGCAACTAGTGTTTCTACTAATAAGGGTACGGAGGGGAGATGCCTAGTATCGCCACGACTGCCTGGACCCGCGGGCAAGCCGACTACCCAAAAGGTAGAGGGGTCCGCGGCAAGAAATTAACCAATCCGGGTTGCTCACACTGCAACTCTCTCTTCGTCTCGGAGACCTAGTTTGATGAAAAAATCACTTCTCGCACTCGCAGCCTTGGGCATGTTCGCCGGCGCCGCTCACGCACAGAGCACGGTCACGCTGTATGGTGTGGTCGACGTCGGCCTGGCATACACGAACAATGTTGGCGGCGACTCGCTGTGGCAAGAGGCCCCCGGCAATGAGTCCGGCTCGCGCTGGGGCTTGACCGGTGCCGAAGACCTCGGTGGCGGCACGAAGGCGATCTTCAAGTTGGAAAACGGCTTCAGCCCGAACAACGGCACCGCCGGTCAAAACAGTCGCATGTTCGGCCGTCAAGCGTATGTCGGCCTGAGCAACAAGAGCTTCGGTACGTTCACGTTGGGTCGTCAATACAACGCCCTTCAAGACTACATTGCTCCGCTCGACGTCGCATCGGTCCTGACGCAATATGCTACGCACCCGTTCGATAACGACAACCTGAACAACACGTTCCGTACCGACAACACGGTGAAGTACGCGACGCCGACGTTCGGCGGCTTCCAAGCTGAAGCGCTGTATGGCTTCTCGAACAGCACGAGCTTCGCGAACAACCGCAGCTACAGCGTCGGCGCGACCTACGGCATGGGCCCGTTGAACGTGGCCGCTGCTTACGCTTACGTGCAGAACCCGAACGTCGCCGGTGGCGCAGTCACCGGCTCGATCGCTGCTCAGCGCATCCATCAGTGGGGCTTGGGCGCAACGTACGGCTTCGGCCCGGCAACGGTCGGCCTGCTGTACACGGGCTCGCTGTACTCGGATGCGACGCGTGGTCTGACGGCAGATTCGGGCACGATTCACTTCAACAACTACGAAGGCAGCTTCCGTTATCAGCTGACCCCGGCGCTCTCGCTGGCCCTCGGCGAAACGTACACGGGCGTACGCCAGGCGGGTGTTTCGGGCCACTACTGGCAGACCAGCCTTGGCGCCGACTACAGCCTGTCGAAGCGCACGGACGTGTACGTGACCGGCGTCTACCAAAAGGCGACGGACAACCTGAACGGTGCGATCGACCAGTCGGGCGGCATCTCGGACGGCCGCTCGCAGACGCTCGTCGTCACGGGTATCCGTCACAAGTTCTAATAAGCAACGCGCTGTCCGGTCGGCCTCGCGCCGGCCGGAAATCGCGAGCAGTACCCTTGAAAGCGCCCCTCGTGGGCGCTTTTTTCATGTGCAGTTGCCGCCGTCCTGCGGTCGATCGCCGCAACATCCCCGCAACACTCGCCGCCGCTGAGCGCTAGCTAGCGACGCTGCTCCCGTCCTCGCCAACTTGTCCGAACGGCCGGCTCCGGTCGCCCGTCCGCCGCTTTCGGTACAATCCCACACACTACGCCGGCCGCGCACAGTGGCGAGCTTGTCGCCGGTGCTCATCGAACTCCACGTCATTCCCATGTCCAGCAATCAAGCCCTTTTCGAACGCGCTCAACGCACCATTCCGGGCGGCGTCAATTCACCCGTGCGCGCTTTCCGCTCCGTCGGCGGCACGCCGCGCTTCGTCAAGCGCGCCCAAGGCCCGTACTTTTGGGACGCCGAGGACAAACGCTATATCGACTACATCGGCTCCTGGGGCCCGATGATCGTCGGCCACGTGCACCCGGAAGTGCTCGAAGCCGTTCAGCGCGTGCTGGCAGACGGTTTCTCGTTCGGCGCGCCGACCGAGGCCGAAATCGAGATCGCCGAGGAAATCTGCAAGCTGATGCCCTCCATCGAGAAAGTGCGGCTCGTCTCGAGCGGTACCGAGGCGACGATGAGCGCGCTGCGGCTCGCTCGCGGTTTCACGCAGCGCAATCGGATCGTCAAGTTCGAGGGCTGTTATCACGGCCACGCCGACAGCTTGCTCGTCAAAGCGGGCTCGGGACTGCTCACGTTCGGCAACCCGACGTCCGCCGGCGTACCGAGCGATATCGCAAAACATACGACGGTGCTCGAGTACAACAACACGGCGGCGCTCGAGGAGGCATTCATCGCGTTCGGCGATGAAATCGCGGCCGTCATCGTGGAGCCCGTCGCGGGCAATATGAATCTCGTGCGCGGCAATCCGGAGTTCCTGCAGGCGCTGCGGCGCCTCTGCACGCAGCACGGCGCCGTGCTGATTTTCGACGAGGTCATGTGCGGCTTTCGCGTCGGCCTCGGCGGAGCGCAAGCCATGTACGGGATCACGCCCGACTTGACCTGTCTCGGCAAGGTCATCGGCGGCGGCATGCCGGCGGCTGCGTTCGGCGGGCGGCGCGACATCATGTCGCTGCTCGCGCCCGAAGGCGCCGTCTACCAAGCCGGCACGCTATCGGGTAATCCCATCGCCGTCGCGGCCGGCCTGAAGACGCTGCAATTGATCCAAGCGCCCGGCTTCTACGAACGCCTATCGGCGCAAACGGAGCGGCTCGCGAACGGCCTGACCGCCGCCGCGCGCGACGCGGGCGTAACGTTCTGCGCCGACGCCGTGGGAGGCATGTTCGGCCTTTATTTCACCGAGCGCGTGCCGGCAAGTTTCGCCGACGTATCGCATAGCGACATCGCGAGCTTCAACACGTTCTTCCATCGGATGCTCGATGCGGGCGTCTACTTTGCTCCATCGGCCTACGAGGCGGGGTTCGTATCGAGCGCGCACGGCGACGCCGTGATCGACGAGACGATCGAAGCCGCGCGCGGCGCGTTCGCGTCGCCTGCGGCTTAAGCGCACGGGCCGCCGATGTTCTCCGAAGCCGACTTCATCCATATGCAGCGGGCGCTCACGCTTGCCGCCCGCGGCATGTACACGACCACGCCGAACCCGCGCGTCGGTTGCGTGCTCGTCAAAGACGGCGTGGCGATCGGCGAAGGATTCACACAGCCCGCCGGCCAGGATCACGCCGAGATTCAGGCACTGAAGGACGCCCGGCGGCGCGGTCACGATCCGCGAGGCGCAACGGCTTATGTGTCGCTCGAGCCTTGCAGCCACTTTGGGCGCACGCCGCCTTGCGTTCATGCGCTGATCGATGCACGCGTGAAGCGCGTCATCGCGGCGATGGAAGACCCGAATCCGCAAGTGTCCGGCAGCGGTTTGTCGCGGTTGCGCGACGCCGGCATCGACGTGCGCTGCGGCTTGCTGGCGGCAGAAGCGCGCGAGCTGAACATCGGCTTCGTTTCGCGCATGACGCGCGGGCAGCCCTGGGTGCGGATGAAAGTAGCGGCGTCGCTCGACGCGCGCACGGCGCTGCCCACCGGCGAGAGCCAATGGATTACGGGCGCACCGGCGCGTGCCGATGGGCATGCGTGGCGCGCGCGGGCTTGTGCGATCCTGACCGGCATCGGCACCGTACGCGGGGACGACCCGCAACTGACGGTGCGCGAAGTGGACACGCCCCGGCAGCCGCTGCGCGTGCTCGTCGATAGCCGGCTCGAGGTGCCGTTGACGGCCCGCATGCTCGACGGCCCGCCGCCGCTCGTGTTTTGCGGGCGAATCGACGAGCGCAATGCCGCGCAGGCCGAAACGCTCGCCGCGCGCGGCGTCGAAGTAGTGGCGTTGGCCAACGCGCATGGCAAGGTCGATCTGCCCGCCATGCTTCAGGCGCTGGGCAAGCGCGGCATCAACGAACTGCATGTCGAGGCCGGCCATAAGCTGAACGGCTCGCTGCTGCGCGAAGGATGTGTCGACGAATTGCTCGTCTATCTGGCGCCGAGCCTGCTCGGGGCGGATGCCGCCGGCATGTTCGACCTGGCGGCGCCCGCGGCGCTCGACGAGCGCACCCGGCTCGTTTTTCATGCCGTCGATCGAATTGGGGACGACCTTCGAATCTTGGCGCGACTGCAATCGCCGGCCACGC
Source organism: Trinickia sp. (assembly GCA_036384755.1). Taxonomy (GTDB): domain Bacteria; phylum Pseudomonadota; class Gammaproteobacteria; order Burkholderiales; family Burkholderiaceae; genus Trinickia. Next base: position 639 of record DASVLS010000007.1, on the reverse strand, counting down.
ATCGTTGAACGGAAAACGGAAAAAGGAAGACTCACGATGTTTACGGGAATCGTCGCGGCCGTCGGCCGCATCGAAGCAGTGATACCGCTCGGCGCGGACGATGCCGCGGGCGTGCGGCTCACGATCGACGCAGGCGCGCTCGATCTGACGGATGTCGCGCTCGGCGACAGCATCGCCATCCAAGGCGCGTGCATGACCGTGGTCGCAAAGACGTCGCGCACGTTCGATGTCGATGTCTCGCGCGAAAGCCTCAACTGCACGGTGGGTCTCGCCGCGCCGGGCGAAGTCAATCTGGAGAAGGCGCTGACGGCGCACGAACGGCTCGGTGGCCATATCGTATCGGGTCACGTCGATGGGCTGGGGACCGTGACGCAGTTTGCGCCCGTCGGCGAATCGCACGAGCTGCGCGTGCTGGCGCCGAAAGACATCGGCCGATATCTCGCCTACAAAGGCTCGATTACCGTGAATGGCGTAAGCCTGACGGTCAACAGCGTGGAAGATCGCGTGGATGGCTGCGAATTCTCGATCAATCTGATTCCTCATACCGTCGAGGTGACGACGCTCAAAGGCTTGACCGCGGGCGCTCCGGTGAACCTCGAAGTGGATCTGATCGCGCGGTATGTAGAAAGGATGTTGTCG
>DASVLS010000006.1:0-5048 GCA_036384755.1 Trinickia sp. | reverse complement strand
ACACTCTCGAAATCGGCTTGCAGCGTCCCGATTCATCCCTGATCGTGATCGCTCTCGCTATAATCCATCCATCGCGCAACACCACCTTCCAGACTGATCACGATCGCCGAAATGGCTGATCACGATCACCGAAATCCGCACGCGAGTGTTCCGCGCATCGCACTTTGCTTGGCGATATGGATCGACGTTGATTGATGCAGATCCAAAAATGCCTACATGGGGCCTACGCAGCGCCAGAAAAACGGTCCGGCGCCACGCTGCGCCGACCGGTCCTCGATAAACTCCTCCGAAATCTCAAGCGCGGCGACACCTTAGTCGTCTACAAGCGCGACCGCGTTGCGAGATCGCTTAAGTTGGCCTTGCTGGCGACGATGTCGCCGTTCTTGGCGCCGTTGGCGTGAACGTGCCCCTGCTTGATGATGATGCAGATGGCGACCAGCAGTGAGAATGCGATTGCCCAGAGCGTGCAGTAGCCGACGATTTTCATCCGAAGCACTCCAGCGGTTGAGCGCGCGTCGCTAGCGCGCATACGATTGCCCGCTGCTTTTATATCATGAACTCGTGACGATTCGTCATGCCGAGATGCTTGGGTGTCCGATCTATTGGGTAACGGTAGGCTTCGATGAAAGCGCCGACTGCATCAGCGCAGTTGCGCGGCCGCCACGAACAGAACCATGCTGCCGATCGCACCGTCCAGCACGCGCCAAGCGGCGGCCTTGCGAAACAGCGGGGCCAGCAGGCGAGCGCCATAGCCGAGCGCCGCGAACCACAGCGGGCTGATCGTCATCGCTCCGAGGGCGAATGCGACGCGCGATCCTTCCGGTTCACGCGCTCCCGCGGTGCCGATCAGCAAGAGGACGTCGACATACACATGCGGATTGAGCCACGTGAACGCGAGTGCCATTAGGACGACTGGCCAGCCGCGCTGCGAAGCGGCGGCGGGCTCCGCGGCCCGTTCGCCGCTCACTTCGATCACCGCATGCCCCGGACGCCAGGCCCGCCGAAGCGTCGACAAGCCAAACCAGGCCAGATAGGCAAGCCCCGCATACAGCACGACTTCGACCAAACGGGGGTAGCGCATTGCAAGCGCGGATGCGCCGCCCACGCCCGCGCCGATCAGGATGAAGTCGGACAGCGTGCAAAGCGCGACGATCTTGCCCACGTGCGAGCGCAAGATGCCTTGGCGCAGGATGAAAGCGTTCTGCGCGCCGATCGTGACGATGAGCGAGGCGCAAAGCGCCACGCCGTGCGAGTAGGCGGTCCAGTTCATGATCGATGGGAGTAGACGATGCGAAGCAATGGCGTTAGTCTGCATGCCGGGTGCATCTAAGAACAGCTAATTTACCTAACGCTGGTTAAGGAACGCTAATGCTCGATTACGCTTTGCTCGACGCACTGGCTGCTGTCGTCCGACTCGGCTCGTTCGACCGGGCGGCGAGCGAATTGAACGTCACCGCCTCGGCGGTTTCACAACGCGTCAAGCTCCTCGAGGAGCGTGTCGGCAGTGTGCTCGTCAAGCGCGGGCAGCCTTGCGTCGCCACGGCGTCGGGCGCATTGCTGTGCCGCCATACGGAGCGGGTGCGCTTGCTCGAGGCGCAGTTGTCGGACGACATGCCTTCGATGGCGGGCAGCGTGCTCGGCGAGACATGGCCCACGTTGCGGGTGGCCGTCAATGACGATAGCGTCGGGACTTGGTTCATCGATGCCGTGGCGGCGTTTTGCGCGCAACGTCGAATGCTGCTGGATCTGGTCATCGACGACCAGGATCATACGGCGCAGCGCATTCGCGACGGCAGCGTGCAAGGCGCCGTGACGACGCAGGCCGAACCCGTCCAGGGTTGCCGTTCGGTCCGGCTCGGTAGAATGCGCTATCTGGCCGTGTGCTCTCCGTCGTTCTTCGACCGGTACTTCGGGGACGGCGTGAATCGGGATTCGCTGCGGCGTGCGCCATGTGTCGTGTTTAACCCGAAGGATGCGTTGCAGTCGCGCTTCATGCGCCGCGTGACGCGCGCCGATCTCGACCCGCCGCAGCATTGGGTGCCGCACGTCGGGGGTTTCTTGCGCGCCTGCATCACGGGGCTGGGCTGGGGCATGTGCCCGACCCAGATGATCGGCGCGGCGCTCGACGATGAAACACTCGTCGAACTTGCGCCGGGCCGTCACTTGGATGTCGATTTGTATTGGCAGAGTTGGCGTTTGTCGATCGGCTGGCTCGACGAGTTCAGTGCGGCGTTGAAGCAGGGCGCCGGCGAGCTGCTCGATTGAAGGGGACGTGCGATGTCGGCATCGGGCACAACGCGGGATGCTCGACGATCGGGTTCGACAGCGCGCGGCGCTCGCCGCTCACTTCAGATCGCGCGCCACGCGAAAACCGTTTGCCGTATAGCGGACGCTGCCGTCGTATTTGAAGCGCGTCGACGACAGCATATAGCCCGCGCCGTCGAGCCAGGAGCCGCCGCGAATCACGCGCGATTGGCAAAACGGGTCTTCCCATGACCGCCCGTCGGACGGCGCGTTTTTGTAGGAGCTATGCCAGCAGTCGCTGACCCATTCCCATACGCCGCCATTCATGTCGTAAAAGCCGAGTGGGTTGGGGGCGAACGAACCGACGTCGACAGGCGAATCGGCGCGCCACGGCGGGCCGCAGTCCTTGCAGTTGGCGTGGCCCTTGCTCATCGCATCGCCCCACCAGTAGCGCGTCGTCGTACCGCCGCGCGCGGCGTATTCCCATTCGGCCTCGGTCGGTAGCCGATATGGCCTGCCGGTCGTTTTCGTGAGCCACTTCAGATATTGCTGCGCGTCGTCCCAACTCACGTCATGCATAGGCGCGTTCGGAACTTGACCGCCGTCGCTCGAAGGGCGCTGGCACGCGCCGGCGGCGACACACGCGTTCCATTGCGCGACCGTGACCGGGTATTTGGCAAGCGCGAAGCGACGCGCGATCGTCACCCGATGGGCCGGCTTCTCCGATGGGTCGTCGGAGTTGTTGCCCATGGTGAATGTGCCGGGGTCGACCTCGATCAAAGCCGGGCAAGCGGCGCAGTCCCTTATGTCGTGGCTTGCCGGCAATGGCGGTGAGCGCGGCGGCATCGCGGCCGTAGGCGGTGCGGCCACCGGCGGGGACGTGGGGCGCGAGTATGCCTGCCCGGGCGATGCTCGCGGGGACGTAGCCGATGGCGGCGGCGAGGGCGGCCGCGCAGCAGGGGGAGCGGAAGCCGCGGCACGCAGGCGGGCGATGCGAGCCTGCGCGAGCGGAGCAAAACGGCCGTTCGGATAGGCCTTCAGGTACGCCTCATAGTCGCCAGCATAAGTGCTGTCCTTGATCGAATCCCAGAACGTGATTTCGTACTGCTCCGCGCTGTCCTTCGGCAGCACCCCGGCGTCGGACCATCCGGGCGCCGCCGCCAATGTCGACGCGATGATGCTTAGGAACACGAGTCGTCGCCACATGGTCAGTCTCCTCATTGTTCTGTCCGAGCATCCATCGCTATAGATCCGTAGTTTGCGCGCAGGAAAGAGCCGATAGTCTGTGCGCCAACGCGCAGTACCGGACCTCGCTCATAAGCGAGGATAGGTGCTCGCCGGCAGGGATGCGAATCGCCCGGCGAGATGAAACGACTAGCGAGGGGACACACCATGCAACGAAGAACGATGCTCATCGCCTTGGCGGCGGCGGTGCTCGCACCGCGGACGTCGTTCGCCGGCCCGACGCCCTCGCCGCCCGGGGCCGAGGTTTATATCATCTGGCCTTACGATGGCGCTGTCATCAAGGGCGCGTTCTGGGTGCGCATGGGCCTGCGCAACATGGGGGTGTGTCCGAAGGGCATCGATCGGCCCAACGTCGGGCATCATCATCTGCTGATCGATACGGATCTGCCGCCGATGGATCAGCCGATTCCGTCCGACCGAAACCATCTGCATTTCGGCGCGGGCGAAACGGAGGCGCGCATCGAGCTTCCCCCCGGAAGACATACGCTGCAATTGCTGATGGGGGACTACAACCATGTGCCGCACAACCCGCCCGTTCTATCGAAAAAGATCACGATCACGGTGAAGTAGCTCGTCCTGGAGACAGACACCATGAACAAGAGATTCGCCTTCGCCGCAGGTGTCGCCCCACTCGTCGCCCAAGCGATCGCTGCCGTGCTGCTCGTAGCGGCGCCGCTCGCATGGGCCGGCAGCACCCCGGCCGACCCGCGCGCCATCGTCTATATCGGCTGGCCTAACGACGGCCAGGTGTTGCCGGCGGGCAAGCCGTTTCGCGTCTGGTTCGGGCTGCGCTACATGGGCGTCGCGCCGGCCGGGGTGAAGTTTCCCAATACGGGCCACCACCATCTGTTGATCGATACGGACTTGCCGTCCATGGACGAGAAAATACCTTCGGACAGGAATCATCTGCACTTCGGGGCAGGCCAGACCGAGACCATGCTCGATCTTCCGCCCGGCAAGCACACGCTGCAGTTGCTGATGGGCGACTTCGATCACATCCCGCACAATCCCCCCGTCTATTCGAAGAAGATCACGATCTTCGTCAAATGATCCGAGTGTCGGCTCGCGGCCGACACGTCCTCCCAGATCTGTTGTCTGCGCACCGTCATAAGCCGCTCGAAGCACCGCGAGCGGCGACACCGGCCTCAGTTCCCCTCGTCGCTTAGCGTCAATGCCGGCAAGCCTTCGCGCGCTGCCGGCAGGCTCGCGTCGCGCGCCTGGCACAGCCTGTGCAGTATGAGGTCCGAGCCCGCAACACTTGCAGCTCACTATCCTCGAAGTCCCTTTGCTTGATCTTTCGGAGAACTGTCATGAAAACGCTGATGATCGAAGACCTGAGCGTCGCCAAAGAACTCGACGGCCGTGCGATGTCCGCAGTGCGCGGCGGCACGCTGGGCTATTACTGGCCGCTGTCGTATTCGCCCGTGCATGTCACCGACACGACCAACTTCAGTGCGCAGCAGGTCATCGGTCAAACGAACGATATCGTGAACAACACGGGCAACAACGTCGCGTTCGCGAGCGGCATCCACTCGACGGTCAAGCCCACGCAAACCGCC
>DASVLS010000005.1:0-43267 GCA_036384755.1 Trinickia sp. | reverse complement strand
CGATCCAAGGGCTTGTGCGAACCAGTGTGGTCTGGGATAACAAAACTGCATGCCTTCCATGGAGGTTCGCCTCACTCGGCGGCCAAATCGTGACCACCCGCGCACAAGAGACACAGGCGGCGCTTGCCGCGGTGGCGTTGGAGTCGCTATCTTGCTGGAGCGGCGCCCACTTCGATCTGACCTGGGTCAACGCATGCAACGATTCCGGTCTCGCTTCCTACGCGAACCGGGACGGCGGTCGAATCGAGGTTTCCCGCAGAAGACAAGGAAAGACTTACACTATTTAACCGGACGAGGCCGTCGCCGCGATGCTCCGGGTTTCGCCCGCGACCGCCGACCAACATGCCGGCGTCGATCCGCCTAAAAGCAGCAGCACACTGCCCCTACGAAAAGCGCACACCACTGACTCGCCGAGATGAAAAATCACGTCCTCGAAGGCCAAACGCTGGAATGGCTCCTCAGCTCAGCGGCCGACGCCTTGATCATCGTCGATCGAGACGGGCGAATCGTCCTTGCGAATCCGCCCGCGGAGCGTTTGTTCGGCTATCCGAGTCAGGCCCTGATCGGCCAAGCGCTCGAAATCCTGATGCCCGAGCGATTCCGCCACGCCCACGTCGCCGAGCGCACCGATTACTTCACGCAACTGCGCGCACGCCCCATGGGCATAGGGATGGAGTTGCGCGGCCAGCGCAGCGACGGTGTCGAGATTCCCATCGAGGTGAGCCTGTCGCCGCTGGAGACGGACCGCGGCCTGAAGATGGTCATGGCGACGATCCACGACGTTTCGCTGCGAAAGCGCGCGGAACAAGCGTTGCTCGAGAGCGAGGCGCGCATGCGGGCCGTCGTCGATACGGCTGCGGACGCGATCATCACGATTCACGGCACGGGCATCATCGAGCGCGTCAACCCGAGAACGGAGCGGCTTTTCGGTTATGCGAGCGAAGCGCTCGTCGGCCAGAGCATCGCCGTATTGATGCCCGAGCTGCTATCCGATCTGAGCGACTTGACCGACGCCGCGGTGGCCGAGGGCACGCCCCATGAGGTCACGGCCAATCGCGCGGACGGTTCGCATTTTCCCGTCGAACTGTCGCTTTCGGCGTTCGAACTGGACGCAGGCCGCATGTTCACCGTCTTGGCGCGCGACATCACGGAACGCAAGGAAAGCGAGGAACGCCGCCGGGCGCTGATGCAGGAAATCACGATGGCGAACGAAGAACTCACGAACTTCGCGTACGTGGTATCGCATGATCTGAAAGCGCCATTGCGCGGCATCGCCTCGCTGGCGGATTGGTTGTCGCAAGACTACTCCGACAAGTTCGATGCGGAGGGCCGCGAACACATGCGGCTGCTGATTCGCCGCGTTCATCGCATGAGCGCGCTGATCGACGGGATCCTCGAATACTCTCGCGCCGGCCGGATCAAGGAGACGGCGACGCTCGTGAACCTGAATCGATTGGTGCGGGAGGTCATCGACCTATTGGCTCCCCCGGCCCATATCGAGATCGTCGTCGAAGGCCCGCTGCCCACGCTGCTCGCGGACCGAACGCGCGTGCAGCAGGTGTTCCAGAATCTCGTCTCGAACGCGATCAAGTACATGGACAAGCCTGCCGGCAAGATCCGGATCCAGTACGCCAAAGACGGACGCATGCTTCGGTTTTCGGTTTCGGATAACGGGCCCGGCATCGAACAGCGGCACTTCGAACGAATCTTTCAGTTATTCCAAACGCTGGCGCCTCGCGATCAAATCGAGAGCACCGGCGTAGGGCTGGCATTAGTCAAGAAGATCGTCGAGATGTATGGCGGCCAGGTGTGGCTCGAATCGGAAGCCGGCGCCGGCAGCACATTCTTTTTTACCCTACCGCAGCACATGCTCAACATGTCGATGGAGCAAAAAGCGTGAAGATCCCCAACAAGCCCATCCTCGTCGTCGAAGACGACGATGTCGATGTGATGACGATACGGCGCGCATTGAAGGAGATTCAAGTCGATAACCCCATCGTGCGCCACGAGCACGGCGAGATGGCGATCGACTACCTGCGCGACCCCAACAATCCGTTGCCGTGCATCATCCTGCTCGATCTGAACATGCCCGTGATGAGCGGGATCGAGTTCCTGCAAGTGATCAAAAGCGACGAAAACCTGCGGCGAATCCCGGTCGTGGTACTGACGACGTCGGAGGAGCAGGAAGACAAGGTCAACAGCTTCAATTTCAGCGTGGCCGGCTACATGGCGAAACCCGTCGATTACCGGCGATTCGTCGAAGTCATGCGCTCGATCGACGTGTATTGGTCGCTGAGCGAGTTGCCCGGATGACATCGAAGCCTCCCCCATCGACCGCCGCGAGGGCGTGACGGTGCAGCGCCCCATCCGAATTCTGCTGGTCGAGGACGATCTCGTCGATCGCATGGCATGCAAACGGGCGCTCGCCGCCGATAGCGGGCGCCGGTACGAGGTATTCGAGGCCGATACGGGCAACGAAGGGCTGCAGCTTGCCGCGTCGCAGCGCCCCGACTGCATCTTGCTCGACTACAACTTGCCCGATCAAACGGGGCTCGAGTTTCTGGAGTCGTTGACGCACAGCGATGGGGACCTCTCCATCCCGGTCATGGTCCTGACCGGCGGCAGCAGTGCCGCGTTGGCCGTGGAACTGATGCGTCGTGGGGCGCGCGACTATCTGACGAAAGACGCCGACCGTCATTATCTCGACCAAGTGCCGGCGGCCATCGAGCGCATGCTCAACGCACAGCGAATGCTGGAGGCCAAACGGGAAGCGGAGGCCAGGTTCCGCACGCTGGTCGAGCAGATCCCGGCCATCACCTATATCTGGTCGACCGAGGCCGACCGGCTCGAGTACGTGAGCCCTCAAATCGTCAACCTCGGCTTCACGGAAGACGAATGGCTGGACGGCCCGCCGTTCCACGAAGCGCGCGTGCATCCCGACGACTACGACCGCGTGCGGAAAGCGGTCGCACACAGCCGCGCGAACGGCGTTCCTTTGCGCGTCGAGTACCGTCTAACGGCAAAAAACGGGGACGTGCTGTGGTTTCGCGACGAAGCGCGAATCATCGAGGATGGGTCGGAGCATCCGCCCATACAAGGGATCCTGCTCGACATCACGCAAAGCAAGCTCGCCGAACAGACACTGCAGCGATCGCAAGCCGAATTGCGCTCGCTTGCGGCGCACCAGGAGCACATCAAGGAAAGCGAGCGCAAACGCATCGCACAGGAAATTCACGACGAACTTGGCAGCCTGTTGACGGGCATCAAAGCGTACGTTTCCGTATCCGTGGAACGATCGATCCAAGCGGGACGAACGGCCGATCCGCTTCTCGTGGACGCTACGCGCTTGACCGATGAAGCCATCGGGGCGGTGCGCCGGGTGATTACCGACTTGCGGCCGAGCGTCCTCGATCAGTTGGGGGTGTGGGAAGCCATGCGGTGGTACGCCAATCAGATCCAGACGAGATCGGACCTCATATGCGACTGCACGATCGACGCCGCCTTGTCGACGTTGTCCGTCGACGCCGATCTGAGCACGACGCTTTTCCGGATCGTCCAAGAAGCGCTGACCAACGTCGTGCGGCATGCCGAAGCGTCGTCCGTGTCCGTCCGCGCCGAGACGCAGGGCGACGAGATCGTGATCGAAGTGAAGGACGACGGCAAGGGCATCGCCGAGGGCGACTCCGCCGGCGGTCAACCATGGGGCATCCTCGGCATGCACGAGCGTGCGCGTCATTTCGGAGGCAGTTTGACCATTTCAGGGCACGCGGGCCAAGGCACGACCGTCGAGTTGCGCGTTCCGATCGGGAGCACGCATGGCCGCTGAAACGATCAAGGTCTTGCTCGTCGACGACCATACCGTCGTTCGAAACGGCGTGCGGCTCATGTTGAGCTCGGCGGCCGACATCGAGGTCGCCGCCGAAGCCGCGTCGGCCATCGAGGCCGTTCAAGCGATCAACGCGCAGCGGTTCGACGTGGCGCTCGTCGATATTGCGCTGCCCGGCAAGAATGGCTTGGATCTGCTCAAAGCGCTACAGGTGAGCCATCCGGCGCTCGCCGTTTTGATTCTGAGTACTTACGCCGAAGACATCTACGCCATGCGTGCGCTCAAGCTCGGCGCAGCCGGGTATTTGACGAAAGACAGTTCGGCCTCGACGCTCATCGAAGCCGTTCGCAAGGCGTCGAAGGGCGGCAAGTATGTCAGCCCGTCGCTCGCGGAGAAATTCGCGAGCGTCATCGGCGGAAAACCGGCGGCCACGCACGAAGTGCTGTCCGATCGCGAGCTCGAAGTGCTCAAGCTGCTTGCGCGCGGCGAAAGCCTCGTCAATATCGGCGAGCGATTGCATCTGAGCCCAAAGACGGTCACGACTTATCGGTCTCGTATCCTCGACAAGATGGGGCTGGGCAGCAACGCCGAGTTGACGCGTTATGCGCTGGAGAACGGGTTGTTGAGTTGATGACATGGATTGACCTGCATCAACATCGCGGCGTCGGTCAGGCGAATCGAGGACGCGCCTTGATCGCGATCAACCGACCGGAGCATGCGGCGCGCTAAATAGTTCGACTATGATGCCACCGCAATCGCTCAATGCGCTAGAGAGCAGCGCTCCGCTCCAGGGCAAGGTCACCGCCGTTCGCGGAGCGGTGCTCGACCTGGCGTTTGCCAGCGGCCGTCTCCCCCCCGTTTACACTTCGCTTTCCATCGAAAGCGAGGGTTGCCCTCCGATCGTCGCCGAAGTGCAAGCGCACTTGGACGAGACCACCGTCCGCGCCCTCGCCATGCAGTCCACGAACGGCCTGCCGAGAGGCGCGCTTGCCCGTGCATCTTGCCGGCCTATCGCGATCCCCGTCGGCGACGCGATGCTCGGGCGGCTCATCGACATGATGGGAACGCCGGGCGATCGCGGCGAAGCGCTGCCCGAGGACGTCCCTCGACGCCCGATTCATCGGGACGCACCTCCGTTATCCGCGCAAGACGCCGCGGCGGGCATCTTCGCAACCGGGATCAAGGTCATCGACCTGCTCGCGCCGCTCGCACGCGGCGGCAAAGCGGCCATGTTCGGCGGTGCCGGCGTCGGCAAGACGGTGCTCGTCATGGAGCTCATCCATGCAATGGTCGAGCACTACAAGGGCATATCGGTATTTGCCGGCGTGGGCGAGCGATCGCGAGAGGGACACGAGTTGCTGCAAGACATGCAACAGTCGGGCGTCCTGCCCCGCACCGTGCTCGTTTATGGTCAGATGAACGAGCCGCCGGGGGCGCGCTGGCGCGTGCCGATGACGGCGCTCACCATCGCCGAGCACTTTCGCGACGAGCAGCACGAGAACGTCCTGTTGCTGATGGATAACGTCTTTCGCTTCGTGCAAGCCGGCGCGGAAGTGTCGGGCCTGCTCGGGCGCCTGCCGTCGCGCGTGGGTTACCAGCCCACCTTGGCGACCGAAGTGGCCGCGCTGCAGGAACGCATCGTTTCGGTCGGCGGCGTGTCGATCACGGCCATCGAAGCCGTCTATGTGCCGGCGGACGATTTCACCGACCCGGCCGTCACGACGATCGCCGCACACGTCGACAGCACCGTCGTCTTGTCGCGCGCCATGGCCGCGGAGGGCATGTACCCCGCGATCGATCCGATCGCATCGTCGTCGATTCTGCTCGATCCGCTTGTCGTCGGCGCCGAGCATGTCGCGGTCGCCACGGAGGTCAGGCGCACCATCGAGCACTATCGAGAGCTGCAGGATGTCATCTCGCTGCTCGGCATCGAAGAGCTCGCGGCCGAAGACCGGCGCATCGCCGGCCGCGCGCGCCGTTTGCAGCGGTTTCTGACGCAACCCTTCGCCGTGACCGAAGCATTCACCGGCGTCGCCGGGCGCTCGGTCGCCGTCGAAGATACGCTAGCGGGATGCAAGGCGATCCTTGCCGGCGAATGCGACGCCTGGCGCGAAAAGTCCCTGTACATGGTCGGCACGCTCGACGAGGCGCGCGAGCGCGAACGGAGCGCGTCATGAAAGCGCCGCTGCGGCTGACGATCGCGACCCCATCCGCCATGGTGATCGATTGCGCCGATGTCGCCGCTTTTCGTGCGGAAGACATGACGGGCAGCTTCGGCATTCTTGCCGGCCACGCCGATTTCTTGACCGTGCTCGCGCCGTGCGTGCTGCGATGGCGAACGACCGATCGCCGGTTGCATTGGTGCGCAGTCAGCGGCGGCGTCCTTCGCGTCGTCGACGGGCAGTCCATCGAAATCGCGTGCCGCGACGCCGAGCTCGGCGATGCGCTGGAAACGCTCGAAGCGCAGGTGCGCGCAGCCAGAGAAGCGCGCATCGATTCGGCGCGCCGGGCACGGGTCGAACAAACGCGCCTGAACGCGCACGCGATCCGCCAGATCTTGCGCTATCTGCGGCCCGGCGCAGCGCAGGCGGCTGCCGGCACGGACGGCTCGCGCGAGGGCATCGGAAATGACCGATAGCAACGAGAAGCCGCCGCTTCGCCCGAGCGATTCGAACCCGCGCGCCCGAAATCACGGGTCGCATCTGTTAGAGCGCGCTGTGCAACAGGCCAGGCGGCGCGATCAAGCGGCGCACGATACGCCCGAGCCCTCGCTCGGCGCGAGGCTCGGTCAGATCGGCATACTGGGTTGGACCATCGTCGCTCCCACGTTGCTCTGCCTATGGGCAGGTCATTGGCTGGACCGCCGTTTCGGCACCGGGGTGTTTTTTTCGGCGCCGTTGCTGATGATCGGCGCGGCCGTCGGGCTTTGGCTCGCCTGGCGTTGGATGCATCGTCAAAACACGAGGGATTGAACGTGTTCCCCTACCATGCTCAAACCGATTGGATCGCGATCGCGACCGGACTCGCTGCCGGCGGCATCGGCGGCGGCGTGTACTTCGGCACGCTGTTCATAAGCATGCGCTGGTATGCGCGCCGCGGCATCGCGGTCGCGGTCGGCTTGCACATGCTTCGATTCGGCATGCTCGGGCTCATGCTGTATGGCCTTGCCCGCCTTGGCCCGGCGACATTGTTGAGCGGCCTGGCCGGCATTGTGCTCGCGCGGCATATCTCGATCAGATCGTTCAGGTCGTCGCCATGATGCATTCTCCACTCGCGACAGAGCCGCTGCTACGCATCGGCGTCGTATCGATCTCGACGCCTGTCGTCACGACATGGGTCATCATGGCGCTGATGGTCGGCGCCATGACGTATGTGAGAAAGCGGCTCTCGCCCGAACCGACGAAGCTCCAAGTCGCCCTGGAATTGCTCGTGACGTCGCTCGACAGCCAGATCCGGGACACCGTCCAGGCAGACCCGGCACGCTACCGCGCCCTGATCGGCACGTTGTTCGTCTTCGTGCTCGCCTGCAATTGGTCGGGGATGATTCCGGGCGTGGAGCCGCCCACCGCCCACCTCGAGACCGACGCCGCGCTTGCCTGCGTCGTGTTCGGAGCGACGATCTATTACGGCGTTCGCTCGCGCGGGCCGCTGCGCTATCTCGCGTCGTTCGCCGAACCCACGTGGATCATGATCCCGCTCAATTTGGTCGAACAAATCACGCGTACCTTCTCGCTGGTCGTGCGCCTCTTCGGCAACGTCATGAGCGGCGTCTTCGTGATCGGCATCGTGCTCTCGTTGGCAGGGTTGCTCGTTCCGATTCCGCTGATGGCGCTCGATTTGCTGACCGGCGCAGTCCAGGCCTACATCTTCACGGTTCTCGCAGCGGTGTTCATCGGCGCCGCGCTCGGCGACGAGACCGCATCGGCATCGCATCCACGGCAAGGAGCATCATGATCGACTGGATACAAATCGTCAGCATCGCGGCAGCCGCGATCGCCGTCTCCTTCGGGGCCATCGGCCCCGCACTGGCGGAAGGCCGCGCCGTTGCGGCGGCCATGGATGCGTTGGCGCGGCAGCCGGAATCGGCCGGCACCATTTCCCGCACGTTGTTCGTCGGCTTGGCGATGATCGAGACCATGGCGATTTACTGCCTGGTCGTGGCGCTGCTCGTGCTGTTCGCCAATCCGTTTACCAAGTAGGCGTACGGTATGCACATCGACTGGTGGACGCTCGGCTTCCAAACCGTCAACGTGCTGGTGCTCGTGTGGCTGTTGTCGCGCTTTCTGTTCAAACCCGTCGCCAAAATCATCGCCGACCGTCAACAGCTTGCCGTCTCCATGATGCAAGAAGCCTCGGCGGCGCGCGATCAAGCGGAACGCGACCGCAAGCAGGCCGAGGAGAACGTCGCCGCGCTCGACGCCCAGCGCACACAGCGGCTCGGCGAGGCGTCGGCGCAAGCCGAGCGTCTCAAGGCGTCGCTGCTCGCCACCGCTCGAGAGCAAGCCGATGCATTGCGCGCAGCGGCGTCGGAGGAGGCCGACTCGGCGCGCAAGCAAGCCGCACGCGCGAACGAGGCTCGCGCGACAGCCTTCGCCTTGGAGATCGCGTCTCGGCTGCTCTCGCGGCTGCCTTCGCCCGCGCTCGTCGACGGATTCATCGCGCCGCTCGCCGATGCCGTCCGCGCATTGCCTGACGACGTACGTCAGCAACTCGTCGATCGCAGCGAGCCGCTGGCGCTCGTCGCACCCCGCGCGCTCAGTGAGCAGGAGCACGATCGGTGCCGCGTCGCGCTCGCCGGTGCGCTCGGTCAAGAAACGCCGTTACGGATCGAAGTCGATCCGGCCTTGATTGCCGGGCTGGAACTCGTTGCGCCTCATGTCATCGTCCGGAACAGCTTCCGGCACGATCTCGAAACGCTGAAAGAAGACGTGCTGTCCCACGACGATGAATGATGCGAGCGATCTCGAACAAGGCGCTTGGCTGAGCCGCGCGCGCGCTGCGCTGGCGAGCCTGAGTCTCGCGCCGCAAGCGGAACTGGTGGGCGTGGTCGAGCACGTCGCCGACGGCATCGCGCGTGTGAGCGGGTTGCCGCATGTCCGCTTGAACGAGTTGTTGCAATTCGACCGCGGCCAGTTCGGCTTCGTAATGGAGCTCGACACCGATACGTTGAGTTGCGTCTTGCTCGATCGCCCCGAGGGCATTGCGTCGGGATCTCGCGTATCGGGGACCGGGCGCGTCGTGGAGGTGCCGGTCGGCGCGAGCCTGCTCGGGCGCATCGTCGACCCGCTGGGCAGGCCGCTCGACCGGGGCGAGCCGATACGCAACACGGCATCGCTTCCGATCGAACGCCCCGCGCCGGCGATCATCGAACGTGCGCTCGTATCGGAGCCCATCGAAACCGGCATTCTGCTCATCGACGCCTTGTTCGCCATCGGCCGAGGGCAGCGTGAGTTGATCATCGGCGATCGCGCGACGGGAAAGACCTCCGTCGCCATCGATACGATCGTCAATCAAAAGCACAGCGACGTGGTTTGCATTTATGTCGCGATCGGGCAACGCGCAACCGCTGTCGAGCGCGTGATCGACGCCGTTCGCGAGCACGGCGCGCCCGAGCGCTGCGTGTTCGTCGTCGCATCGGCGGCCGATCCGCCCGGGCTTCAGTGGATCGCACCTTTCGCGGCGTTCAGCATCGCCGAGTATTTCCGGGACCGCGGGGAGCATGCGCTCATCGTCATCGACGATCTGACCAAGCATGCGGCCACGCACCGCGAGCTTTCGTTGCTCACGCGTGCGCCGCCGGGCCGAGAAGCGTATCCGGGCGACATCTTTTACTTGCACGCGCGCCTGCTCGAGCGGGCGGCCAAACTTTCTCCGGAACGCGGGGGCGGGTCGCTGACGGCGATGCCGATCGCCGAGACCGATGCGGGCAACCTCGCGGCCTATATCCCGACGAATCTGATCTCGATCACCGACGGGCAGATCGTGCTCGATGCGCATCTATTCGCGGCTAACCAGCGTCCGGCCGTCGATGTCGGCCTCAGCGTCAGCCGCGTGGGCGGCAAAGCCCAAATTCCCGCACTGCGCGCGGCGTCTGGGCGGTTGCGGCTCGACTACGCGCAGTTCCTCGAGCTCGAAATGTTCACGCGGTTCGGGGGCTTGAGCGACGCGAGAGTCGGCGCGCAGATCGCTCGCGGCGAGCGCATCCGGGCGTTGATCGCCCAACCGCGGTTTGCGCCGCTGCGCCCCATCGGGGAAATCGCGCTGTTGCTCGCGCTGGCCGAAGGGGTGTTCGATCCCTGTCCGCCGAGCGCGATCGCAGCCGTCCGCGATGCACTGCCCGCCCGCCTCGACGCAACCGGTATCGCCGCGAAACTGGAGCCGGCGCTAAAGGCCGGCGCACCGCTGCCGCAGGACGATCGTTCGGCACTCGTCGGCATCGTGCGCGATCTCTTGCCTCAACCGGCCGAGCGCCGGAGCAGCCCATGAGCAACGAACTCGGCGACGTTCAAGCGCGCCTCGCGACGGTCGACGAACTGGCGTCGGTCGTCACCGCGATGCGCGGCATCGCCGCGGCGCGCACGCGCGAAGCGCTCGCACGATTGCCCGGCATACGCGCATGCGCGGACCAAATCGGCGCGGCGATCGCCGACGCCATGACACTCGCTACGGCGCCTGCGCCCGAAGCGCCGCATCGCAACGAAACGGCCAATGCGCTGATCGCAATCGTCATCGGTACGGAACAAGGGTTTGTCGGCACATTCAATCATCGCGTCATGCAAGCCGCGCAGCGGTCGGCGGCGGGCGCGGTCGAATACTTCGTGATCGGCGATCGCGCTCGGCTCGTCGCCGAGGAATTCGGCTATCCGACGGCTTGGAGTGCCGAAATGATCGTCCATGCCGACGCCGTGCCCGATCTTGCCGACAGAATCATCCGTGCGCTGTATGGCCGTTTGCAGGGCGGCAACGTATCGCGCGTCGCTATCGTGCACGGCGCCCCCCAGCAAGTGGACGGCGCGGCGATCATGACGACGTCTCTGTTGCCCTTCGACTTCTTGAAGTTCAAGCCGTCGGCTCGCCCTTTCCCGCCCATCGTGACGCTTCCCGCATACCGATTGCTGGAAAAGCTCGCCGAAGAATACGTGTACACCCAGGTATGCGAAGCGCTCGTGCTTGCGTTCGCAGCCGAAAACGAAGCGCGCATGCGGGCGATGATCGCCGCGCGCCGCAATATCGGCGATACCGAGCAGCGGCTGACCGCCGATTATCACCGTTTGCGGCAAGAGCAGATCACGGCCGAAATCGTGGAGCTTTCCACCGTCGACGACGACGCGTGCCGAGCGGCCTCTACCACGCACGCAGAGCGATCCGGGCGTCACGGCCCATCGCTCGGCCAATGAAGCCTCACGTAGCATTAATGCTACTAAACTACCCGCTCTTGGGTCGATCTTCCGCGTATCTGTTCGGAAATTGAGCCCTTCACCGGGAAAGCCCCATCCTCCAAATCCCTGACGCAAACGTTTGCTCTCGCGTTTGCCATTCAGGCGCGCATTCTCCCTGGCCGTTATGCAATTACACCGACGGTGCCTACTCGTGCCCGTGTGTAGCGCGTACTAAAAGGAATTTCATCATGAGTCTCAATCAAATGACGGTCAAAGCGAAGCTCTCGCTGACCTTTGGTGTGCTGGCCGGGCTCGTTCTGCTCGTATCGGCCCTTGCGATGTACTCGCTGAGCAGTATCAACGATAGTTTCTCCCGGTACGTGAGCGGCATCGACGCGCGAGCGCGCACAGCCGCCGCAGTGAGGACCGCAGTCGATCGGCGCGCCATCGCCGCACGCAATCTGGTACTCGTCACGAAGCCCGAAGACGTGGCGCTGGAAAAGGCCGAGGTACAGCGTGCCAACAGCGACGTTCAGGCGTCTTTGAAGAAGCTCAACGACCTTGCCACGAACGGTGTCGACGTAAGCGAGAAGGCGAAAGCGATGATCGCGGAAATCAACCGCGTGGAAAGCGAATACGGACCGGTCGCCGTCGATATCGAGAACGACGCCCTCAACGGCAAGCACGACGACGCCGTGAGAAAGATCGACGACAACTGCCGTCCTCTACTCGCCGCACTCGTCAAGGCAAGCGAAAATTTCGCCGCCTACACCGAGACGCGCGCCGGAGCAAAAGTGCAGCGCGCGAGCGAGTTGTACGCCACGCAGCGAGCGTTGCTGTTCGGCATCTGCATCGCCACGGTCATGGCCGCTATCCTGGCCGCTTGGCTGATCACGCGCAGCATCACGCGCGCCCTCGGCGCCGAGCCCGCTGTCCTGTCCGACGTCACGCGGCGCATTGCCGATGGCGATCTCGGCATCGTCGCCGGTGGGGAATCGGCCCCGGGCGGCAGTGTGCTGGCTTCCATGGCAGCGATGCAGTCGAGCCTCGTCAAGCTCATCGGGCAGGTGCGCGAATCGGCCGATAGTATCGCGACGGGCTCGAGCGAAATCGCCTCCGGCAACGTCGATTTGTCTTCGCGCACGGAAGAGCAGGCAGCTTCGCTCGAAGAAACCGCATCGAGCATGGAGGAGTTGACCTCCACGGTGAAGCAAAATGCGGAGAACGCGCAGCAGGCGAGCACGCTGGCGGCCAACGCCTCGGATGTGGCGACGCGAGGAAGCGACGTCGTGGGCCGGGTCGTCGCGACGATGACGGAAATCAGCGAGAGCTCGTCGAAGATCGCCGATATCACCGGGCTCATCGAAGGCATCGCGTTCCAGACGAACATCCTTGCATTGAATGCCGCGGTAGAGGCGGCGCGCGCGGGCGAGCAAGGTCGCGGTTTCGCCGTCGTTGCCACCGAAGTGCGCTCGCTTGCTCAGCGCTCCTCGAGCGCGGCCAAGGAAATCAAAGAGCTGATCGGCGCGTCGGTGCAGAAGATCCACGACGGTTCCGCGCTGGCAGGCGACGCCGGCAAGACGATGGCGGAAGTGACCCAAGCGGTCGCACGGGTTACCGACATCATGGGCGAGATCGCCGCCGCATCGACCGAGCAAAGCCGGGGCATCGAACAGGTCAATCAAGCGATCACGCAGATGGACGAAGTCACGCAACAAAATGCGGCGCTCGTGGAAGAAGCCGCTGCAGCGTCGAAGTCGCTCGAGGATCAAGGCCGGCGCTTGAACGAAGCGATCGCGTTCTTCCGGATCGATCAAACGGCGCGTGTCGCGCCGGCGGCAAGGCGCCCGGCAAGCAGCACGACAAGCAGCACGGCAAGCACCGTGAAACCCGCCACTGCGCCTGCCCACGCGCCGCGTACCGGTAAAGCGCGCCGCCCCGCACCGCCGCCGCCCCCTGCCGCACGTCGGAACGTGCGTGCGGAACCGGTCGCCGCTTTGGCTCCAGCCGGCGCGAGCGAGGCGAGCTGGGAAACCTTTTAAATCCGTCTGAAGCGGGAAACGCCGACGGTCATCTGCTGCTCGGCGTTTCCGCTCATGACATCGCGACACGCGCCTCCCGATGCCGCATGCCGCCATCGGCTATCCAAAATTATCCGAGATCGGATACTTATACCGACTCGGTATCATTTTGTGTGAAAGCGAGCCGGCCGAAACTTCGTTACATCTCTTACGGAAGCCGAACCGGTAAGCAACATCTTCCTATCCGCATCTGGATATACTTCGCGCCATCACTCAAACGAAAGACGAAAGGTCTCAGATGCAGAAGAAAAACGTCCGAGTTGCCGTGGCGGCAACGTTGCTGGCGCTGGCCGGGTTCAGCGCTTCGCCGGTCTTCGCCGGCGATTTGAATAACGCGCTTGGGGGCGCCGTGGGCGGTGCGGCAGGCGCTGCCTTGGGTGGTGCGGTAGGCGGCAGCACCGGTTCGATCATCGGCGGCGCAGTGGGCGGCGGCGCAGGCGGCGCTGTGACCTCGAATCGCCGTGAACGCACCGGCGCGATCGTGGGCGGCGCCCTCGGCGGCGGCGTAGGCGCAGCGGCCGGCAACGCGATGGGCGGACGCACCGGTGGGATCATCGGCGCAGCCGCCGGCGGCGGTGGCGGCGCCGCGCTCGGCGGCCACATCTCCCGCACGAACGCCTATGCCAACGATCACCGCGCTCACCCGAGCGGCCGGCGTCACCGGCATCACCATTATCGCGACTAAGTCGTTAGGAAGGGGCGGCGAGCTCGTTCCGTAGCGTGCGCAACCGGCGCGCTTCCGGCGGTCGATGATCGCCGCTCGCCCCCTCTTCAATCCAACTTGAACATCGCGACGGCCCGGTTCAGGCCTTCCGCTTGTTCTTCTAGCGCCTGCGCGGCTGCAGCGGCCTGCTCGACCAGCGCCGCATTGCGCTGCGTGACTTCGTCCATCTGGTTGACGGCTTGAGCAATCTGCTCGATGCCACGGCCTTGCTCTTCCGAGGCGGCCGCGATTTCTCCGACGATGTCGGCCACTTGCTTGATCGCCTGCTTGACCTCCCCCATCGTGGCGCCAACCTCGTTCGCTTTCGTTGCACCGCCGCGTATCATCGCGACCGAAGAACCGATGAGTTCCTTGATTTCCTTGGCCGCGGCCGCGGAGCGCTGAGCGAGACTGCGCACCTCTCCCGCGACCACCGCAAACCCGCGGCCCTGGTCGCCCGCACGCGCAGCCTCCACCGCGGCGTTCAACGCAAGAATGTTGGTCTGAAATGCGATGCCTTCGATGATGGCGGTGATGTCGGAGATCTTCGTCGAGCTGCTGTTGATTCGTTCGATCACGCCGACCATCTCTTGCACCGCGTCGTCGCCTGCGTCGGCGATACCGGTCGCGCGCACGGCCAGCGTATTGGCTTGCCGTGCGTTGTCCGTGTTCTGCTTCACCGCTTCGGTCAATTCCGTCATGCTCGCGGCCGTCTCTTCGAGCGATGCCGCCTGCTGCTCCGTCCGGCTCGACAAATCCATATTGCCGCTCGCGATTTCGCGCGCCGCAACGTTGATCGTGTCCGCGCTGCCGCGGATATGGCTGACCGTTCCGACAAAGGCCTGCCGCATGGCATCGATGGCTTGAATCACGCCGTGGGCAGGGCCTTGCGCCGTATCGAGCTCCACGGCGAGATTGCCTGAAGCGATTTCTCGCGTCATCCGCATTGCGTAGAGGGGATCGCCACCGATCGTGTGGGCGATGCTGCGATTGACGAGCGACACCAGCGCGGCGAGCACCAGCGCGACGACGATGAAAACCGCCCCCGTCGCATAGAGCGAGCGATAAAAGCTCGTTTCGATGTCGTCCAAGTACGCGCCGGTCGAGATGATCCATCCCCACGGCGCGAAAAGCGCGACATAACCGAGCTTGGGCACGGCCTTCGGAGGCGAGACGTGCGGATGCGGAAACACGTAATCGACGAATCCGGCGCTTTGCGGGCCGGTTGCGGTCTTCACGAACGCGACGTAGTGATGACGGCCGTCGGCGTCGGTCACCTTACTCAAATCGCTGCCGACCGTCTTCGGCTTCATCGGATGCATCACCATCCGCGCGTCCGTATCGAGCACCAGGAAATAGCCGTCGCTGCCGTAGCGCACGCCGCGCAGCCGATCGAGCGCTTCCTTCTTCGCTTCGCTTTCGGTCATTTTGCCCGCGCGCGCCAATGCTTCGTACTCCTTGACGATCGATAGGCCGATCTGCGCACTGTTGACGAGATCGGCTTTGCGCTCGTCCATACGCGTCTGGTATGACAAATAGGCCGCCAACAGCGAAACGATCAGTAGCGCGAGGAGGCTCGCAATCAACGGAAGCCAGAGCTTCTGCTTGAATCGGAGCGGGAACATGGCGTCTCTCCGGAAACGGGGAACGGCAAGGCAACACGGCGGTCCGCCATGTTTTCGAATTGGCCGAGCAGATCCGGCTCGCCGACCCGACGCTCAGGTCACCCGGCGTCATACCGCTGTATACGGCGCCGAGACGGCCCTCCCTTATTGGTAGTTGACCTGAATTTCAGCGCAGATTGTCGGCACCCGAACGCGGTGCATGACGTCGGGCGCCAAGCGCGTGAGCATATTGAAGGAAGATGGCGACTCGAGGTCAGCGGAAAGCCGATACGCGTTCAGCGCGCGCCGACATGCATCGCAATCGGCCAAGTCACGACGCGACGCTGATCTCGTGCACCCCACACGGGCGCCAGATCGGCTTCCAGCGCGGTGACGGGGTCGCTGCCCGTTGCGCTTTGGCATCGAGCCGTTGCAGACCAACTGCGGCAGTAGCCCAGCAGATCGTCCAACGTCCAAGCCAGTCGGATCGCGAACTCGGGGCTCGGCACTTTCGCAAAGGGAACCGGCAACTGCGCGTAGGCGGTCTCGACGTGCCTGCGCTCGGCTGGCCAGTAAGCGCCCACCACATCATGGTAGAAGCGGCTCACCCGCTCTTCGACGGCGTCGCCTTCGACGTGCAACACACCGTATGTCCAGACGGCAATCAAGCCGCTGGGCTTCAGCACGCGCCGCACTTCCGAATAGAATGCATCGAGGTCGAACCAATGCAACGCCTGCGCCACCGTCACGAGATCGACGCTGGCATCGGGCAGGCCGCTACGGTCGGCAGGCGCCACGCGATACTCGATCCGGGGATGGGACGCGGCTTGCGCGATCTGCGCCTCGCTCAAATCCGTCGCCCATACTTTGGCGAAGTGCTCAGCCAAGGCGGCGGACGCCTGGCCGTTGCCGGCGCCTACATCCCAAGCGAGCTCGCGCTCGGCGCACGCCTGGGCGAGCCAGGCGAACAACTCCGGTGGATACGTAGGGCGTGAATGGGCGTATTGCTTCGCGACGGCGGTGAAGTGATCGGTGCTCATGCCCCGCATCGTAGTGCCGGACCATCCATCGGTCAAATAGACGGTTCGCCCGCACCACAAAGCGCAATAGCGATGCGTGATTGCGGGACACCCCGGCGAATCGTGATGCCGCCCGCCGCCGCGACTCATAAATCGTCGGAGGATGCGAGGCCCCGCAGATATCGATCCAACTCGTTGCCGACAGCACTGGGCGAGGTGTCGATGAATCGGCCGGATTGAGCGATCAATGCGTCCGTAAAGCGATCCGGGGTGCGCTCGCAGCGTACGATCTCTTGCAGCGCCCGTTCGATCATTGCCTCGGATGTTTCCCCACCGTTTCGCGAGAACAACAGGTGGCCGGCACGCGTCACATTCACCTGAGCCGATGCGTTGTTTCTGAAGCCGAGCGGATCGAAGGACATCGCGTAGCGGCAGCCCGCCAATGTGGTGAATCCATCGCGATGATCGAGCGTCCCATGGAAAACCAACCTGACGGAGTCGATGTCGCGCAGACCGCTTTCGAGCGAGGCCGTTTGGGTCTTGCCCGCGACGACGACTTTGAAATCCCGTCCGAAACCGTACATGGCGAGACGCTTGCAGAGATGCCGGATGATGTCGACGGATAGGCCATGGCGCGCCGTAATCATCCCGAACACGACGATGCCTTGCGTTTGGCGTCGTGCGTGGTTCGTCAACTGGCTCGGGACGGTACGGTGCCGGAACTGCTGTAAGAGCACCGCGGCGGCCGTGTGCATCACCGCGGGCGACTCGCCGTGCAAGTATTGCAGGATCAGATCGACACTCGAGGTATGCACGCAGGTCATGAGCCCAGGTACGCGAGAAAGCGCGACGCGCTCATTGAACTGGTGCTCGATTTGCCCCCTCACGTCCGGATTCAGGGCCATCAACAACGACGGCTGGTAGCGCCATGGATCGCCTCCGAGTCCTTCCGATTCATGCACCGTATAGAGCACGATGAGCCGGTAACCCGCTTCGGCCACCATGCGCTGTAGCGCAGCGACCATTTTCTGGCTGCTGCCGCGCCCCGTCCACGCATTCGGCCGGCCCGTATAGCGGATGTGCCAGTTCAGGACGATCGTGCGCGTCGTCCGCAGAGCTGGCGTGGCGAGGTAGCGCCCGAGATCCTTCGTGAACTGAGGGATCATGCGCTCGATGAACTCCGCGGTCGACCCCGTCTTACGGCCGGTGAAGATCAGGCGCTGCACATCGACGCAACCGAGGGGGTTCTTGTTCCGGGAGAAATGATCGTGCAGCCAATTGGCGTATGCGCCGTCCCCACCCATGTCATCAGGGGTATTACCGCCCAAGGTATGGACCAGCGCGTAGGATGTCGGCGCGGGTGCAACGACGCGCGGCACGAGACTCAACGATGTGCGCCCGAGCGATTGAGCGCGGCCGGGGCCAAGGCCAAAGCCACCGCCACTACGCCCGGACGCTGTGCCGTACGGTTCGACTGTCGGCGCTCCACACCTCGGACAGGTCGACTTCAATGTGTATTGAGGCGGATCGCACGCCCTGCAGACTTTCAACATTCGATGTCCCCGGATATTGCGCTTTCGCTTATTGTCGATCGCGCTGTTGATCGCGCGCTTTGCACTCAACCTCCGCCCGAGCGCGATTGCGCCATTCGATACCAGCGATGCGTCGCTGATGATCGGGCTCGCACGCTCTTTTAGCGGCGATCGACTTCATGGGTCGTTTGCGCGAGCCGGATTCGATGTTTTCCGGCCACCGGACGCGCCGGCATCCGATAGCGCATTAGAAGTCTGTTGGTGTCCCGGGGCAGTATGCATGCGCGGTAGTCCGTTTGCAACTCCAGGAGGCTGCACGTTGCGATCGCCTCCGCGATACCGACGCGGAGCGATTAAAAGTTCTACGAAATTTCTCTAAAATCAATTCGAACGCTTCCTACAAGCGCGCAAGACCGCGGGCCGCGCCACCCATCTCGCGGCATCGGCAGCGAAGCCGATTGCCCGCCGATGCTTCATCGTATAGATTGAAGCCCAGCCCGCTGGGTGCAAACCCAAGCGCCGCTGCGTCGGCTTCGCACGTCACCTGTCGCACGGAAACCGCAATGTCGCGCAGCCTTGATTTTCCACGCCTCTCGGCCACCGAGCCCACGCAATCCGTCAGCCTTGCATTCTCATGCCGCCATCCGACGTCTCTCTGTTGTCGACCGCCCGTTTGACGTTGCGCCCGCTGTGCGCCGAAGACGCCGCGCCGCTGTTCGCGATGTATTCGGATGTGAAGTTCATGCGCTATTGGTCGTTTCCCGTTATGAAGCGCTTCGAGCAAGTCGTCGATTACGTCGCCCGCCGAATGCAAGGCTCCGCCACCGATACGGAAATCGTCTGGATCGTGGAGCTCACCGAAACGCGGGAAGCGATCGGCATCTGCTCGCTGTTCCACGTCGAGATGGCGTCGAAGCGCGCGGAAATCGGCTTCGGGCTGCAAAGGCCGTTCTGGGGTCGAGGCTATATCGGCGAAGCCGTGCGCGCCGTCGTCGATAGCGCCTTCGACACCTTGCACCTGCACCGCATCGAGGCCGAGATCGATCCTCGCAACGAAGCGTCGGCGCGCGTGCTCGAACGCCTGGGATTCGTGCGAGAGGGGCTCTTGCGAGAACGATGGATCGTGGACGGCAGGACGTCCGATAGCGCCTTCTACGGACTTTTGCCCAGCGACCGGCGCTGACGGCAGTTGAACCGACTCTGCGGCGCTACAGCATCGAGCGCTTTCTTCCGACTACCGCAAAACCGACGGCGACGGATCCGCTTTCGCTCGCCTTTCCCGCCGGCACCCCAGGGCGTGTCGTAAACGTCGAACCGGTCACCCGAACGCAAATGCGGACTCTTCGTCGCATGGACTTTGCCATGCCTATGCTTGGCGCCGCCCGGCATGCACATGACGTCGCTGTTGTAGAGCGCACCATCGTCGCCGCGTTCGAGCCAACCGACACCCGCGGCCACGCCGGTAGCCTCGACCGCTTGCGCCACCGCGCTGATCGAAGGGCCGCTCAGAGGCTCCGACAACGATTCGAGCTCCGCTGCGATCTGCCCTGCGCCGTAGGAGCACGCTCCGCGACGCGCGAGACGGCGACGGCAGGCCCAGCGATTCGCGCAGGGAGCGATTTTGCGATGCCGCACCCGGCGAACGGGCATGCAGCCTGCAACAGGGAAGCATTAGCACATGCAGACAGTCGGGGGATCGATGGCAACCTTCTCTTTGGGTCATGTACCGCGCGTGGCCCGCCGCGAGGGCGCATGCGCGGTTGATGCGGTGCGGCATTTCGGCGACGACCGCTGCACGACGATGGCGGCAGGCATCGCGTTTTACTCTGCGTTTTCGCTGGCGCCCATGCTCGTCATGGTGATCGCCGTGGCCGGCTGGTTCTTCGGCGCGGACGCGATCCGCGGCCAGATCTTCCAAGACGCCCATCTGCTCATCGGCGACGAGGCCGCCGCCGCCGTGCAAATGATCGTCGTCAATGCGCGTTCTCATAGCGGCTCCGGCGGCACGGCCGCGCTCGTATCGTTCGTGGCGCTCGCGCTTGGCGCCTCGGCCACGTTCGCCTCCCTCAATTCGGCACTTTCGGTGGTTTGGCCGGCCGACGCGTCCGAACGCGTGTCGAGCGTCCTCGCCCTCGTCAAAGTCAGACTTATCTCGTTCGGCCTCGTGCTGGGCGTCGCGTTTCTCGCGATCGTTTCCCTCGTGCTCGACGCGGTCGTCACGTTCATCGGCGAGTGGATACTCGGCGGAACACCGTTCGTCGTCATCGGCGATATTTTGCAGCTCGTGCTAGGCGTGGTCGTGCTCGCCTTCTCGTTCGCAGGGCTGCTCAAGTTTCTGCCCGATGCGCATGTGGCCTGGCATGACGCACTCACCGGCGGCGCGGTCGCCGCATTGCTATTTACAGCCGGAAAAAAGCTATTTGCGATCTATCTCGCCCATGCCGGACTCGCCAATGCTTTCGGCGCTGCGGGTTCGCTCGCGGTATTGCTGATGTGGCTGTACTTCTCGGCGGCCGTGCTGTTGCTCGGCGCCGAATACGCCGCGGCGCGCGGCCGGCGACGCCAACTCGCCAATAAACGGCGATTGCGCAATAACGCAGACAATTAGAGCACGTCCACTACCGGCATATCTCTACAGCTTTGTCTAGTTGCCGTGCGTCGCACGCCCCGGCAGCGACGAGACATCTTGCCGCATTGCTGTGCACCACGCACTTTCGTATCGCATTCAAGGGCATCGGCCCGCGGCGACGTGCCGCGGCGGGGCGTCGATGCGCACGATTTTGGGGAAACTTGCTCATTTGCGCCACAGTTTTGCACATTCCCTAATTCAGTATTTCAAAGGCAGCAATAATCGGTTATTCGCTTTTTACCGCATCGCCGGATGCGCTGTTTCATTTTGACGACACACGTTTTTTTTCACTCATCCTTTCAGTCGCATTGCGCTACTCTCCTTTTCGCAACGGACTAATAACGTTTCGCGTGGAGAAATGATGAAAAAAATCGCTTTGTCAACCCTCTCGCTCGCGCTGCTCGGCGCAGCCGGCGCCGCCCATGCGCAAAGCAGCGTGACGCTCTACGGCGTGATCGACACGTCGCTCACGTATGTGCACAACGCGTCGGGCAATCAAAACCTGTGGGCCCTCGGCAATTCGGGCGGTGGCGATCTCTCCGGCACGCGCTGGGGCCTCAAGGGCCAAGAAGATTTGGGCGGCGGCCTAGCTGCGATCTTCCAATTGGAAAACGGCTTCGATCCGTCGAACGGCAGCATGAGCCAAGGTAACCGCCTGTTCGGCCGTCAAGCCTTCGTCGGCCTGACGAGCCAGACGTACGGTACGGTCACCCTGGGCCGTCAGTATGATCCGGTAGTGGACCTGGTCCAAGCGATCACGGCCGACAACTACTTCGGCAGCCCATTCGCTACCCCTGGCGACGTCGATAACTACGATAACAGCTCGCGCACGAACAACGCGATCAAGTACCTCTCGCCCACGTACGCCGGGCTCCAATTCGAAGCGATGTATGCCTTCGGCGGCGTTGCTGGCTCGACGGGCAGCGGCCAAACGTGGTCGCTCGCCGCCGCTTACAACAACGGTCCGCTGGGTCTTGCCGCCGGCTACTTCCGCGCGGACAACACGAACACTCTGTCGGCGACGACCGGTCTGCGCGCTGGTTGGGACACAGCTGCGACGTCCGGCGGCACGTTCGACAGCAACATCAACGCCTTCTACGGCTCGGCGAAATCGATCGGCATTGCACGCTTGGCCGCGCAATACACGGTTGGCCCGTTCACGATGGGCGCGAGCTACAGCAACGCGCAGTACAAGGCAGACGGCTTCTCGACGTTCGGTTCGACGGAAAAGTACAACGTCGGCCAAGGCTTCTTCAACTATCAAGCCACGCCGGCGCTGCTGCTGGGCCTCGGCTATAGCTACACGAAGGCGAGCGGCGATACGTCGGCGACGTATCACCAAGCCTCGCTCGGCGCCGATTACACGCTGTCCAAGCGCACCGACGTGTACCTCGTCGGCGCGTATCAGCATGCGCGCGGTCAAACCCGCAACGCCGACGGCACCATCGGCAGCGCTCAAGCGTCGATCGGTTCGTACGGCTACAACGGCACGAGCTCGCAAGAACTCGTCGCTTTGGGCCTGCGCCACAAGTTCTAATCGGTCCCGTCGATCCATCGACGAAACGGAAACACAAACAGACCGTAGTCAGCATGCAGCACCGAGCCAGCCGGAGGCAACTCCGGCTGGCTTTTTTGTTACCTGTCCCCGCCGCAGGCCGACGCCTTGCCCCTCGCGCGCGCCGAGCAAGGCCGAATACAACTGAAATAGTTTTGAAAGCTACGTGTCGCGGACGCTTCATATGCACATGGTCCAATGCGCCGGTCTTCCGAAAATAACCAGCGTTAGCCGCGACTTCCTTCGCTGTCATCTCACCGGAAACGGATGATTACACGTCGATCAGGGGATCGCAGCAACGACAAACCAGGAGTTCGTCCCCATGTTTCGCCGTACGCTTCTTCCTATCGCGGTAGCAGCCGCTTCGTTCGCCGTGCTGGCCGCGTGCGGCAGCTCGAACGACACGCCGGCGACGCCGGTCGCTTCGGTCTCGGTGCAAGACGCCTTGACCACGTCGACGCCGATCAAGCACGTCGTCGTCATCTACGGCGAGAACGTCTCCTTCGACCATTACTTCGCCACGTACCCGACGTCGACGAATCCCGCGGGTGAGCCAGCCTTCACGGCCGCCTCGGGCACGCCGACGGTGAACGGCCTGAGCGGAACGCTGCTGACGGCCAACCCCAACTCGAATGCGACGCTGAACGGCACGGACGCGGCCAACCCCTTCCGTCTCGATCGCACACAAGCGGCGACGGCCGACCAGAATCACGCGTACACGGCTGAAGAACAAGCCTACGACAACGGCCTCATGGACCTCTTCCCGAAATACACGGGTCGAGGCACGAGCGGCGGCGCGGGAGCATTCGGCACGAAGGGCCAAGTCATGGGCTATTACGACGGCAACACCGTCACGGCACTGTGGAATTACGCGCAAAACTACGCGATGAGCGACAACGCGTTCACCGACACGTACGGCCCGTCGACCCCTGGCGCGCTCGAAGCCATTTCGGGGCAAACGAACGGCATGCAGATCGTCAAATCGTCGAAGAGCTCGTACTACGTGGCGGACGGTCAAGGCGGCTTCACGATGATCAACGACGTCGATCCGGCCGCCGACGTGTGCTCGAGCACGACCGACACGGTCTTGATGTCGGGCAAGAACATCGGCGATCTGCTCAACGCGAAGAACATCACATGGGGCGGCTTCATGGGCGGCTTCAACCTCTCGACGGTCAACAGCGACGGCTCGACGGGTTGCGCGCGCAAGACCTTGTCGACCGTGGTCAACGCATCGACGGCCGATTACATCCCGCACCATAACTGGTTCCAGTACTACACGTCGACGGCCAATCCGCAGCACTTGCGCCCGGCTTCGATGGCGGCGGTGGGCTACACGACGGCGCCCGGCGCGACGACGGCCGACCCGGCCAACCACCAGTACGACAGCGACGATTTCTTCGCTGCCGTCTCGGCCGGCAACTTCCCGTCGGTCAGTTTCCTGAAGGCGCCCGCCTATCAGGACGGCCACGCGGGCTATTCGGATCCGCTCGACGAGCAAGCGTTCGTCACGAAGGTCGTCAACTTCCTCGAGCAGCAACCCGATTGGAAAAACACGGCCGTCATCGTCGCATGGGATGACTCCGACGGCTGGTACGACCACGCCTACGCCAGCCCGACGTCCGCCTCGTTCTCGACCGCCGATGCGCTGAACGGCACGAGCGTGTGCGGCACCGGCACCGCGCCGCTCGGCGTGAACGGCTCGCCCGTGAACGGCCGCTGCGGTCCCGGTACGCGGATTCCGTTCCTCGTCATCTCACCGTATGCGAGGAAGAACTTCGTCGACCACACGCCGATCTCGCAAGCATCGATCGTACGCTTCATCGAGGACAACTGGCTCGACGGCCAGCGCATCGGCGGCGGCTCGTTCGACGCTACGGCGGGCAGCATCTCGAGCATGTTCGACTTCACGAACGCGCCGCATACGACGCCGCTGTTCCTCGATACGTCGCTCGGCACGCCGGTCGCCTCGGCGCCCTGAGCCAAGACGATCACGCGGGCCGCCTAGCGCGTCGCGCAATGGCTCGATGGCGAATTGGATCTCGCCATAGGACGGCAGCGCGCTAACGCGGCGAAATCGCCCCCCACAGCCCGGCAACGGGCTGTGGCTTTTTGTCTGTCAGCACTCGACGCTTCACTTCCGACCCGATGCAACCGCTCGACTCAGCCTTGCCGAATCCGCCCGCCCATCGCCGCTGCCCCGCGGCTCGCCGCCGCTTTCTCGTCCGCGCCACTGCCCTCGTCCTCTTGCTCGCCGTGGGCGGCGCTTGCGCCTGGGCCCTCGCCTATCCCGAGCACACGCCGTCGGCCGTCGGTGAAATCGTGGAGCAGTTGACAGGGGCGAACCCGCATCCGGTGCATCTCGAGCGCCCGGCCTCCGCCCCGCTCAGCGCGATGGCGCTGCTCGGCAAACAGATCTTCTTCGATGCGAATTTATCGGCGTCGGGCAAGCTCTCATGTGCTTCGTGCCACAGCCCGGCCCATGCATACGGTCCGCCCAACGCGCTGCCCGTCCAATTCGGCGGGCCGTCGATGACCTTGCAAGGCGATCGTCCGCCACCGTCGCTGATGTATCTATATCGACAGCCGAATTTCAGCATCGGCCCCGAAAAGGCGGACGACGATACGCCCGCGAATTTCGCGCAGCAAGCGGCTCGAGCCTCGGGCGTCGCACGCGCGCAAAAGACGGCCGGCGCCACACCGGCCAAGCCGGCCGACGTCCCGCAAGGCGGCATGTTCTGGGACGGCCGCGCCGACACGCTGCAGATGCAGGCGTTCGGCCCGCTGCTGAACCCCGTCGAAATGGCGAATACGAGCGAAGAGGAAGTGGCGCGCAAGTTCGACGGCGACGCGTACCGCAAAGTCTTCGTACAGCTTTTCGGGCCGGACATTTTCAAGAACCCGCGCATGCTGCTATCCGAGGCGATGTTCGCCGTCGCGCGCTACCAGGTCGAAGATCCCTCGTTCCACCCGTATTCGAGCAAATACGATTACTGGCTCGAAGGGCGCGCACGCTTGACCCAGGCCGAGTTGCGTGGCCTGAAGCTCTTCAACGATCCGCAAAAGGCGAACTGCGCGGGCTGCCATTTGTCGCAACCCTCGCGCGACGGCCAGCCGCCGATGTTCACCGATTATGAGTACGAGGCGTTGGGCGTGCCGCGCAACACTGCGCTGGCCGTCAATCGCAACGCCGGCTACTTCGACATGGGCTTATGCGGCCCGCATCGGACCGATCTCGCCGCGCAAACGCAGTTCTGCGGCATGTTTCTCACGCCATCGCTGCGCAATGTGGCCACACGTCACGCGTTTTTTCACAACGGCGTCTATCGCTCGCTCGACCAGGTGCTGAAGTTCTACAATCTGCGCGACATCGAACCGGGCAAAATTTATCCGCATGACGCGAAGGGCCACGTCGCGCAATACGACGACCTCCCCGCGAAATACCACGCCAATATCGATAAAGCCGACGCCCCGTTCGATCGCAATCCGGGCGATACGCCCTCGATGACGGATGCCGACATCAAGGACATCATCGCCTTTCTGCAGACGCTGAACGACGGCTACCAGCCCGACGGGAAGACCCGCTGAGCGGCTGCATCGAAGGCAGCAAGCGTATGCAGCACGACACGCGGCGCCGGGAGGCACCAGGCGCCCGGCGATAAAAAACCCCGCGAAAGCGCGATGCCTTTGCGGGGTTTTTCGTTTCGGCGAAGCCGAAATTAGGCGGAAGCCGCGTCCTTCAGCTTCTTCAGCGCACGCGCCTTGATGCGCACGCTTGCCGGCTTGGCCGGGAACCAGCGCTCTTCACCCGTGAACGGATCCTTACCGAAGCGCTTCTTCTTCGCCGGCACGGCTTGCACGACGATCTTCAGCAGGCCCGACAGCGTGAATTCGCCGGCGCCCTTCTTGTGAACCGAGCCGAGGATCGTGTCTTCGAGCGCCGCGAGCACCGCCTTGACGGACTTCGGCTCGACAGCCGAGCGCTCTGCGATGTGGGCAGCCAGCGAGGCCTTCGTGAAGGTGTCCTTGATCGGCGACGGAGCGCCGGACGCCTTCACGGCGACCTTCTTAGCCGCGGTCTTCGCGGGAGCCTTCTTTGCTGCTGCTTTTTTTGCCGGTGCGGCGGCAGCTTTTTTCGCAACCTTCTTTGCGGAAGTCGACATGTTTCTCCTACCTATTGGTCGTTGAACGCACGAAGGGCGTACGACGTACGCCGCTTCAAGGCCGGATTCTACAAGCGCAGCGCGGCTTTATGCATCTATTTTGTGTTTCGAGCGCGTGTTTACAGGGGGATTTGTTGCGTAGCGCTGACAAGCCTGTCTACACCATGCCCGGCGCAGGATCGCTCATGCTGGGGCGACCGGTTTCGACATGGTCCGCAAGCCTGCGGACGAATTTCGAATCGCTATCCACGGCCACTCGAAGGACGTACCAGCCGTAAAACGCGCGCAAATCGACATACATGTCCGCGTTTTCTCCACCGGCGACCTTTCGCGTCACCGTCTTGCCGTCGTAGGCGTTCGCCACCGCAAACGTGCAAGCAGCCGTCCCCGCATTTTCGAGACGAAGCGAGCGACGCGCGCCGACGCATTACGTACGGCGAAGCGAACCACCTAAAGGCAACGCCCGGGCTGACGCCGGGCGTGCTGAAAAGGACGAAAAGGAAGAAAAGCGAGAAGCCGGAACCGAATCGAGCCGGGCGCGCAGAAGACCTACAAAGCCGCGCCGATCGGCTGCCTTGCCGCTAAGCTAAGGTGCGGACGGCGCGAGATGGTCGACGTACTCGCGCAAGTAGGTGCGGAAGGCCGAACCGATCTCCGGGTGTCGCAATGCGAACTCGACAGTCGCCTTCAGATAACCGAGCTTGCAGCCGCAATCGAAGCGCTGCCCGTAATAGCGGTAGGCGAGCACTTGCTCTTCGGCCAGAAGCGAATGCAGCGCATCGGTCAACTGCAGTTCGCCGAGCACCGTCGGCTCGAGCCGGCGCAGGTGCTCGAAGATGCTCGGCATGAGCACGTAGCGGCCGACGACGCCAAGGTTGGACGGCGCATCCTCCGGCGAAGGCTTCTCGACGATGCCCGACAGCTTGAAGATGTCCTCTTCCCACTCGCGGCCTTCGACGATCCCGTACGAGCGGCTATCTTCGCGCGCGATCGCTTCGACGCCGATGACAGTGCTGTGATAGTGATTGAAGACATCGATCATCTGCTTCATGACGGGTTGCGTC
Organism: Trinickia sp.; assembly: GCA_036384755.1. Classification (GTDB taxonomy): domain Bacteria; phylum Pseudomonadota; class Gammaproteobacteria; order Burkholderiales; family Burkholderiaceae; genus Trinickia. The sequence goes on along the minus strand of DASVLS010000005.1, from coordinate 15,712 downwards.
CCATGAAGCAAATCGTCGGCGAGGATCACGGCGAATGGGCTGCCCGACACGAGCTTTTCCGCGCAGAGCACCGCATGGCCCAGTCCGCGCGCCACGGGCTGCCGCACGTAAAAGCAATCGACGTGGCTCGGCTTGATGCCGCGCACGAGGTCGAGCAGCTTATCCTTGCCGCGCGCTTCGAGTTCGGCTTCTATCTCGTACGACGTGTCGAAGTGATCTTCGATCGCACGTTTGCTGCGACCCGTCACGAAAATGAGTTCGGTGATGCCCGCTTCGACCGCCTCCTCGACAGCGTACTGAATCAACGGCTTGTCGACGATCGGCAGCATCTCCTTGGGGCTGGCTTTCGTGGCCGGGAGGAACCGGGTGCCAAAGCCCGCGACTGGAAACACCGCTTTAGTGACTTTCAACATCGTTCTTTCCCTCGGGGATGATTTTTTGAGATCGTTCTTACGCAAGTGCCATACCGGCTGCGCGACCCTATCCGCCCCTTGGGCCGCACGACCGACCGCAGCTACAAAGGCCGTCGCCGAACAGCACGACTTCTACCTATTCCTTCACACGACTGGGCCCCTTCAGCCATGAAACTTCCGCTTCTCCGAGTCCACCGCTTTGAGGGAGCGCAGCACTCTGACAGCTTGCGCGTCCGCCGATGGCACGCCGTCCATACCGGCCGCGCGGTAAACGCCGTCGCCACGCGCGACTGCCCCCGGCATCACTTGCTCGATGAAAGCCATAAAGCGCTGACGGAACGTCGCCGTCGAAAAGCGCTCGGCATTCGTCCGGCAATCGAGCGCCGAGATGCGTGGCCCATGCTGTTCGAATTCACGCACCGCAGCGACCAGTGCGGGCATCGTCTGCTCGCGAAAGAATAGGCCGGTCGCATGGGGCAGCCCGAGTTCGCGCACCGTTTCGAGCGCCCCGCCCTTGCCGAATGCGATGACCGGCGTTCCGCATGCCTGGGCTTCGACAGGGGCGATACCGAAGTCTTCCTCCGCGGCGAATACGAATGCTTTGGCCCGGCGCATATGGTCGTGAAGCACGGCGAACGGCTGGTAACCGAGGATCTCGACGTTGGGGCCCGCCTTCGCGCGAATCGTCTTCATTTCGGGGCCGTCGCCGATCACGACCAAGCGTTTATCCGGCATGCTCGAAAACGCCGCGACGATGAGATCGATCTTTTTATAAGGAACCATGCGCGAAGCGGTCAGATAGAAATCCTCCTTCTGCTCGCCCACCACGAACGACTGCACGTCGACAGGCGGAAAAATCACATCTGCCTCGCGCTGGTACACCTTCTTGATGCGGCGCGCGATGAACTGCGAGTTGGCGACGAAGTGGTCGACCGAGTTGGCCGTGCGGGTGTCCCAATTGCGGATGTAATGCAACACCATGCGCGCCACGACCGAGCGCAGGCCTCGCGTCAAATTCGACTGCTCGAGATACTGATGCTGAAGGTCCCACGCATAACGAATCGGCGAATGAACATAACTGACATGCACCTGATCCGGGCCCGTCAACACGCCCTTCGCCACCGCGTGACTGCTCGATATTACGAGGTCGTACGCACTCAAGTCGAGCTGTTCGATCGCGAGCGGCATCAACGCCAGGTAGGCTCGGTACTTCTTTCTCGCAAGCGGCAGCCGTTGAATGAACGACGTCGTCGCATGCTTTCCTTGCAAGAACTTGCGATCGTCGACGAAGTCGACGAGGCTGAAGATGTCCGCTTGCGGAAAGCAGGCAATCATCTGCTCCAGCACGCGCTCGGCGCCAGCGTAGGTCACCAGCCAATCGTGCACGATGGCGATGCGAGGCGCGCGCGCGCCCTGCGCGACGCGATATGCATCTTGCTGGCGATAGAGCGTCGTGGGTCCGTCGGCGAAAATTTCGTGGCTCATGCGCTTCTCCTCTAAGCGCCTTAGCCTACGAACAAACTATTCACCGTAAACCCGTAAATTATTTCAAAAAAATGCCGAAGGCCCGCTACGCTTGCCCTACAGCCCGAGGCGACACGCGACGAACACGCCACACTTGGTTTTTTGATTCTTTTTTGCAGCGTTCAGCGCATGGGCCATGGCAGCTCCGCCGCCCCGGCCGTCGACGCCATACCGACCCATTACGCGAACAAACCGTTTCGATATTGCACGTGTTGTAAAAATTGTAGTTCCTATCCTACCTATGGCGAATAGCTGGGCGATAACCGGGAATCGACCTATGCAGCGGCGCGCTATCGACGTCAGTGCCCCGCCGACGGCGGGCCACTCGACGGCGCCGGTGTCTTCAGCATGAGCGCGAGCGGGATGCAAGCGAGCAGCGCAATGGCGAGCACGTAGAACGTTTCGGAATATGTTATGACGGCCGCCTGCTGCTGGATTTGCGCGGCAAACTGAGCCAGCGCCTGCATCTTCGCGTAAGCCGCGTCGCCCGTCTGCGCGAGCCAATTGGCCGCGCTCGCCGCGATCCGTTCCTGACCGATCGATGAATTGGCCGTGACCGATTCGCGCAGCGTCGCGACGTGAAACGCATTGCGCCGATCGATGACGACGCCGATGACGGCAAGCCCGATCGAGCCTCCAACATTGCGGGCCATATTGTAAAGACCGGCGGCATCGCCCGACTCTTCGCGCGACACCGCCGACATCGACGCCTGATTGAGCGGCATCATCGCAAGCATTTGACCGACGCCGCGCAGCAACTGAGACCAGACGAAGTCGACGCCGGCGCTTTGCGCGGTCAGACTGGTATCGAGCATGCAACTGACCGCGAAGCAGAGCAGCCCACCCACCACCAGCAAGCGAAAGTCCACCTTGCCGAGCAGCCGCGGCAGGATCGGCATCATGAGAAACGCGGGCAAACCGGCGAGCAGCATGATGTTGCCCGATTGCTCGGCGTTGTAGCCTGCAATCAGGCTCAGAAACTGCGGCACGAGATACGCCACGCCATACAGCCCCGCGCCGACGGCCGACACGATGACGATGACGCTCGCATAGCGCGGGTTGCGCAGCAGCGATAGCCTCAAGATCGGCTTTGCCGCGACGAACTGCGAAATGCCGATCAAGACGAAGCCGAGCAAGGCGACCGCGGCGAACGTGACGATTTCGCTCGACTCGAACCATTGATGCCGTTGCCCTTCTTCGAGCACGAGCGTAAGCGAGCTGAGCCCGATCGAGAGACCGACGATGCCGATCCAATCGGCGTTGATAAAGTCGTGCCAATGCGGCCGATCGGCAGGCAACCCGGCGAGCAGCAACGCAAGCAGCGCGACGCAGACCGGCAGATTGATGAAAAAGCACCATTTCCAGGAGATGTTCTCGGCGAGCCAGCCTCCGAGAACGGGCCCGAGTAGCGGACCGAGCAGCACGATGAGGCCGAAGATCGTCATGCCGACGGCGAGCTGCGCACGCGGCAACCGCGTTCGAATGATCGTCTGCGCGGTGGGAATCATCGCGCCGCCCGTGAAGCCCTGGCCGACGCGGCCGATGATCATCCACTCGAGCGAATGCGATGCCCCGCACATCATCGAGAACACCATGAACAGCGCGGCGTTCGCGAGCAGGAAATTGCGCAGCCCGAACACGCGGGTGAGCCATGCCGCGAGGGGGATCATGACGATCTCCGACATCAGATAGCCCGTCGAGATCCACGTGCCTTCGGTGCCCGTCGCGCCGACCGAGCCTTGAATCTCGGGCAACGCCGAATTCGTGATCGAAATGTCGAGCGTCGCCATCAACGCGCCCAGCGACCCCGCCGCCACGGCGACCCAGTCGACCGCGCTCGCGCGTTCGGGATGGCCAGGGGCGAGCGCGCCGCTCGTCGCCGACGTGGTGTCAGTCATGGCCGCTTTGCGCCGCCAACCGCCGCTCGCCCGCGTGAACCGAGCGGGTATCGACGTCCACCGTCACCGATAGCCCAGGCAACAGCAGGCTGCGCGTTTGCGGGTCGGCGTCGACGCGAATCCGCACCGGCACGCGCTGAACGATCTTCGTGAAATTGCCCGTGGCGTTCTCGGGCGGCAACAAGGCGAATTGGGCGCCGGTGCCGGGCGCAAAACTATCGACGACACCATGCAAATCGACGCCGCGCAACGCATCGACATGCAGCGTCGCACGCTGGCCGGGCATCATGTGGCCAATTTGCGTTTCCTTGAAGTTTGCTTCGAGGTAGACGCTTTGCACGGGCACGACCGTCAAGAGACGCGTGCCAGGCTGCACGTACTGGCCGATCCGCACCGACCGATCGCCGACACGCCCCGCGATCGGGCTATAGAGAGTCGTGTCGTTCACGTCGAGCTGCGCCTGACGCAAGCTGGCCTGCGCTGCCTCCACTTGCGCGCGCGCTTGTGCGATCTGAGCGCTCGTCGCATCGATCTGAGTCTGCGCGGAGCGCACTGCCGCCGCGTTGGCCGCGACCGTGGCGCGGGCTTGGTCGCGTGTGCTGACGAGGCCGGCGAGCCGCTCTTTGGATTCGGCGCCTACCGCGGCCAGCGGGGCATAGCGATTGACGTCGTCTTGCGCGTGCTGAGCCGCGACGCGCGCCACCTGCTCCTGTGCCAACGCTTGCGCGACGCCGGCCTGTTGTTGCTTCAAATCGGCCTGGGCGCGCGCGAGGTCCGCCTCGCGTGCGTCGACCGTCGCGCGGGCCTGCGCCAGCGATGCTTCGTACTGGCGCGAGTCGAGCCGAACGAGCGGCGCTCCCGCCGGGACGGTCTCGTTGTCGCGCACCAAGACTTGCGTGACATAGCCGCTGATTTTCGGGGCGACGGTCACGCTGTCGGCTTTCAGGTAAGCGTCGTCCGTGCTTTCGATGAAACGCCCGACCGTCCACCAATGCGCGAACCACGCAATACCGGCGACGAGGGCCAAGAGCGCCGCAGCGACGAGCCAACCGCGGTTGCGCGCGCGCCGCGGGGCGTTGCCCCCGGTCTCCTGCTGCGTCGTGTCGCGTGGCCGCGCGTCGATTGTCGTTGACATCTTGGAAATCCTAAGAAGGAGCAAAGCGGACACAATTATTCCAGTTGGAAAAATTGTGTCAAGTGATATATTTCTTTCCCAACCCCTTCCGCAATCGTTGTTAAGGATTCGACTCATGAGCGACACGAAGCGCCTTCGCCGTTCGACCGAAAGCGGGTATGCGCGTGGCGAGGAAACGCGTCTTCGCATCATTCGAGCGGCGATCGAGTTGTTCGGCGAGCACGGCTTCGTCGCGGCTTCGACGCGCGATATCGCGGCGCGGGCTGGCGTCAACGCCCCAGCGCTGCAGTACTACTTCGAGAATAAGGAGGGGGTGTATCGTGCATGCGTCGAATATCTTGCCGACGAGGTATGGCAAAAATTCGGGCCGGTCGTGCAGCGCGCAACCGACACGCTCGAAGGGACGGACGATGTCGCCCGGCTCATCGAAGCGTTCGTCGACATCCAAAACGTCATGATCGACAAGGCGCTGACGGCACCCTCCGAGCCTACTTTGAAGCTGTTTTTCGTGCGCGAACAGGGCGGGCAGGAACCGCCCATCGCAACCGAGATTTTTCAGCGGCGCGTGCGCGGTCCGCTCAATAGCGTCGCGACGGCGATCATCGGCAAGATCGCCGGCACGCCTGCCCACGACCCGGTCACGGTGCTTCGGCTGTTGTCGTTGCACGGGCAATTCATGGCGTTTCACTTGGCGCCGCGCAGCGTCATGACGCTCTTGGGATGGTCGCAAATCGACGAGGAGAAGATCGAACTCGTGAAGCAAACGATCTTCACGAACACGCGATCGCTGCTGCTGATGTGGGCCGGCGAGCGCGCGACGCGCGCCCCTTCGCGTCAACCGGCCACACGGGAAAAGAGGCAGGGGAAGCAAGGCGATGCCGAGGGGCGGCGCAAGCGTTAAACACCCCAACGTTCGGCTTCGGTGACGAGCCGGCATCGAGCTCCCCCCGCATCGAGGCGGATCGCCGCCATCGCGGTCCCGTGTAGCGCCGCCGAATCGCGCTCTGTGCTCTCCGTTCGCCCGAAAGGTGAGGGTTTTCGGGATCGACTGCGCAGGCATGAGGCGGAGCCGCCTCTGCAGCCGCGCCAGCGGGCGCCGTTTCGCGCTCGAGGTGAGCGTTTTCGGGAGCTACGTTCGTTGGCGCGGTCAACCATCCCGCCGCAACGTGCCCGCGTACAGCGCGAGCACCTGCGCCGCGTCGACGCCGACACAGACATCGCATGCTGGCCGCCCATCCCAATCGGGCGCAGGCGCTGCGAACGTCGCCGGTTTCTGAATCGTGTGGCCGGCTGCGATGCCGTCGGTCAATACGCGCACCGGCCCGCTGCGTGTCGTATAAAGTTGCGGAGCCAGCAGATAGGCCACGGCCGACGAGTCGTGCACGTAAATGCCCGCAAGCCCTGCGCTCGTTTGATGAAACGTTTCGTAGTGCCGCGAAACGTCCCAGACGAAACGCCCCGCGTCGCCGGCTTCGTCGCGCAGCTTCGCGAGGTATTCGGTCGTCATGATCGTCTTCTGAGTGACGTCGAGCCCGACGATCGCAACGGGCCACGCCGCGCCGAACACGATGTCCGCGGCATCGGGATCGCCGAGCATATTCGCCTCGGCGGCCGGCGACACGTTGCCATGCACGCCGTCCGTGCCGAATGCGCCGCCCATCACCACCACTTGCTTGACGAGGCTCGCAATCTCCGGCGCCTCGCCCAGCGCCAGCGCCAAGTTCGTCAGCGGGCCTACCGCGACGAGCGTGACTTCGCCGGGCGAAGCGCGAACCCTATCTACGATGAAGCGATGCGCCGCGCGCTCATCGAGCGCGCCTGCTCGCGTCGACTGCAACCCTGTATTGCCAAGACCATCGTCTCCATGAATCCAATCGACGGGGGCGGGGGCCATTCTCCGCAGGGGCGCCGCCGCTCCCCGCGCGACCGGCACGCCCGGCGCGAAACGCTGCGCAAGATAAAGCGCGTTGCGCGTCGTCGTCTCGATCGTCGAATTGCCGAATACGCTCGTTACGCCGATCAGTTCGATTTGCGGATGCAGCGCCTGAAAAACCAGCGCCATCGCATCGTCGACGCCCGGGTCGGTGTCGTATATGACTTTGTGCATGATCAAAGGTAGAAAGCGTCGGGTAGTTGCTCGCGCGCGGTCGTGTCGCGCGTTTCGCCGCGCAAATTGCCGAGCCGGATCGCGAGTGCGGGGCCGCCGAGTTCGATGATGACCTGCCGGCATGCGCCGCACGGGGAGATGGGACCCTCGGTGTCGCCGATCACCGCAAGCGCGGCAAATTCGTCGCGCCGGCATCCGGCTGCGATCGCGCTGAAAAAGGCCGTACGTTCGGCGCAATTACAGAGACCATACGAGGCGTTCTCGACATTGCATCCTTCGAAAACGCGTCCGTCCTTGGCGAGCAGCGCCGCACCCACCTTGAACTTCGAATAGGGGGCATACGCGCGCTCGCGCGCCGCCTTCGCTCGTTCGAGCAGTTCATCCATCGTCATAAACGCCTCGTCCATTCAATCGATTCGACTTCAATGCAACGTCAAAAACATGCCGGCAATCGTCGCGCTCATGAGATTGGAGAGCGTAGATTACGTGCAATCGAGCCCATGTGTCTCCGGATTCGAATTGTCGCGGGATAGGCGGCGATGCCGAATGAAACCGAAGCCGAAGCCGAAGCCGAGAGGCGAAGCGAATCTAAGCTCAGGCCGAGGGACCAAAGCGCAAACCTCAACCAAAGCCGAAACCGAAGCCGAAACCGAAACCGCAACCGCAACCGCAACCGAAGGAAAAACGCCGGCGCGCTTTTCCTTCGGCTGCGCGAGCGCCAATGGGCGCGTTACTGCTCGATAAGAAACCTTTCGCGCCGCTTGCCGATCCATGCCGGCGTGCGCCCACGGCCGCTCCAGGTCTTGCCTGTCTTCGGGTCGCGGTACTTCGGGGGCAAGCCGCCCGTTTTACGCGACGTCGTGCGCTTGCTCGCAAAACCGAGTTCCTCGGCGGTGATGCCGTACTCCGCAATTTGCTCCTTGATTTGCGCAATAGTGGCGGACAGTTCTTTTTCCCGTGCCGCTTCCATCTGCGCTTGAACTTTGGCCAGCTGCTCGGTTAACTGCCGGTATGTCGCCATAGAAAGTTGCCTCCTGGTTTTAAAGTGACGGTAAATGCTCCTTTGACCGGCCGTTTGCACGGAAGTGCAATCATTCGGCATTCGGAGAGAAAGCAAGCTGCGGACCTCGGCGACGCCGGTCGCACCCTTCGCAGCGGCAAGAAAGGCAAAACGCGTTCAGACGATACGCGGAACTCATTTAGCCTTGCATGCAAACAACAGTTTGTGCGCGCCGTCGACATCCGATTGCTGAAGGACGTCGATGCCGCTCTGGCATAGTCCGCGTGCGTTTTCGATGCAATTGTCCCAGGGGCCCGCGGCCGAGCATTGGACCGCCGTGGTCGGGCGCCCATCGCTCGTAAAGAGCGGGGCACTGCCGCCGCATCCCCCCAGGACGGCCGCGCTCAGCGCGGCCGCCGCAACGGAACGCGCGAACGCGCCCGAGCGCAATTGAAAGAAAGACGTGCCCTTCATGAACGAACTCCTTTGGCCTAACGTTCTTTTTCGATTGGCCGGAGTATGCCACGGCATAACGGCTATGCGTCGCCGGCAATCCGTCGATTAGCGCCGAACGTTCAAATGGCGATGCCGAGCGCCTCGATCTTCTTATATTGCGTTGCTCGCCCCATCCCGATACGCGCCGCCGCTTCGGCCACGCGCCCGCCATCCGCGCGCGTCACCGACTCGAATTCCCCGCTTGCCGTAGCATAGACAGCCGGCTTCAATCCAACGTCCAATGGAGAGATCGATGTCCACCACGCAAAGCAAGATCTTTTTGATCACGGGTGTCAGCACGGGCTTCGGCCGAGCGCTGGCGCAGGCGGCGCTCGCCGACGGGCATCGCGTCGTCGGCACGCTGCGCGATCAAGCCGCGCTCGGCGAATTCGAACTTCTGGGCCCGGGCCGCGCGATCGGCAAGCTGCTCGACGTGACGCACACAGATGAGATCGCCGATGTGATCGCCGATATCGAAGGCAAGGTCGGCCCCATCGACGTGCTCGTCAACAACGCCGGCTACGGCTTCGAAGGCATTCTCGAAGAGTCGACGCTGGCCGAGTGGCGCAAGCAATTCGACGTCAACGTCTTCGGCGCCGTCGCCATGATCCAGGCCGTGCTGCCCTACATGCGCCGCCGCAGACGCGGGCACATCATCAACATCACGTCGATGGGCGGCTATATCACCGGAGCGGGCATCGGCGCCTACAACGGCACGAAATTCGCCCTGGAAGGGATATCGGAAAGTCTGTCGAAGGAAGTCAAAGGGTTCGGGATCAAAGTCACGGCCGTCGCCCCCGGCGCCTTCCGCACCGATTGGGCCGGCCGCTCGATGGTACGGGCCGAACGCTCGATCGCCGATTACGACGCCGTATTCGATCCTTTGCGCGCCCGCCGGCAAGAGATGAGCGGCAAACAGCCGGGCGACCCGGCCAAAGCCGCGCGGGCGATGCTTGAAATCATCGCATCGGACGACCCGCCCGTGCATCTGCTGCTCGGCGCCGACGCGGTCAAGCTCGTGCGGGAAAAACTCGACGCGCTGCGCGCCGAGCATGACGCCTGGGAAGCATTGTCGAAATCGACCGATTTCTCCTGACGAGCGCCCCTGCGCGACGCTTCGTGCAGGGGTGCTCGTTCGCTTTACGTCTTAGGGACGCACGCCGAACATCCCATGCCAAAGCGTGTTGAAAAGGCCCGCATGCGGCGAAGCCGATTCCGATCCGGCTGGCTCAGCCGGATCGGCCATGCCGGGCTCATGTTGCGGCGAGGCAGGCGTTTTCCGCCGAGCCTCGCCGGCACGCCCGGCTTTGGCGGGTTCGCCACCGGGCCGGCCCGCCGCCTTTGCGACGTCGCCTTCCTGAGGGCCGCCGCCAGCGCTCCCCTTGTCGTTGCCGAGGCCCGACACGTCGGCGCGCGACGCGCACAAGGCAGCGACGCCGTCGGCGATACGGGCCGCTAGCGCCTCGTCGCAGCCTCGGCCGAGCAACACGCCGAACACGACATCGCGGTTGTGACCGCGCTCCGCATAGCGCATCGCTTGCGCGACGTATCGCTCGTAGCGTTCCCGCTCCGCCCGCTCGCGCGCCTCCCGCGCTTGCTGGGCGGCGCGCGCCGCTTCTTCCTCGCGCTGACGCAGCTTGCTCATTTCCTCGGCGAACACGGCGTCGTACACGCGCCGCTGCTCCGGATCGGACAAGATCGCATAGGCTTGCTTGATTTCCTGAAACGCATCATGCGCGGCCGCCTCGCGGCCTTTGTTCCGGTCAGGATGCGCTCTCATGGCAGCCTTTCGATACGCACGCTTGATTTCGTCGTCGGAAGCACCGTCGTGCACCCCGAGCGTTTCGTATAACGTCGCCATATTTCGTCGAAGAGGGAAAGTGGCCAGCGCTGTCGATCGTATCATCCGCGCACGCCGTAAGCGTACGAGCCGGCTCGTCGGCATCGATTCGTGCCCTGCGCGCAACTGAAAGGATATTGTCAGCATGAGGTTTCCCGCTGAGGAACCGAGCCGGCAAACGAGCGCACCGCAAATAAAAATGCATGTCGAATCCTATCCTCAATGGAGGGGGCTTGATTTCGTCGAGCGCTTCGATTTGAATGACGAGGCTTCGAGATCATTGCCGCGCATTGAGAGACTGCGCGGCAGGCCGAACCAGGCCACGCGCGGCAACCGCGTTCGATTCTCAAGAGTGGTCTCTTGACGAATGACGTGGTGCGCATGGCCGGTTCCAACGCGGGAACATAACTTTCACTATAGAAGCGGGCCTCTAAATGAGCGAAAAAAAGAAAGCGCTGATCGAAACCGCGACTCGGTTATTTTCGCAGTTCGGTTTTCACGCCGTGGGTATCGACCGAATCATCGCCGAATCGCGCGTGGCGAAAATGACGATGTACAAGCATTTCCCCTCCAAGAGCCGGCTCGTCATCGAGGTACTGAACGAACAGGGTGCGGCTTTCGCCGCAGGGATCGCCGCCGCGGTCGCGGCGCATACCGATGCGCTGGACAAACTCCAGGCGATCTTTCAATGGCACGACGCCTGGTTCCGCTCGGAAACGTTCACGGGCAACGTGCTGATCCATGCGGCTGCGGAATTCCATGCGCAGGAGAACGAGATTCTCAGCGCGTCGAAAGCGCAGCGCGACGCATTCGTCGATTCGCTCCGGCGCATTCTCGGCGAGCGATTCGACAGAGACACGGCAGAGCGGCTCGCGAGGCGCTGCGCATTACTGCTCGACGGCGCCACACTGGCGCGCCAGTTGAGCGGACGTGTCGATGCGGCGCGGGACGCATGGCATATCGCGCAAGCGCTGATCGAAACCGAGCGCGCACACGTCGCCTGACTGTCGACGCCGGCGCGCGCGGCGGTGGTGAGGAAATTCGCAGCGTCAACCCCCGGGGGCAAGCTGTGTGGCGCTTTTTGTTCGTGCACTTTTAAAATGCGCTGACGCCGCCGAACTTCGCGATACACTCGTCGGCATGAAATGGGCGGGGAGGCGCGCGCCCTGTGCCAGGCGGCGCTCTGCGCGCTCGGCGACAGACGTAAGCCTCTGTAAGCCCATACAATCGCTTCACCACGACTCGAGGAAACGTTCGATGCGCACCACCGGCTCTTCCGGGGCAATGACCCTGCTCACCGAAATCCACGACACGGGCGGACACGTCGTCCGCACCTTGCGGCTTGAAGCGACAGACGACGGAAAGAGTATTCATCTGATCGAAATCGACGAGCGCAAGCCGGGCATCCATCGGGAAGTTCGCTATGAGATCACGCCGGCGGAGCTTATCGCGGCGATCCGTGCGCACGGGGCGGAATTACCGGGCGAACAACACGTGCGTTGAAATTACCGGAAGCCCATCCTTCTCTGCTATCGATTTCTTCTTCCAGGCAGGCAGCGGCATCGTGCGCCGAGCGATGCAAAACCACGGAGCGACCATGCCGGCAGGCACTCGCAAAGACAGCAAAGCGGCCGCGCGCATTCGCGTCGGCATCGGCGGCTGGACTTATGAACCGTGGCGCGGCCCATTCTACCCGGCGGACCTCACCCAGAAGCGCGAGCTCGAATATGCGAGCCGCAAGCTGACTTCGATCGAAATCAACGGCACGTTCTACGGGACGCAGCGGGCGACGAGCTTCGAGAAGTGGCACGACGAGACGCCCGAGGATTTCGTCTTCGCGCTGAAGGCGCCGCGGTTCGCCACGCATCGGCGCGTTCTCGCCGAGGCCGGGGACGCCATCGAGCGCTTTTTCTCGAGCGGGCTGCTCGCATTGAAGGACAAGCTCGGCCCGATCAACTGGCAATTCGCGCCGACCAAGCAGTTCGATGCCGAGGACTTCGATGGATTCTTGAAGCTCCTGCCGAAAAAGGTGGACGGCCGTGCAATTCGACACGCCGTCGAAGTTCGGCACGAGAGCTTCCGCCACTCGGAATTCATCTCGCTCGCGCGCGAGCACGGCGTCGCTGTCGTCGTGGCAGGCGATAGTGACCATCCGCAGATCGCCGATGTCACCGGCTCTTTCGTTTATGCCCGCATCATGGGCACCGTTGAAGAGGAGTCGCTGGGCTATTCTGGCCAAGCGCTGAACACCTGGGCTGTACGTGCCAAGCGATGGGCAGCCGGCGGGCAACCCGACGATTTGCGAAGCGTCGAGCAAGCGGCGCCCAAGCCGACGCCCCGCGATGTCTATCTGTATGTGATCAGCGGCTATAAAACAAGCAATCCGGCCGCGGCAATGGCGCTGATCGAACGCATCGGCAACGCGTAGCGCTACTGCTCCTCGAACACGCGTCGATTCCCGCGAACGACGCAGTCGAGCGCACGCTCGAGTCTGATGACAGAACCGTGATCCGCGCCCTCAATGCCCCTCGCGCGTCGTGATCTGCGCATAGTCGACGCCGATACGCGCGGGCCCGTACTTCTCGCCGATCTGCTTCAAGCGCTCGTTCATCGCGGCCAGATAGCCCGCACGCGGTTCCGAATCCGGCCGCATCGTGTCGAAAAGCGGTGCGGGCGTCACGACGACAACGATCATCTCAGTGCCGAACGGCTTGCCGATGACCCAGTCGCCCATGCTCCCGATCGTCGCCTTGTAGTTCGGCGGCGCTTGGTTGTCTTTTGCACGACGGCTCGGCACGAGATGCACCACGCTGCCGTCGAGCACGTAGTAATCGACGTTGACATACGTGTCGTAGCCGGGTGTCGTCACGTCGAGCACGAGCGGGCTGCCTTCAGTCAGTTGTCCGTTCGGAGCCTGCGTGCGTATCGATGTGCCAGCGGCGACACTGCCCGCCTGATGCGTCGATGTCCAGTACGGCGCAAACGCTGTCACCACGTCGCAGTTGTTCTCGCCGACCGGCTGCACGTCGATGCTCGGCGTCGTTGCTCCGGCGAATCGCGCAAGCGAGTCGCGCAAACGCGCGACGCCTGTGCGCCCTTCGACATAGCCTCGAACCTGTAACGCCTTGCCGTCGATCGACGCACTCAACGATGAACACGGCTGCGCGGCGAGCACCGGGGTCACCGCTGCAAGCGACAGCGGCGCGGGTGTCGGTGGGGATGCGTGCGTTTGCGCCACGGTAGACGGTTGCGGTTGGCCACTGCCGGAGCGCGGGCCGGACCACTCGCGGTAGCCATACCAAACTGCCGCAACGGCGATCAGCGCAGCTAACGAAATGCCCGCCCCCTTCCACACCGCGGGGCTTAAGCGACGCATCGCCTGCCGCGAAGGCTGCGGCGCTCCCGCCGGTTGCGGGGCCTGGGTTGGCTGCGAAGAACGCGATGGTCGCGGCGGTGATGGCGACGCTTGCAATCGGGCGCCCATCCCCTCGAGAAACCGTTCGACGCTCGGCGTGCGCGTCGCACGATCGAACGATAGCGACTCGCTGAGCGTTCGCCACCGCCGGCGGTCGAGGTCCTTCGGGCGCTCCGGCTGCCGCTTCTCGTCGCGCGCCTGGATGGCCGATACGCGGTTGAACGGATGACGCCCCGTCAGCAGCTCATAGGTCACGCAGCCGAGGGCATAGACATCGTCTCTCGGATCCGGCTCGCGATGCTCGAACATTTCGGGGCTCGCGTAGGCGGGCGTGATACCGCCCAGCGTTGCCGGATCGAACACCGTCACATCGCTCTCTTCGTCGGGACGCGTGAGCACGCGCGCGATGCCGAAGTCGATCACCTTCACTTCGCCGGCATCGGTGAGAAACACGTTGGCAGGCTTGAAGTCGCAATGCACGAAGCCGCGCTCGTGCGCATAAGCGAGCGCGCGCCCCATGCCGGCGATGACCGGCAACGCCTCCTCATAGGGCATGCCCGCAAAGCCGGGCTCGCGCAGCAGCTTGCTAAGCGGGCTGCCCGAGAGGTACTCCATCGTGATATAGACGATCGGCCCGTCGCGGTCGAAGTCGTAGACGGTGACGATGTTGCGATGCGCGAGCGTCTGCGCTTTGCGCGCTTCGCGCTGCAAGGCGATGAGCGACGTGGGCTGGCCGCGGAATTGAACGTTCAACACCTTGATCGCGATATACGGCTGGCGATCCGCCGCTTCGAGCTTGCGCAGATCGAGTGCCTTGTAGACGGTGCCCATGCCGCCCACGCCGAGGCATTCCTCGAGTACGAAGCGCCCGTTGAGCGTGTCGCCGATTCCCTTCGCCCGCTCGAACGTGCCTTCGGCGGGCTCGGCCGCGGGGCTCGGCGACACGGCACGCGGCACCGGCGGCGGCGGCGACGCGACCTGCACGCGCGTTTCATCGCCAAAGCCGGCTTGCGCGCCCGCAAACCGTTCGATGTGGCGAATCAACTCGGCATAGATGTCGTCGGGCAGCGGATCTTTTGTCTGCGTTTGGTCGAGCGTTTCACGCAGCCGCGCACAGTTGGCGTGGTCGAGCGCCAGCGTGCGATCGATCTGCATGATGAACGCGTCGTGCGACAGCGCACCCTTTCGGAAGGTCTGGATCAGCTCCGCAAGGCTCGTCATGCATGCGCCTCTCAGGCTTCTAAACAACGCGTTTTCCCAACGTGCGCGACGCTTCGCCGTCTCTTCACGCCAGTCCAAACGCGCGCTCGTCGATCGATACTAGTCTGCGCCGAGACCTTGCGCAATCGGTGCCCGAACTCAGCGTGCGAAGCAACACACAGCTGTTGCCGAGCAAACAACAGATGAGCGCAGTGTGTCGGTGCGCCACCATCACCGCTGGCCGCGATGCGCTATCGCTCGCCATGCGCAAAGCCCCGTCGAAATCCAGCAAAGGCTTAGCCGGTGGCGTTTTTGGCCCAATCGGGACGCCTGCACCGCGCGCCTGGCACAGCCTGTGCAGTATGAGGTCCGAGCCCGCAACACTTGCAGCTCACTATCCTCGAAGTCCCTTTGCTTGATCTTTTGGAGAACTGTCATGAAAACGCTGATGATCGAAGACCTGAGCGTCGCCAAAGAACTCGACGGCCGTGCGATGTCCGCAGTGCGCGGCGGCACGCTGGGCTATTACTGGCCGCTGTCGTACTCGCCCGTGCATGTCACCGACACGACCAACTTCAGTGCGCAGCAGGTCATCGGTCAAACGAACGATATCGTGAACAACACGGGCAACAACGTCGCGTTCGCGAGCGGCATCCACTCGACGGTCAAGCCCACGCAAACCGCC
>DASVLS010000004.1:0-135276 GCA_036384755.1 Trinickia sp. | reverse complement strand
TTACCGCGACATAGCAACAAGTCATGCCTGATGACCATAGCGAGTTGGTACCACCCCTTCCCATCCCGAACAGGACCGTGAAACGACTCCACGCCGATGATAGTGCGGATCGCCCGTGTGAAAGTAGGTAATCGTCAGGCTCCCTACCCGAGCCAGAGTTAGCCCTTCAGCGCTTACTCCGAGCCACGCAAAGCACTACCAAACCCCCGACAGCCTCAGCGCTCTCGGGGGTTTGTGCTTTTGCGCGTTCCGGCAACGAACGCGGCCACCCGCCGTGATGGCCGCGCTTAGCGCGGATCGTCGATCGTCGTGTTATACGTTGTTCCGGCAATGACCGTGTTCGACAGGGTCATCGCCTTGACGTTGAACGCATAAATGGGCCCCGGTGAGGTCACCGTAGCGGGGCCAGCCGATACCGGAGTGCCGAAATCGCAGTTGCTGATCGTGATGCCGGAAATCGGCGATACGGTCGGCGGCGGCGACGCACCGTTATAGTCGAACGCCACTGGGCCTTGCGCCACGATCGCTTGAAAGCATGACGCAGTGACGCCCGCGACCGTAACATTGCCTGCTTTCAGATCCGAAATTGTCACGTTCTGAATGACGGGCGGCCGAGTGCGCACCGCGTCGTTCGCTGGCTGATAATCGCAATCGAACGTGATAATACCCCCCTTCGACGCCGCGGGGTTACCTGCGGCGGGCGTCACGACGCCCAAAGGCACCGAGGAGTTGATGGGGCTGCCGGCAAGCATCGCACTTCCATAGCCACCGCCTGTCAAACTGACGCCATTCGGAAGAGTCACTCCTTTGACGTGAAAATCCTTCACATAGCCGCCACGATTCATGTTCGTCTTCACGCGAATGGCGATGTTGAGCGGATTCGTTTCCCAATTGGCGTTCAGCATTGACAGATTGGTGGCGTAAATCTGTTCGACGCCCCCGCCCATTTCGCTGCCGAGCGTGATACCGCCGTGGCCGCTATTCATCGTGCAATTGCGGATCAAATGTCGGCGGGCCGGCCCATATTCGGTGTCGAGATCCTTGCCTGACTTGATCGCGATGCAATCGTCGCCGGTGTTGAATGTGCAATCCTCGGCGAGCACATTGGTGCAGGCATCCGGATCGAAGCCGTCGTTGTTCGGACCGATGCTGTTCGTCGTCACGCCGCGAAAAACGACGTTCGTGCACGCGGTCGGATGGTGCTGCCAAAACGGGGTGTTTTGCGTCTGATAGTCGGCCATTAGGACATCCTTGCAGCCGATGAATTCGACCATGCAGGGGCGTAGGTAATGTCCGAGGCCGAAGATGCGCTTCTCAATTGGCACGCCGGCCTCGGACAACGCCGGCAGGTAGTTCTGATCCTGTTGCCATGGTGTGACCGGCGAGGTCAGCAGCGCATAGAGCGCGTCGGAGATGCCGGGGGCCACGATCCGCAGGTCCGCATTGTTCGGATTCGCGTACGCTTGGCTCGGCACGGAGGCGCCGCCCCCATACACGCCCGACGATCCCTTATAGGTCCACCAGCAGACGCTGCTCGCGCCGCTCCCCGCGAAAGGTGTCATGGCTTGACCGTTCAGAATCGACGAGGGTCCTTCGCCCGTCAGCCCAATATGAATCGCATTTCGCGCATAGACCGGCGCGCCGAAATTTAGGCAGTCGTTCGTCTGCCATCGGCTGTAATACAAGCGGCCGTTGGGGCCGCAGTCCACGGGGCCATCTTTCGCGTAATCCGCCGGGTTCGGGCTGAAATAGATCGTGCAATTCGCGCTCAAATGAAAACGGACATGGCTGAGCAGGACAATCGGTCCGGCGCAATACCAGTTGCCTGGCGGCACCGTCACTTGACCGCCGCCTTCTCGGTGACAGGCTTCGATCGCGGCCAGGAATGCAGGGCGAGAATCGAACGCGTTCACGGCCGGAGTGAATTCGGAGCCGGGGCTCGCCGGCGACTTCGCGGAATTCGTATAGGGCGAGGTAGCCGCCACGACGCTGCACGGTTGCGCGCCGTACGCGGTAACGTCGTAATTTCGACGGTGGAACGACGTCTTGGAAACATGCGCGACCGCCGCGGCGATCCGAGCGGCGGCACCATGCTCGCCCCAGATCAAATCGCGCGCCGCATGCGCGCCGGCCTCGGCAGCCGGTAGCCCGGCAGCGCGTGCCATGCGCAACGGGGCATCTAGGACGACGCCACCTAAGAGGGCGCCGCTCAGGCCTATGAAGCGGCGCCGGCCTTCGATCGGACGGCACTGTGGCGAGCGGTGCGGCTTTTCAGGGGGACGGCGCTTAGCCATGGGCGTATCTCCTGTGTGTTCGAAAGGGACATCTCGGAAGCAAACACGTTCATATCGGTCGTCGTACAACGTGTGGCAGTGTATGCCCGCATCTGATCGCCGTGGTGTCCGCGTAAACCCGTTCGAGAGCGCAAGGTGTATTGATGAAGCATCGATACAAGTTATAGGTTGTCGTATCACCTAAGAAAAGACAGGTAGGCCGATTTATTCGGTGCTTGACATACTGTACATGCATACAGTAAAAATGCGGTTCAAGGACTTTTTGTGCAGGGCACGCTTGGGTGGCGACGTAGGCCGTGGCGCACTGGACCGCACATGTAAACTGAGCTTCTGCGATGGACGACTGCGACGCCGAGTTTCCGATCGCGCCGCCTGCGCCTCTCAAGGGCCGCGGCGCCGTGACGAATGTGCAAGGACGCTACGAGCTCGATCAGCGCGAGGCCTTTGATGACGGCTGGATGCCGTTGACCGAAGGCGAGGCGCCGTCATCGCTCAAGACCCAGCTCTTCGAGGAGCGAGCGAAAAGCATCCTGACGCGCAACGCATCGCCCGACATTCCATTCAGCGTATCGCTCAATCCCTATCGCGGTTGTGAGCATGGTTGCATTTACTGCTTTGCTCGCCCTACGCATAGCTACCTGGGACTCTCGCCGGGTCTCGATTTCGAGAGCCGCATCTACGCGAAGGTCAATGCACCCGAGCTGCTGCAGCGGGAGCTGTCGAAGAAGCATTACACCCCGGAGCCGATCGCGCTCGGCGTCAACACCGACGCTTATCAGCCTGTCGAGCGAGCGCTGCGGCTGACGCGGCGGGTCATCGAAGTACTGCATGACCATGGGCACCCGTTCGCGGCGATAACGAAGTCGTCGCTGATCGAGCGCGACATCGACCTGCTCGCGCCGATGGCCGAGCGCGGACAAGTGATGGCCGCCGTCACGGTGACGACGCTCGACGCTCAGATCGCGCGGACGCTCGAGCCGCGTGCCGCGACGCCCATGCGGCGTCTGCGCACGATTCGCCTGCTCAGCGAAGCCGGCATTCCTGTAGGCGTCAGCATTGCGCCGGTCATTCCGTTCGTGACCGAGCCCGATCTCGAGCGGGTGCTCGAGGCTTGCGCGCAAGCGGGGGCGACAAGCGCCAGCTATATCGTGCTGCGCTTGCCTTGGGAGGTGGCCCCGCTGTTCAAAGAATGGCTGGCGGCGCATTTCCCGCAGCGAGCGGAGCGCGTCATGTCGCGCGTGCGCGATATGAGAGGCGGTAAGGACTACGACGCCTCGTTCGCGCATCGCATGAAGGGCGAGGGCGCTTGGGCGGATCTGCTCAGGCAGCGCTTCGATAAAGCGGTGAAAAGGCTAGGGCTCAATGCACGCCGGCACGGTATTCTCGACATGTCTCACTTCAAGCGGCCCAGCGCCGTCGAGCCGCAGAATCCGCAGAATCGACAGCTGGACCTATTTTGAGGGGCTGCGCGATGCGCTTAACGAGACAGCGAATCGATCACGTCGCTCTGCGATTCGAAGTACGTTTGAAACGTGACGGCTAGGCCGCTCATCAACAAGAACGCACCGATCAACAGCGAAAAGATCACGACGAATACGACGCCCCAGCCCGAGCGGCTACGCGCCGTTTGCTCCGCGTTGAATTGCGCATCCCACTTTTGATCGGGGCGCAGACCGTACACGATCGCCGCCAGCAACGCCGCCAGTAGCGACACTGCACCCGGCATGACGAGCACCCAGCCGAGGCTCGACGCACGCTCCGATGCGACGAGCAGCATGGCTCCCCGAATGCCCAGGGCCGTGCCGAGCACATGGGCCCAGCCGAACAAGTCGCGCCAGCCGTAAAGGTAAAAGCGATGGCCGCCCACGCTGCCGAAGAGGAAAGCGAGCAATGCCGTCAGCGTTTTGGATCGGAAACGGGCGGGCGAGGGAAAAGCGCGAGTGGACATGGGGTAGGGGGGCTCAATGCGAGGTTCGGCCAGCCAAAAAACGCCCGCTCTCGCGGGCGCCCAGCGCGCATTGTACGTCCCTGGTCGGGCGCACGGCCTCGATTCGGCCGGGCAGTCGCGCCGACGGGCCGGTAAGTGTTTGTTATGGTTTCAGTTTCCCGCTATAATCGAGCGTTTCAGTGGTTCCGAACCCCCGGTTTTCAAGGATTACAGTATGGTTATCATCCGCTTGGCACGTGGCGGCTCGAAGAAGCGCCCGTTCTACAACATCGTCGCCACCGATTCGCGCAGCCGTCGCGACGGCCGCTTCATCGAGCGCGTCGGTTTCTACAACCCGGTCGCCACGAAGGGTGAATCGCTGCGCATCGCGCAAGACCGCTTGACGTACTGGCAAGGCGTGGGCGCGCAACTGTCGCCGACCGTCGAGCGCCTCGTCAAGCAAGCGCAAAAGGCGCAACCGGCTGCTTAATCGCCGCTGCGGCAGCGTTGGCCGTCGCCGTTGAATGCGGGTCGACCAGTGGCCGCTGCGATAAAGCAACTTTGAGGTTTGTCGATGTCCGTTCATGATTCGGGCGGCTCGGGCCGAGCGAAGCCGGCCTCCCGTGCGCCTGTCTCGTTTGGCGCGTTCGCGCGCAAGCCGGTCGAGCGCAATGCGGTACATGCAGCCGCCGGCCAGGCCCCGGGCATCGAGTCGGCCGAAGCGTTGCCCGATGATGCCGTCGAAGTCGGCGCCGTCGTCGACGCGTACGGCCTGAAGGGCTGGGTCAAGGTTGCGGCGCACGCGAGCGCGCGCCAAGGCGGCGACGCGTTGATCAGCGCCAAGCGTTGGTGGCTCGTCAAAGGGTGCGAAATCAAATCGGCGCCCGTCACGGCCTCCAAAGCGCACGGCGATAGCATCGTGGCGCACCTCAGCGGGTCGGTCGATCGCGATCAGGCGTTGGCGTTGCGCGGTTGGCGCGTGCATGTGCGGCGCAGCGATTTCCCCGCGCTAGGGGACGACGAGTTTTATTGGGTCGACTTGATCGGCCTTGAAGTCGTCAGTGAAACGGGCGTTGTGCTGGGCAAGGTTGTCGATCTCATCGATAACGGCGCACACGCGGTGCTTCGCATCGAATTCCCGTCGCAAGGCAAGGACGGGCGGCCGGCGACCGGTGAGCGGTTGATTCCGTTCGTCGGCGTGTATGTGAAAACGGTGGATCAGGCGGCGAAGCGCATCGTCGTCGATTGGGAAGCCGATTATTGAGCAGGGTCGACACCACGGAGCGCGCGATGCAGTTCGATGTCGTCACGCTCTTTCCCGAGATGTTCCGCGCGATCACCGAGTGGGGCATCACGAGCCGAGCGACGAAGCAAGGCAGATTCGGCTTGAGGACGTGGAATCCGCGCGATTTCACGACGGATAATTACCGTACCGTCGACGACCGGCCTTATGGCGGCGGTCCAGGCATGGTCATGCTGGCCAAGCCGCTCGAAGCGGCGATCGGCGCGGCGAAAGCGGCGCAGGCGGCCCAAGGCGTAAGCAGTACACGTGTGGTGATGATGTCGCCGCAAGGTGCGCCGCTCGACCACGAACGGGTCATGCGATTCGCGCACGAGCCCGGGCTCGTGTTGTTGTGCGGGCGGTACGAAGCCATCGATCAGCGTCTCATCGATCGCTGCGTGGACGAGGAAGTCAGTCTGGGCGATTTCGTTTTGTCGGGCGGGGAGTTGCCCGCCATGGCGTTGATCGATGCGGTGGTGCGGCAGTTGCCGGGCGTGCTGGGCGATGCGCAGTCGGCCGTGCAGGACAGCTTCGTCGACGGGTTGCTCGATTGTCCGCACTACACGCGCCCCGAGGAATACGAGGGCGTGCGCGTGCCCGAGGTGCTGCTCGGCGGGCATCATGCCGAGATCGAGCAATGGCGCCGCAAAGAGGCGCTAAGGAACACCCTTGCCAAGCGGCCCGATCTGATCGAGCGCGCGAGGCGCAACAAGATGTTGAGCCGTGCCGACGAGGCATGGCTCGCAAGTCTTGCGAAAGCGGCGGCAAAGCCATGACTTCATGGTTTTGGGTGCGCGCGCAGGACACAGGCGGCTCCGCGTAAGCGGGGCCAGATGTGAATCCATCCTCTATCGGGGCCGAGCCAAGACGTCCATGCGGCGCGCGGCAGGCAAAACGCCGACAAGATGGCTCAAGGAGTCAGTAATGAATCTGATTGCAAAACTCGAGCAGGAAGAAATCGAGCGCGTGCTCGCCGGCAAGTCGGTCCCCGAATTCGCCCCTGGCGATACGGTGATCGTCAACGTGAACGTGGTCGAAGGCACGCGCAAACGTGTTCAGGCCTATGAAGGCGTGGTCATCGCCAAGCGTAACCGCGGCCTGAACTCGTCGTTCATCGTGCGCAAGATCTCGTCGGGCGAAGGCGTCGAGCGTACGTTCCAAACGTACTCGCCGCTGCTGGCCAGCATCGTCGTGAAGCGTCGCGGCGATGTCCGTCGTGCGAAGCTCTACTACCTGCGCGAGCGTTCGGGCAAGTCGGCACGTATCAAGGAAAAGCTGGTCTCGAAGGACCGCGCTGCTTCGTAAGCGTGTCAGCAGTAAGAAAAAGCACCCTTTCCGGGTGCTTTTTTGTTTAGCGGTTGCCGGATCACAATGGCGGTATCCGTTCATGACCTCGTGAGCATTACGTCGATGCGACCCGTTTTCGAACCCGAAGTGCTGCCGATCGAATCGACGGGCGCGGACCTGCCCAGGGTCGCCGCATACCGGCTGACGCCCGCGGGCCTGCGCGAGCGCTTTGCGCAGCGCCTCGTTTGGGCGCCCGAGCCTTTCGAGTCGCTGGCCGCGCAGAGCGGGGACCCGCGCGAGGCGGCAGTTCTCGTGCCGCTCGTCGTGCGCGAGGCCGGACTGTCCGTCTTGCTGACTCAGCGCGCCGACCACCTGAGCGATCACGCGGGGCAAATCAGCTTTCCGGGCGGCCGCCGGGAGCCCTCCGATCCCGACGCGGTCGCGACGGCTTTGCGCGAAGCGCAAGAAGAAGTCGCACTGGCCCCGGAACGCGTCGAGGTCCTGGGGGCGTTGCCCGATTACCTGACGGGCACCGGTTTTCGCGTGACGCCCGTCGTCGCGCTCGTGCATCCGCCTTTCACGGTCCAGGCCGATACGCTCGAAGTGGCAGATATCTTCGAAGTACCGCTCTCGTTCCTCATGGACCCAGCCAATCACGAGGTCCGAGTCTTCCGTCGGGACGGCGGCGAGCGTCGTTTTTTTGCGATGCCGTACCCGCGACAGGAGGCGGGCGGTCACTATTTCGTCTGGGGTGCGACCGCCGGCATGTTACGCAATTTTTATCGATTTCTCGCGGCGTGAATGGTCGCTGCGCGTTTCGCAGGCCGTTGAGTCGATTCGACAACATTCGGTTCCGGCGCCCTGTGCTATCGTTACGCGACAATTGAACAAACTCGAATTGCCACGGCTCCGCGCATGACCTTTTTCTCCGTATTGCTGGCTCTCGTCATCGAACAGCTGCGTGCCCTTTCGCAGACCAATCCGATTTTTTCGCTGCTCCAGTATCACGCGGAGTCGGCCGCTCAAGGTTTCGACGCGGGCAAGAGGAAGCACGGCATGCTCGCGTGGCTCGTGGTCGTGCTGCCGTGGACGCTCGCGGTCGCCGCGATCTATTACGTCCTTTATCGAATCAGTTTCGTCCTCGCGTTCCTTTGGAACGTCGTCATCGTTTATTTCACCCTCGGTTTTCGACAGTTCAGCCATTACTTCACCGATATCCATCTCGCGCTCAATAACGACGATGTGCCGCGCGCACGCGAAATCCTCAACGAGTGGACGGGCATGGATACCGTCGACATGCCCGTCGGCGAGATCGTGCGTCACACGTTGATCCACGCTGTCGTCGCTTCGCACCGGCATGTATTCGGCGTCTTCTTTTGGTTTCTCGTGCCGATCGGCCCTGCCGGCGCGGTGCTCTACCGTATTTCGGAATACCTCGCGCGGAGTTGGGGCGTTGCGGTCGGCGAGCGGACTGCCGCCTTCGGCACGTTCGCGCGCAATGCCTTTTTCGTCATGGATTGGCTGCCGGCACGCCTGACGTCGCTCGGCTTTGCGATCGTCGGCAATTTCGAAGATGCGATCTATGCCTGGCGAAACCACGCTCGCCAATGGCCCGATGCCAATGACGGAGTCTTACTCGCGGCGGGTAGCGGGGCGCTCGGCGCGCGGCTAGCCGGGCCGCTTGCCGAGCCGTCGAGCCTCGACGCGCTTGGCGCACCCGACGGCGGGCCGATGCCCGTCGGCGACGATTGCACGCCGCGCACGCTGCAGTCGGCCGTCGGACTCGTGTGGCGCGCAGTCATCCTTTGGATGATCCTCCTGCTCATGCTGACGATCGCCGTTTGGCTCGGCTAAGCGGCTAAGCGGCTAAGCGGCGTCGTCACCCGCGCCGCCGGCTTCGTTTCCGCCACGTGCGGCGCCGCAGCGCCAACACGCAGTGAACTGAGGCTCCAACGTCTCGCCGCAGGCGCCGCATCGCCAGGGCATCGCACCCGGTGGCGGCCCGCTTTGCGCGTTCGCCAAGATCCGCCGGGCCAATGTCTCATCTCGTTCGTCGACGAGCCAGAGCTCGGGTGCGCATTGATCGGCGGGAATTTCACCGAGTGCGCCGGTGAGATAGCGGTTATGTAGTTCGCAGTCGATCCCTGCCGCAGCCAGCAAGTTGATCCAATGCTGGCCGATGACGGCGTTCGGTGCACGGGTGAGCTTCAGCATGCGGACGTTCTCGTTTGAGTTGCGCGCGATCTAATCTTCTCGCCGATGCCCGGCCGTATGAGCGGGTTGCCGGGCGTAGCCGCTTGCTTCGATCACCTCACGACCTGGCTGGCCTCGTGGACGAGTTGCGCGTAAAGCGCGTGTCGCTCGCGCGCCACCCGGCCGTCGGCCAGCGCCGCGAGAATCGCGCAGCCGGGCTCGTGCAGATGATGGCAATTGTAGAACCGGCAATGGGCGAGTAACGGGCGAAACTCGGGAAACGCACGCTCGAGCACGCCTTCGGTCAGATGGTAGAGGCCAAATTCCTGAAAGCCGGGCGAATCGATCAACGCGCCGCCGTCGGCTAGCGGGTAAAGCCGCGTGAATGTCGTGGTATGGCGCCCGCTGTTGAGCGCCGTCGAAATCTCGCGCGTCGCAGCGTCGGCGTCGGGCACGACAAGGTTCACGAGCGTCGATTTACCCATGCCCGATTGGCCGAGCAGCAGCGTCGCGTGGCCTCGGAGCCGCTCCAGCAAAACAGCGCGCGCTTCTTCGGGCCGTGTCTTGATCGATAGTTCGAGTAGCTCGTAGCCGAGCGCACCGTAAGGCGCCAGGCGGTCGCGTGCCGCGGGCAACGCCGCGGTCACGTCGGTTTTATTGAGCACGATCAGCGGCTTCAATCCGTTGGCTTCGGCCGCGACGAGCGCGCGGCCGAGCAGGTCCTCGCTGAAATACGGCTCGGTGGCCAGCACGATCAGCAACTGGTCCAGGTTCGCCGCGAAGAGCTTCGACTTATATTGATCCGAGCGGTAAAGCAAGTTCCGGCGCTCGCCGATCTCGACGATCACGCCCTGATCGTTCGAGGTGGGCTCGTAGACGACGCGATCGCCTACCGCAACCTCGCTTTTCTTGCCGCGCGGGAAACATTGCAAGCGCACATGCGGATCGTGCTCGGGGGCAACGAGGTAATGACGGCCGTGCGCCGCGATGACGAGACCGTGCAGGCGCTCGGCGCCCCCGCGTCGCGTGAGCGCGGCGGGCTTGGCGGAGCGCGCGCTCATGCGTGGCGCAGCAGCCGTTCGATCCGCTGCGACGCGGGCGGGTGCGAATAGTAAAACGCGGTGTAGACGGGATCGGGTGTCAGCGTGGAGGCGTTGTCTTCGTAGAGCTTGACGAGCGCGCTGACGAGCTCTCGCGCATCGGTCTGGCTGGCCGCGAAGGCGTCGGCTTCGAATTCATGCTTGCGTGAGCTCAGGCTGCCGAGCGGCGTGACGAAGAACATGAAGACCGGCAAGGCAAGGAAGAACAGCACGAGCGCGAGGCCGTCGTTGCTGCCCGACATCGACGGGCGTACGCCCAGGCCTTCGTAGAACCACGTGCGCCCGGCCAGCCAGCCGAGCACAGCAAACAGTCCCAGGCTGATCGCGAAAGTCACGACCATGCGCTTCACGACGTGGCGGCGCTTGAAGTGTCCGAGCTCGTGCGCGAGCACGGCTTCGATTTCGCTTCCTGACAAGCGTGCGAGCAGCGTATCGAAAAAGACGATCCGCTTGGCCGCGCCGAAGCCCGTGAAGTACGCGTTGCCGTGCGCCGAACGGCGGCTCCCGTCCATCACGAACAGGCCTTTTGCCGCGAAGCCGCAGCGCTTCATCAGCGCGTCGATCCGGTGCGTCAGCGCCTCGTCGGTCAGCGGCTCGAATTTATTGAACAGCGGCGCGATCAGCTTCGGGTACAACACGAGAACGAGCATTTGGAAGACCACCACGACCGCCCAGGCCCACAGCCACCACAATCCGCCGGCCCGATCCATGAGCCAGAGCACGACGAACACGAGCGGCAGGCCGAACGCGGCGCCAAGGGCGACGCCTTTCGCCATATCGGCAAAGAAGATGCCCCGCGTCATTCGATTGAAGCCGAAGCGCTCCTCGACGACGAACTGCCGGTAGTAGTCGAACGGCAGGTCGGCGATGCTCGTCACGGCGATGACGGCGCCTACGAGGGCGATCTGTCCCGCATATCCTTCGCCCAGCCAGGCGGTCACGGCGCGATTGATCCCCTGCACGCCGCCGAGCAGCGTCAGCGCGATCAGCACGGCGGCCCCGACGACGATTTCGAGCATCGACAAGCGCGTGCGAACGACGGTGTAGTCGGCCGCGCGCCGGTGCGCCGCGAGCGGGATCGTTTCCGCGAATTGCCTCGGCACCGCGTCTCGGTGCGCCGCGACGAAGCGAATTTGGCGAGAGGCGAGCCACAGTTTCGTGGCGACCATCGCGACCACCATGACGGCGAACAGGATGGTGAAGTCGAGAGCGGGCATCGGGAGTTCCAAGGTAACTATGCGAGAATTATAAAGTTTCGCGGCGGGGACGGGCGTGCCCGAGGCCGCGCAGCGCTATTTAGCTCGATTGCCGCCCATTCGAGCCTTGCATCACTCAACGGATTGCTTTCATGACTGACTTACTCGAAGCCGTCGGCGAGCCGACGCTCGCGCGCAGCGAGATGAACCTCGTTTGGCTCGATATGGAAATGACAGGGCTCGAGCCCGACACCGACCGCATCATCGAAATCGCGGTGGTGGTGACGAATTCGACGCTCGAGAAGGTCGTCGAGGGCCCGGTGCTCGCCATCCATCAGAGCGACGAGACGCTCGACAAGATGGACGATTGGAACAAGAACACCCACGGTCGCTCCGGGCTCATCGACCGCGTACGCGCCTCGACGGTGAGCGAGGCCGATGCCGTCGAAACGATCCGCGCCTTCCTCGGCAACTATGTGCCGCCCGGCAAGTCGCCGATGTGCGGCAACTCGATCTGCCAAGACCGCCGGTTCATGGCGCGCTGGATGCCCGAACTCGAACGGTTCTTCCACTACCGCAACCTCGACGTCAGCACGCTCAAGGAGTTGTGCCGCCGCTGGCAGCCCGCCGTCTACAAAGGGTTTCAGAAGCGCGCGATGCATACGGCGCTAGCCGATATTCACGAATCGATCGACGAGCTCAAGTACTACCGCCAGCATTTCCTCGTCGCGCCGAGCACCGCGTCCGCCGAAGACGCCTGACTGACTAACCGGCCGCGCCGCTTCATGCGGGCGGCGCCCGCCGGGCGCTCTTCGGCCGAAACGCCGCAACGACCTGCTCGTTCGTCGTGACGTACGGCCCGCCGATCAGATCGATGCAATACGGCACTGCGGCGAAAATACCCGGCACCTTCACGGCACCCGTGTCGTCTCGCAACCCTTCCAGCGTTTCCTGAATCGATTTCGGCTGGCCCGGCAGGTTGATGATCAGCGCTGCGTGGTCGGCGCTCTCGCGGATCACGGCTACTTGGCGCGACAAAATGGCCGTCGGCACGAAATTGAGGCTGATCTGTCGCATTTGCTCGCCGAAGCCGGGCATCTCTTTCGTTGCGACGGCAAGCGTCGCTTCGGGCGTCACATCGCGCCGCGCCGGGCCCGTGCCGCCCGTCGTCAGCACGAGATCGCAACCGAGCGTGTCGGCGAGCTCGATCAGCGTGGCGGAAATCGTGGCGGGTTCATCGGCGATGAGCCGCTTTTCGACACGCCACGGCGAAGCGAGCGCTTGTCCCAGCCAAGTTTCCAGCGCGGGCAGCCCCTTGTCTTCGTAGACGCCGGTCGATGCCCGGTCGCTGATCGAAACAAGGCCGACGATGAGCTCGTCGGGGTGGTTACGCGTCGGTTTCGTCATCGTCTTCTTCCGTCGAATCGGGCGCGTCGGAATCTTCGCCCGCGCCGCCGCGTGCCGCTTTGATCCATTGGAACAGCTCGCGGAAGTAGCGCGGCGGCTTGCCTTGCTGCGCTTCCTTGCGGGCGTTGCGGATCAATGTGCGGCCCGCTTGCGCGTCGGCGCCCGGATGCGCGCGCAAAAATGCGGTGAACGCGTCGTCGTTCGCGATCAATTGCTCGCGTGTCTGCTCGATCCAGTGAAGCCGGGCCGTCTCGGCCTTGTTCACGCCGCGGTGCGTATCGAGCGCCGTGCGCAGCGCCGCGATCTCGTCTTCTCCGAGCGAACGCATGACGCGCCCGACGTATTGGATTTGCCGGCGTTTGCCTTCGTGATCGGTGATGCGGCGCGCCTCGCGGACGGCGTCGGCCAGGTCCTCGGGCATCGGCATGCGCTTGAGCGCGTCTTTCGGCAGTTCGACGAGATCGACGCCGAGGGCTTGCAGCGCATGCATTTCGCGCTTGAGCTGGGACTTGCTGGGGCGCTCGTCGGATGCGTCGTGATCGGCCGAATCGTCGTGCTCGATGGGTTGAATGCGGGTTTTGCGTGTCATGGGCGCCATTGTAGCGCGCGACCATCTTCGCAACCCTTGCTATGATCGCGGGATGCGAACGATCGGGCATGCGCCGCGCGCCGCGTCGGCCGGCTTCGGCCCGAGCCGTGCTCAACAGACAGCTTTCTACCGGACGGCAATCACGATGGCAGCGGATACGGACACCCCACAACGCTTTTTCCCGCATACCCAAGACGAATTGAAGGAAATCGCGTCGGACATTCTCAAGCACGCGAAATCGCTGGGCGCCACCGACGCGGCCACCGAAATCTCGGAAGGCGACGGCTTGTCGGTCTCGGTGCGCCGAGGCGAAGTCGAGACGATCGAGCACAATCGCGACAAGATGGTCGGCGTGACCGTCTTCATCGGTGCGAAGCGCGGCAATGCGAGTACCTCCGATTTCTCGAAGGAAGCGTTGCGCGACACCGTGGCCGCGGCCTACAACATCGCGCGGTTTACCGCCGAAGACGATTGCGCCGGGTTGGCGGAAGCCGAACTGCTCGAAACGAACCCGCGCGATCTCGATCTCTACCACCCCTGGCAGTTGTCGGCCGAGGAAGCGGTCGACATCGCGCGGCGCGCCGAGGATGCCGCGTTCGCGACCGATCCGATGATCCGCAATTCGGAAGGGGCGAGCGTGTCGGCTCAGCACTCGCAGTTCGTCCTTGCGACGACGCGCGGCTTCCTGGCGGGCTATCCGTACTCGCGTCATTACGTCGCATGCGCGCCGATCGCGGGTAGCGGACGCAACATGCAGCGCGACGACTGGTATTCCTCCAAGCGCGATGCGCGGGCCTTGGCCGACCCCGAAGCGGTCGGCCGCTATGCCGCCGAACGGGCGCTCGCACGGCTAGGCGCGCGCCGGCTCGACACGCGCAAGGTGCCGGTGCTGTTCGAGGCGCCGCTCGCGGCGGGACTGCTCGGCGCGTTCGTACAGGCAACGAGCGGTGGCGCGCTGTACCGCAAGACGTCGTTTCTCGTCGATAGTCTCGGCAAGCCGGTGTTCTCGCCGCACGTTCAGATCGTCGAAGATCCGCACGTTCCCTGCGCGATGGGCAGCGCCCCGTTCGACGAGGAAGGCGTGCGCACGAAGCAGCGCTCGGTGGTGAAGGACGGCGTCGTCGAGGGGTACTTCCTCTCGACGTATTCGGCGCGCAAGCTCGGCATGCAGACGACGGGCAATGCGGGCGGTTCGCACAACCTCACGCTCATGAGCAGCGAGACGCGTCCCGAGGACGACTTCAAGGCGATGCTCGAGAAACTCGGCACCGGGCTTTTGCTCACCGAGCTCATGGGGCAGGGCGTCAACTACGTGACGGGCGATTACTCGCGCGGCGCATCGGGTTTCTGGGTGGAGAACGGCGAGATTCAATATCCCGTCGAGGAGATTACGGTCGCCGGGACGTTGCAGGAGATGTTCCGCCATATCGCGGCGATCGGCGCCGACTCGATCGTGCGCGGGACGAAGCAAACCGGCTCGGTGCTGATCGAGCGCATGACGATCGCCGGGCAATGAAGCCGGCGGCGCGATAAAGCGGCGGGGCGCAAGCCCCGCGCACCCCGGCAATGCGAAATCCGAAATGCGGGTTTCGACGCGGTTGCGAGACCTTATCGGTCCGTGCGGCCGATGCGCCGGTAGACGACGCGTGCGTATTCGAAGGCGTCCGCTCGATGCCCCTCGCGCGAAACCGCTTCCCATTGCGCCGGGTCCGGTGCGGGAAAGGTCGCGTCGCCCTCGATATCCGCGTCGATCTCCGTGACGACGAGTTTGTCTGCGGCGTCGATGCCCTGCGCATACAGTTGCGTGCCGCCGATCAAGAAGGCTTCGGGCGCGCCATCCTTGGCCGCGAGCGTCAGCGCTTCGGCGATGCTCGTCGCCATTTCGCAGCCTTCATAGCGTCGCCCGGCGTCGCGCGTCACCACGATGTTGCGTCGGCCCGGCAATGGGCGGCCGATCGATTCGTGCGTTTTGCGGCCCATGATGATCGGCGCGCCCATCGTCGTGCGCTTGAAAAAGGCGAGGTCCTCGGGCAGATGCCAAGGCAACTGGTTGTCGCGGCCGATCACGCCGTTGCGGGCGCGAGCGACGATGATGGTCAGTGTCGTCATGGTCGAAGGCGATGAAGCGAAAAAACGAAAGAGGCGAAGCGTCGAATCGCCGATTCTACGCGACGGTGCGGGCGCATCGGCCAACGCCTCTCCAACTTCCGCCTCTCGGCTTCTCCGATTCACTCTCTCCCGCTTTCGGTCTTGCTGTCGCCCGCATCGGCGCCCTTGTCGTCCGATCCCGCGGGATCTCTCAGTCCGTGCGACCCCATGAGCCGATAGAGCGTTACGCGCGAGATGCCGAGATCGGTCGCCGCTTCGTTGAGCCGATGCCGGTGCCGTAGCAGCGCCGCTTCGATCGCGCGCTTTTCGGCGGCTTCGCGCGCTTGCGAGAGCGTCAGCGTCTCTTGGTCCGTGAACTGGGCGAGATCGAGATCGTCGGCGCTGATGAGCTTGCCTTCGGCCATCACGATCGCACGCCGCACGCGATTGATGAGCTCGCGCACGTTCCCGGGCCAACCGTATTGGTGCATCGCCTCGATCGCCGACGGCGCAAAGCCGCGAATCTTGCGTGCGCTATCCGTCTTGAACTTGTGCAGGACGTGATGCGCCAGGATTTCGATGTCTTTGCCGCGCGCGCGAAGCGGCGGCTCGTCGATGCGCAGCACGCACAGGCGATGAAACAAATCCGCCCGAAAACGGCCGTCGCGCATCGCCCCTTCGAGATCGACGTGCGTCGCTGAGATCACACGCACGTCGACGGGAATCGATTCGCGTCCGCCCAGCCGTTCGATTTTGCCTTCCTGCAGGAAGCGCAGCAGGCTGGCTTGGCTTTCCAACGGCAGGTCGCCGATCTCGTCGAGGAACAGCGTGCCGCCGTCGGCTGCTTCGACGCGGCCGATCTTGCGTTGATTGGCGCCGGTGAACGCGCCGCGTTCGTAGCCGAACAATTCCGACTGCAGCAGGTGATGCGGGATCGCGCCGCAATTGATGGCGACGAACGGCTCTTTGCGGCGCGGCGAGCGCTCGTGGATGGCAACTGCCGTGAGTTCCTTGCCGGTGCCCGATTCGCCGGCGATGAAGACTGACGCATCGGTGTTGGCGATCTTGCGGATCGTGCGGAACAGCAGTTGCATCGATTCGCAGGTGCCCACCATTTCATCGTCGCCCGCGCTCGCCATACCGGCGGCCAGGTCGAGGTCGGTCAGCGACACCATGCCGAACGCATGGCCGAGCAGGTAGTCGATCGCCTGCGAGGTGACAGGTTGCTTCACGTAATCGAAGCAATAGCTGCGAATCAAACGGCGGACGTCGGGATCGTCGAGCCGGTCGGGGCTCGCGAGCGCGACCCAGCCGACGAGCGGCTGGCGCAAGCTCGCCTCGAGTGCGCCGAGTTCGCGCGCGCTGAAGCGCGACAAATCGAGGATGCCCGCGTAGGGGACGTCGGGCCGCAGCACGCGCGCGCAATCGGTGCTCGTGCGCGCGATCGAGACGTTCCAGCCCCGCGTCTTCAGATGCGCCACGAGGCCGTCTTCCGGGGCACGCGACAAATAGATCAGCATGCGCGCGTCGTTTTCGCGTTCGCGCTCGCCGTCGCGGTTGCCGTGCGCGACCGACATGGCCGTGCCATTGGCCGCGAGCGGGCCGATGGATGTCAGATGAGATGTATCGCGCACGGTACCCCCGTATGGTCGAGCATCAGAAGGTGTACGGGAACCGCACGCCGACGACGAAGTTCGGAGCGTCGGGCGTGAGCCCGATCGAGACCGAACCGTTGATCGTCAAGTGCTTGTTCACCACGTGGTTCAAGCCGAAATTCACGGCGGCGGCAACTGTTTCGCTGCCGGCCACTTTCTGCCAGCCTTGGCCGGGCGCCTGCGTCTTGCTCTCGGGTTCGATCGCCATGGTGTAGGAGACGCTCGCCGAGTCTTTCTCGGAGAAAGCGAGGGCGACGCCGGCGCCCCATTGAATGATGTCGCCGAGCTTCACCTTCGCGGGCGTCGATTGGCCTTCGACGGAAGAGACGTCCGAGAACGAGCGCGCGAGGTTGTACGTGTACGACAAGCTGCCGAACAGCACGACGGGGTCGTAGGTCTTGAGCACCGACAGGCCCGCTGTGACGTTCCAGAAGCCGGTCCCCGTCGGGAGCTTGGTCGGCGCGACGAGGCTCGTATTGTTCGGGTCGACCTGCACGAGCTTGATGCCGAACGGGGACGTGCCCGTCGGCGCTTTGATGCGTAGGCTGCCGA
The DNA here is from genome assembly GCA_036384755.1 of Trinickia sp. Classification (GTDB taxonomy): domain Bacteria; phylum Pseudomonadota; class Gammaproteobacteria; order Burkholderiales; family Burkholderiaceae; genus Trinickia. The sequence continues at coordinate 117,706 of DASVLS010000004.1, read as the reverse complement.
CGACGTCGGGCCAGTTCCCGCTTTCCTTGAGCAACTGGTAGTAGATGCCGAAGTTGACGTCGCCGATGGCGCTCGAGCTGCCCGATGCGTCCGACAGTGCGCTGGCCGCGCCGCCTGCGCCGCCGACGATGAAATTGCTGTGGCGATAGACGTAGGGCACGTCGACGTCGAAGCTGATTCGATCGGTGAGGCCGTAACGCGCGTCGAGGTCGGCCATCACTTGATGGGACTTCGTTTGGCCCAGATTGATGTTGCCGAGGAAGATCGCGTCGAGCGCGAGAAATCCCGAGAGCTGAAGTTGCCGGCGGTCGTAGTAGGTGTCGCTGATACCCCAATCGAGCGTCAGCTTGCGATCGAACAGCGGCGCATGTTCGCGCTGGACTACGGCGTTTTCCGCTTCCGTGCGCACCGGCTGAGCGGCCTTTTGCGTGGTGCCGATCGCGCCGCCTTCCACGCCCCCCGCAGGCTCGGGCAGTGTCGATGTGGTCGGTACGCCGGTGGCCGTGGATGCGCCGCTCGTCGGTCCCGTCGACCCCGGATTCACTTGCGCGAGCGGCGGCAGCGGGACGGGCAGCCCATCGGCGCCCGCGGGCGCGGCGGCCGCTTCACCGTCCGCGCTGCCCGTCAGACCTCGGCCCCGCTGCGCCATGGCAAGACGCGTGACTTGCGCTTCGAGCGATTGGATTTGGCGTTGCTGCTCGTCGACGACGCGCATCAGCGTCGTGAGCCGCTGTTCGACCGACTGGCCGGATAGGGCCTGTGCCGAGGCGCTTTGCGGCATCCACACGGCCAGCAGCGCGGCCGGTATCGCCGCGAGTTTCATGCGGCAGGCGCGTCGCGCGCTGAGCGCAAGCCTCGATGACATCTTGGACATTGTTATTTCCCCCGGTCTTGCATTTGTGTGGACAGCGCCCGGCTCTCTCGTCGCCCTCCACGCTCGCTACTTGGTCGATTCGCTGCGTTCTTCCTTGGTCCCTCTCGATCTCGTCGAGCCGCCTTGGCCTGGCGGCGGCCACGCTTTAACGCCTGCCCAGCGCGGCGTTCTGCAATGCCTGGAGCACGCCGAGTTGCCTCATCAACGCGCTCGACATCGGCAGTGTCTGCACGCTCAGTTTCAGTTGATTGACCACGGCCTGCCCATTGCCCGCGATTTGCAGCAGTTGCGCGATCGAGCCGCCGCGTTGAGCGATGGACGGCGAGATCGTTTGCGTCGCGACGCCGGCCGGCGTCTGCAGCGTGACCGAAACGCCGCCGTTCGCGAACGAAATACCGGCCTTGACGTTGCCCGACGCGCTCGTCGCGGTGGCGGCCGGACGGCTCGTACCGGCGCCGCCGATGGCGATCGAACTCGAGTCCGCGCCCGTGCCTTGCACCGGATTCGGCGCAGCGTTGCCGGCGAGCGTCGAAGCGCTCGAAGCACTTGAGCCGTTGAAGTCGATCACCGTCGAGTTCATGCCCGAGTTGCCGTTGCCGGCGACTTGCGTGATCTGCGAGACGCCGTTCACCGATACGTTTTGCCCGCCGGTCGCGCTCGCTTGAGGATTGGCGCCTGTCCCGGCCGCGGCGCTCATCGTTCCTGTCGCGCCGGTTGCCGCGCTTGCGCCGTTGCCGCTTCCGTTTCCGGCCGAAGCGATGCCCGGCGTTACGGCGTTGCCATATCCAGCGTTGCCGAGACCATTCGCCTTGCCGTTGCCGTGCAGGCCGCCGTCGCTCGCCTGCGCCGAGGTCGTCACCTGTGTGGAAAGCGAGTTGTCGATGTGCGTCGTGACGGTGAGTGTGCCGTGTGCGCTCGCCGACGCGCCGTTCGGCATTTGCCATTGCGACAGCAGCTCGAGCACGAGGCCGGACACCATCGTGCCGCCGGCGCCTTTACCCGTTTGATGCGAGAGCACGTCGTCGCCGACGGCTTGCCAGCGAATGTCGCGCGAGGCGGATAGGAACTCGGGCGTCGCGGCCAGCAGCTCGGCGGCGTGTGCGCTGCTCCCGAGTTCGCAGACCGCCAGTGCGAGCGCGAGGGGAAGGGGTGAGAAAAGTAGGTGCCTCATGGCGGTTCAGAACCAGTCTGCCCTAGACAATCCGTAATCCACGAAGGGGGTCGTCGCGGTGCTCGCGGCGAGCGCACGCTCGCGCAGTTGCAACGCCAGCGACACGTTGTCCTGCAACAGCGGGGAATCCTCCCGAAATGGCTTGCCGAGGACTGCGAACACGAGGCCGTTCCAGCTCGCGACGAAGTCCTCGTCGAGCATGATGCGATTGCCGAGTGCGGGGTCCGCGACGAATACGCGGCCGTGTTCCGCATGCTTGACGATGACGAAGTGCTCGTAGCCGCCGATGTCGAGCAGCACGAGCACGGGGATTCTCAGGTGATAGAGCGCATCGAGGTTCACGCGAAAGCCGCGCCCGCGCAGGCCGATGGTTTCGACGAAATGCTTCATGTCGAGCATCGAGAAGCCGTTCTTGACGACGACCTCGGGGCTCGAGAAAGCCATCATGCGGCGAATCAATTCGGGCTCGGCGATATCGATGCCGTAGCCGTACTTGAGCAGCGTCGCAAGCGCGGCCGAGCCGCAACTGTAGTCGTAGCGCTGACCGACGATATGGCTGTACCGAATGTCTCGCATGGAGCGGACCGTCTTGGTGAGTGGCACGCCAAGAAGGTTAGACGTATCGATGGTCGACTGCGCGTTGCTTGGCGCACATATCGCGGCGCATACGAGCGCGGCGATCTGCCGCCATACCGCGAAGCGGGCATGTCGTGACATGCTGCTATTCCTCGTGAGGTGCATACCGGCCGCAACGTCCGGCCGGTATGCGGAGGCGCTCGAATCGACGGCTAACGGACCATTGCAGCCGGCTAGCCGTCGGCGGCGCCGCTTAATGGCCGCTGATGTTCGTCGCGGCGATGGCCAGGCCGTTGTGCTGCAAGTTCCCGGCGCCGCCGGCGATGTTCACGCCGATGTTGCCCGTCGAGTTTTGCAGCGCGCCCGCGCCGATCATGGCTGTGCCGCTGATCGAGCCTCGGAACTCGAGCCGGGCTTGTTGGCTGTTGTCGTCGGTGGCGACCATCGCGACGGCGAGCGGAATCGCGCCGTCTTTGAGGTTCGTCGTCGACGCGGCGAGGCTGTTGTTCTGCACGTTGGCCACGCCTGCGGCGACGTTTACGCCGACATTACCCGAGACGTTGGACAGCGAGTTGTCGCCGAGCGAAGCGTTCAGCATGAAGTTGTTGATCGTCGCTCTTCCGCCGGAGGCTTGCGTGCTGAAGATCTGTGCGTTGCCGAACACATTGCCGGTATCGACGGAGGCGAGCGACGCGTCGTTGCTCTGGGCATTGTCTACCCCTTCGGCGATATTGATGCCGATGTTGCCCGCGGATCCGCTGCCGGCGCCCGACCCGGTCGTGGCCGTCAGGTTGCCCGGTGCTTGCGTGTCGATGTACTGCGTCACCGAACCCGTTACCGAGACGTTCTTCGAGTCGACCGTATCGGCGAACGCCCACGCCGCCGAGTTGCTCTTCTCGTGCGATTTGCTCCATTTCACGCTGCCCGAGGACTGCTCGGCAAATGCTTGGCCGCCCGATCCTTGATCGGCGTGGAACTTCCAGGCTGCGCCTTGGCCCGATCCGCTGTTCGCGCTCGTGCTGTTCGATGAGCTCGACGTGTCGGAGCCGCTGGCTTCATAGGCGTTCAAGCCCAAGTTGCCGCTGACGCTTACGCGGCCGTAGCCATGGGCGTCGTCGTGGTGGCGGTCGTGATCGGAGGCGTAGCTGTAGCCAAGGTTGGCGGAGCCGCTTGCCGTCACCGTCAGCGACGCGTCTTGCCAGTGATGCGAATCGCTGCTCGAGCTGCTTGCGTGCCGATCGCTGTACTCATATCCGCCGCCCGAGATCGAGCTGCTCTGGTGCCGGTAGGCATAGGCCGACGACTCTTGGAACCCTTGCGCGAAGCTCGCCGCGCCCGATTCGCTGCTCCTGCTCGAGCTGATGTGGAAGCCGCCGCCCGCTACCGAGTGATAGCTGTTGTCGAAGGACGTGGTTATCTGTCCCATCGAATAGCTTTGCGCGGTCGGATCGAGCGTGGCGCTCGCCCAGACGGCTTGATTGTTGTTGACGACGGCGCCGACCGAACTCGACACCGTGACGCAGCCGAAGAGCCGGACGAAGCCGTCGATGCCGACGTTCTCGCTGACGGCTGTCGCATTGAAGATGAACGGGTCCTTGAATTCGTGTCCGTGTGCGAATGCCGTGCCCGACGCTGCTGCCAGCACTGCTGCCGCGATGAGTGTGCGCTTCATGATGACGCTCCGATTGGGAAAGGGTGCTGCGTTAGAAAAAAGTGCCCGCCGGGGGACGGAGCACGAAACTATTCGCCGTGGTGTTACCGGCGCCGGCCGTCTGGTTGATTTGCGCGATGCCGCTTGCGTTCTTGAGCACATCGTTGCCGATGTGCACCGCGCGCTCGCCCTGAGCCATCGCCGATGCATCCACACGTCCTTGCTTGGGAGAGGCCGCGGACAGCACGCTGTCCGAGACGCTCTCGACTCCTATCGCCGCGGCGCCGATCACGATGCCGTTGCGTTGGAGATTGGCTGCGCCCGCCGCTTGATTCACCATCGCCGCGCCGGACACGTTCGATAGAGCACCGCTTTCGATGCTCGCCCGGGCGCTCGGCACGAGTGCGCGAGCACGCGCGCTTTGCGAGGAGGCGACACCGGCGATGCCGTTTGCGGCTTGCACGATCGCCGCTTGATTGCTCTGAGCGTTGTTCAGGCCAGCGGCCTCGTTCACGCTCAGGACGCCGGTGGCGCCGGCTAGCGCACCGGCCGATACCGTCGCCTCACCGGTGACGATGGGCGTTGCGGGCGATTGCGCGATAGCGAGCGGCGCGGCGAGGGCGGCGCAGCATGCGGCTAGCGCGGCGATCGCGTGAGCGGCCGTGGCCGTTGCGGCGGCCGCACGCGAGCCGCGAGGGAAGCGGCGTGCGTTCATTTCAGCCCCCCAAGACCGGCGAGGCCCGCGCTGAGCGGCGCGAGCGCTCCCGTGACGGAGAGCGAGACCGTGCCGCCGATCCCTGTCGTCGACGGCGCGACGCCGCCCGGGCCCATGGCGACGTTACTGCCTGTCGCGGAGCCGCCCAGGAGCTTCGTGAGCACTTGCAGGCTGGCCGTTGCGCCGCTCGGCCCGTTGCTCGCGACGCCGCGCGAGCCGTGGGCTTGCGTGAGGTCGGCATCCGAGACGAGCGTACCGACGGTCGAATCGAACGCAGGCGCCGGAAATGTCGTTGCCCGTACCGCGACCGGATTCTCGCTCCGGGGGATGGCCCTGAAGGCATCGCGCGGCATCACGTTGCGTTCGACGATGATGTCGCCCGGATTGCCGCTGCTTTGCGCCAGCACGGCCGGCGCGACGGCGGCGAACGAGACGCTGACGCTCGAGAGCAGCGCTGCTTGCGCGAGGCGCCGCTTCGAGGCGAGGGCGATAGGGATCATGAACGTGTCTCCGAGGCGATCGAGCATCGACGGTTGCGTTACTTGCGGAAGTAGCTGACGGCATTGCTCTGCGCCACCTGAGCGGCGTCGGCCGGAACGGGCACGGGAGCGGGCGGCGCGATTTCGTCCCAGAGCGTCACCGAATGCGCGCCGTGCAAGATGGGTGTGGCCACCGTCATGAGGCCCGGGCCGGTGCCGCGTTGATGCGCAAGCGCGTGGTCGTCGACCACCGTGGCGTCGGCGAGGGCCACACTGTCCATGACGGTTGCGCTTGCCCTCGCTTCTAGTGCTTGCGCCTGCGTCATGTGCGCTACGTACCAGCCGATCACGAAGCGCGGATCGACGGCCATGCCCGACGCGGTCGACGCATGCGGGGTCGGCGACGCACTCGATGCGCTAGCGACAGCGAACGCCGCTTCGCCGATCGCATCGGGCAGCGCATTGCCGTGCGCCTGGCAGGGCGCGGCGAGCGCCGCGAGCGACGCAGCGAGTGCGACGGCGACCGCGCGTGAGCAAAAGAAAATGCGTTGGACGAGTGGCATGGCGTGTCTCCGTTGTGCGCGGAGTAAGGCGAAAGCCGTGCCATGAGCGCGAAAGCGTTGCTGCGTTTGAGCTCGAGCCGAAATAGAGCGCGCGCATGCCCTCGCAAAGCCCGAAACCGTTTCAGCGCTGAAACCTCACGCCGGAAAACGGGCCCGTGGTCTCATTCCCCCGATGAATGCGATGTCGCGAAACCGCCACGCACGGTTAATTAAAATTGCGGTGCAACATCGGCGCAAAGCCGCGCAGCGCTTGGTTGTCCGACGGCTGTTTCAATTCTTACGGCAAAGAAAGCTGCTTTGCGGTCGGGTCGTATAGTAAGCTGTGTGAACGGTTTCACTTCATCAAAATCGCCGATTAGGCGACATTTGCTATTAATAATGCGTTTGCGGGTGTATCGGCTGGGTTGAGCCCTAGGACTGTCAGCGGGAGCTTTCGAGCGTTGCGGAAGCTGGGTAGGTGTGCGCCCATCCGTCGTTGCATATGGCGTCTTGCTTCATGTTCGTCAAGAAGAGGTCTGAACAATGGAACCCGCAAGTCGACAATTGATTTACGTTACTCGCGACGCGAATTCGCAATTGAGCGCGCAATTCAACGCACGCGGCTGGCATGTCGAAGTCGCCGCGAGCGCGCGCGATGCCCGCCGGGCGCTCAGAAGCGATGCGGCGGCCGGTGGGTTGCTCGATCTGTCGAGTCAATTCGATTCACAGGAAATCGCTGCACTCGAGCCTTGCCTGACGATGCCCAATGTCGGTTGGGTCGCCGCAACGGCTCCGGGCCAGTTGCAGCAGAGCGCCCTGCGCCGGCTCGTGCGCGACTACTGCTACGACTACATCACCATGCCGTATGAGGCGCCGCGCATCGTCGATTCGGTCGGGCATGCGTACGGCATGGTCGTGCTCGGCGCGGCCGACGAGGAGGAGGGGCCGGCGCTGCCGACGCGTGCGGGCGAGGGCGCAATGGTCGGCTCATGCGATGCCATGCGCGTGCTGTTTCGTTCGATCCGCAAGGTGGCGATGACCGATGCGCCCGTGTTCGTATCGGGCGAGTCGGGCACGGGCAAGGAACTCACGGCCGTTGCGATTCACGAGCGCTCGACGCGTCGCGAGGCGCCGTTCGTCGCGATCAATTGCGGCGCGATTCCGCCGCATTTGCTGCAGTCCGAGCTATTCGGCTACGAGCGCGGGGCGTTCACGGGCGCGAGTCAACGCAAGATCGGCCGAATCGAAGCGGCTGACGGCGGCACGTTGTTTCTCGACGAAATCGGCGATCTTCCGCTCGAGAGTCAGGCGAGCTTGCTCAGGTTCTTGCAAGAGGGGCGGATCGAGCGTCTGGGCGGGCAGGAGTCGGTTGCGGTGGACGTGCGCGTGATTTCCGCGACGCACGTCGACATGCAGCGCGCCATGGAGGAAGGGCGCTTTCGCGCCGATCTCTACCATCGGTTGTGCGTGCTGCAGATCGACGAGCCGCCGCTGCGCGCGCGCGGCAAGGATATCGAATTGCTCGCGCGCCACATGCTCGAGCGCTTTCGCAAGGACGGCGCGCGCCGGTTGCGCGGCTTTTCCGCGGACGCGATCGCCGCGCTTCACAACTATGCTTGGCCCGGCAACGTGCGCGAACTCATCAACCGCGTTCGGCGCGCGATCGTCATGTCGGAGGGCCGGCACATCACGGCGCACGATCTCGAGTTGGCCGACTACGTCGAAATCGCGCCCATCTCCCTCGCGCAGGCGCGTGAGGCCGCCGAGCGGCAGGCGATCGAGTTGGCGTTGCTGCGCCACCGCGGGCGTCTCGGCGATGCCGCGCAGGAATTGGGAATCTCGCGCGTGACGCTCTATCGGCTGCTCAGCGCTCACGGCATGCGACATGTCCACGTCGAGCCGAGCGAGCACCGAATGACGAGTTGAATCGGCCTGTGCGTGAATTGCCTCGCGGTCGAACGTGGGGCGAGGTCGCTGTCCGGCCGAAGATCCTGCCGCTTGATAAAATCGAGGTTTGCGCGGTGCCCGAGCCTGGGACCGCGCGCTTGAGCCGAAGGATTCCCGCGCATGAAACAGTACCTCGACCTCGTCCGCACCATTCTCGATACGGGCAGTTGGCAGGAAAACCGCACCGGCATTCGCACGATCACCATGCCCGGCGCGATGTTGCGCTTCGACTTGCAGAAAGGCTTTCCGGCCGTGACGACGAAGAAACTCGCGTTCAAGTCGGCCATCGGCGAGATGATCGGATTTCTGCGCGCGTCGCGCAGCGCCGCCGATTTTCGTGCGCTCGGTTGCAAGGTCTGGGATGCGAACGCGAACGAGAATGCTCAGTGGCTCGCCAATCCCTACCGTGAAGGCATGGACGATCTCGGCGACGTCTATGGCGTGCAATGGCGCAAGTGGCCGGGATACAAGGTGATCGAGGCTTCGCAGGTCGCGCGCTTGGCCGATGCGACCGAGCGCGGCTACCGCGTCGTGACGCAGTTCGAGGAAGACGGCGTGAGCAAGGTGTTGCTCTACAAAGCGATCGATCAACTGCGGCAGTGCCTCGATACGATCATGAGCAACCCGGGCGATCGCCGCATCCTTTTCCACGGGTGGAATCCCGCCTTACTCGATCAGATTGCATTGCCCGCTTGCCATTTGCTGTATCAGTTCCTGCCGAACGTCGCGCAGCGCGAAATCTCGTTGTGCCTCTATATCCGCAGCAACGATGTGGGGCTCGGGACACCGTTCAATCTGGCCGAGGGCGCGGCGCTGCTTTCCCTCGTCGGGCGATTGACGGGGTATACGCCGCGCTGGTTCACGTACTTCATCGGCGATGCGCATATCTATGAGAACCAACTCGATATGCTCAATCGCCAACTCGAGCGCGAACCGTATGAAAGCCCGCGCCTCGTGATCTCCGATCGTGTGCCGGCCTATGCGCAGACCGGCGTCTACGCCCCGGAATGGCTCGAGCAAGTGGAGCCGGGGGACTTCTCGCTCGTCGGCTACCGGCATCACGAGCCGCTGACCGCGCCGATGGCCGTGTAGCCGATTCCGCCATCGCTTCGATGCGTCGCCGGGCGCGAGCTCGGGTTTCAGAAGCATGTCGGGCATGACGAAATAGCCTGATTCGGCTCGCGCCGATCAGGCTATTTCGTTTCTGTCGCGGGTACGCCGTTCGGACGTCAGCCGTGACGGTGCTCCGGGGCCGGTTGCGACGACCCCCCGCCGTGCTGTGGGGGATGCTGCTGCGGAGCAGGTTGCGGGTGCGGTTGCTCGAAGTGCGGCTGGGGTTGTGGCTGCGGCCGTGGTTGCGCGAAGTGCGGCTGCGGTTGAGGCTGCGGCCGCGGTTGCTCGAAGCGAGGCTGGGGTTGTGGCTGCGGCCGCGGTTGCTCGAAGTGCGGCTGGGGTTGCGGTTGCGGCCGCGGTTGCTCGAAGCGCGGCTGCGGTTGAGGCTGCGGCCGCGGTTGCTCCAAGCGAGGTTGCGCTCGCGGCTGGGCGCGGGGCTGTTCGACGCGGGTCTGCGGTTGCGATTGAGGCCGCGGCTGCTCGACGCGAGGCGCGACTTCGGCGCCCTGTTCCCGTACGGAAGGTCCGGCGACCGCCGGTTGCGGTTGCCTCGGGTGGGACTGCGGCATGCGCGGCGGTTCGCCATGCTGCATCGGTGCGGGTTGTCCGGGTGCGCGGCCCGCTGTCGCGCGCGACTCGTTCATGGGCATGCGTTGCTGCATCACTGGCGCATGCGGCTGTGTCCACGCGGGGGTAGGTCGTGTGCCCGCCTCGGCGCGCTGTCCCGTTCGATTGCCGATTTCCGGGGGCTGCGGCACGCCGTTGTTCGGCTGTGTCCGCTGCATGGCGGCGGGCGCTTGCGGTGCGTTTCGAGGCTGCGCGAACCCGGGCTGACGCGGCGCTAACTGGCCCGCAGCCGTCTCGGTCCTCGGCTGTCCGCCGCGCGGGCTTGCCTCGCCGGGGTGCTGTCCGGCGTTCGCGGGGCCGTGCATCGGCGCGATCACGGGCGTGTGCGTGCCGACCACGCGCACGTCGTGCTGCATGGCCTGCGGGCCGCCTCGCACGCCGCGGGTATGGGGGCCGGCAAATGGCGCCGGCGCGACGGGCCGGACCGCGGGCCGTCCCGCACCGGGCACGGCGCCGCCTGCCTGAGCCAGGTGTTGCGCCAATCGGTCGCGGTAGGCCGGTGGCATCGCCGGCGCTCGCGTTGCCACTACCGGCCGCGATGAGAGTGTCCCGGGCGGGTGATAGGTTGCCGCCCTCAAACCCGACGCGCGGCTGTCGCGCACGGGCGCAACGCGTGCCGCACCGGGATCGATCCGGACTTTGACTTTGTTGCCCCACTGCCGCGGATCGACGTGTTGAGCGAAGTGCGCCACGGCTTTGCCGTGCACGAACGCCGTTGCGGGCACCGCCGTGACGGCACCCGGCGCCCGATAGTTGATGTACGTGTTGTGAATGTTCGTCATATCGACGTTGCGATTGACGATGACCGTCTGGTTCACGCGCTGGTAGTAGCGCGGGCTCCATCCGCCCCATCCTGGGTGCCAGACCTCGCCCGGGCCGAGCGGGAACCAGGCGAGCCCCGGCGTCGGCGCGCCGCCTATCGTCAACGTGAGGCTCCAGCCTTGTCCGCCGCCGACGAACGCCACGAGCGCCGGCGCGTAGACGGGTGGGGCGCTGGCGACTAGCGGCCCCGGCACCCAGCACCACGACGAGCGGACGTAAGCCCAGCGGCCGTAGTGATAGGGCGCAAAGCCCCAAGGCGCATCGTCGATCCAAGTCCAGCCCCAAGGAGCGATCCACGCCCAGTGGCCATCGCGATAAGGCGCCCAGCCCGCGGGCTCTTGATTCGGAACCCAGATGGCGCCGTATTGCGGGTCGTCGCGCCACGTGCCGTTCGCATCGAGATCTTCGTATCCGGGGATATCGCGCGAGACGTAACGCGCCGACACCGAGCGGTCCTCCGCGGCATCGCGGTTGGCGGCCCATTGGTCGAACGGGTCGGGCGCCGGCGCCGGCGTAATCGATGCTTCCTGCAGGTTCGTCCCCGTGAACGTGATCTGCTGGCCGCGCTCGACCGGCACCTGGCCGTTCTCGCCGTAGGCCGTCAGGGCGCCGTCGCGCACCGTCACCGTCGTCGTGCTGCCGTCCGGCGCGACATCGACGCGGTAGTCGCCGGGCTGGGTCACGCCGAGCGCCACGTTGGGCGTATCGATCTCGTACGTCGAGCCGCTCGGAACCGAGCGCACGCGCGTCGACAGCGTGCCCTGGGCGACTTTGAGTTGCGCATTCGTATCGTCGAGATTCATCACGTCGAGACTCGTCGACGATCCGAGCCGCACGGCGGTCGACCCGATGTGGATTTCCGAGCGTGCGTTCGCATCGTTCCAAAGTCGATCGCCCGTCGTCAACGGACGATTGATCGATGCATAGGACCAATCGTTTTGACCGGCCGGTTCGGTCGTGACAGTCCCGGCCGTATAGTTCAGCCGTGCGACCCGTCCGGGCGGATCGGCCGACTGCGCAACGGGTGCGGCGTCCTGGTAAGACGGCACGGATTGCGCGAAGGCGGCTTGCGCGGCAAGCATCAGCGGCGCGATACCGATCAAGGCAAAGCCGGTCATACGCCGGAAGGTCACGAGAGCAGAGGTGGCGGCGGTGGTCATGGGAAACTCGTTTCGGTGCCGGATCGGACGCCGGTCCGTGAGAGCACTGTAGCCCCACCGCGTGTTTCAAGGCGCTCCGTTTTGTAGCCGTGCGTTCCGGGCTGTAACGAAAAATATCCGGCGCACCGCCGGCCGCGGGTCGTCGCCCTTTCTTACGTCGAAAGCAGCGCGTCGAACTGCTGCCGTCCTGCAGGTGTGATGCGCAGCACGCGCGGCTTTTCGGCGTGTTCGACCCAGCGGTGCTGCGTCCAATGATCGAGCAGCGCGGCGCCGAGCGCGCCGCCCAAATGCGCGCGGCGCTCGCTCCAATCCAGGCAGGTGCAGGCGAAGCGCCGCTTGCGCGACCGCTGCGCACCCACGTCGATGCCCCAGCGCGAGAGTTCCGCCGCACCGGCGGCGGTCGCTTCGACGCTGCCGCCCTCGTCGACGAGCCAGCCGCGCGCGAGCAGACGATCGAAGACGCGCACGGCCAATTCGCCGGCCATATGGTCGTAGCACGTGCGCGCATAACGCATTTCCACGGGCACCGTGCGCGCGGCCACGGGTGTCGGGCGCGCTGGCAAGCTGGCTTGCGCGAGGTGGGCCAGCGCCTCGATGGCGGTTGCGATCTCCGGCGTCGCGATACGGTAGTAGCGGTGGCGTCCGCGCACTTCGAGCGTCAGCAGCCCGCCTTCGGCGAGTTTCGCGAGATGACCGCTCGCGGCCGAAGGAGACAATCCCGCGATCAGCGTCAATTCACCCGCCGGCCGGGCGCAGCCGTCCATCAGCGACCAAAGCATGGCGGCGCGCCCAGGGTCGGCCAGCAGTGCACCGATTCGCGACAGTCCCGGGAAATGGGCGACGTCGCGCTCGGCATCGGAAAGCAAGGCGGTCATGGGGGTTCCTTTGGCGTCCATTTCGGCGATATGGCAATACGGTTCCTACTGTAATCGCTGTATCGATTCGATGCTTCAGCGTTTCGTGAAACGTGGAATGTGCTCGGTGGCCGCCGGCGTTCGGCAGGCTAGAATGAAAGTCCGCGGTTATGCAGAGGGCGAGGGAATGAAAGCGTGGATGGCGGCCGTCTTGGCCGCATGGATCTGTGTCGGCTGCGCGCAGCACGGCACGCCGACGCCGCGTACGAACGACGGCAGCAGCATCACGATGTACGGGACCATCGACCAAGGCATCACGTTCCGCAAGTAGCTGGCATGCGCTGCAGGGGCGTGGCCGCGAGTATCGATGGCAGGATTTGATGCATCATTGTCATTCCTGCCATTCGAGGCCGGGTGAGGATAGGGGTTGTCCTTCTCACTCGTCAAAAGGTCCCCGATGCATGCTTCCTTGTCCGAACTCCCTGCGCTCGAGCGCGCCGGCCGTCGTAACGCGCGCGTGCTGGCGCTCTGTCAGGCGCTCTACACGTCCTCCGTTTCGATCGATCTGACGCTGACCGGGCTCGTTGGCTATACCCTCGCCGAAGACAAGGCGTTTGCGACGCTGCCGTTCTCTTTGATCACCGTGGCGGCGGCGCTCACGACGATCTTCGCGTCGTTTCTCATGGCGCGTATCGGGCGCCGCGCGGGCTTCGCGCTCGGCGCCGCCGTGGGGGCGGCGGGGGGCGCCCTTTCCGTCCATGCGATCTTCGCTCATAGCTTCTGGCTGTTTTGCTGCGGGACAGCGACGGTCGGCGTGTTCCAAGCGTTCGCGCAGTATTACCGGTTGGCCGCCGCCGATGCGGTCGATGCGCAGTCCAAGAGCCGCGCCATTTCGACGGTGCTGACGGGGGGCGTGGTCGCCGCCGTGCTCGGCCCGGCGCTCGCCGCTTGGAGCCGCGACTGGCTCGCACCGGTGACCTTCGCGGGCTCGTATGCGCTCGTGACGCTGCTTGGGCTCGCATCGATGGCGCTCGTGCTCGTCGGCTATCGCAATGCCGCGCCTGCAGCGGTGTCGCAGGCCCCGGCGCAGGCGGACGAGGGGCGTGCTCGTCCGCTCGCGCAAATCGTGACACAGCCGATTTTCATGGCCGCGCTCGCGAACAACGCGGTCGGCTACATGGTGATGATGTTCGTGATGACGGCCACGCCTATCGCCGCGGTTGCATGCGGCCATACGATCGGGGACGGCGCGCGCATCATCCAGTGGCATTTAGTCGGCATGTTCGCGCCTTCGTTCTTCGCCGCACGTTTGATCGCGCGCTTCGGCGTATTGCGCGTCATCGGCGCCGGCATCGCGTTGTCGGCCGCGTGCGGCGTCATCGCGCTCGCCGCTACCGATTTGCCGCATTTTTATGTGGCGCTCGCATGCCTTGGCGTCGGCTGGAACTTCATGTTCGTCGGCGGAACGACGCTGCTGTCGCAGGCTTATCGTGCGAACGAGCGCGCGAAGACGCAAGCGACGAGCGAATTCACGACGTTCGCCTGCACGGCGCTCGCTTCGTTGACTGCGGGCCAATTGCTTGCCCGCTTCGGCTGGGCGGTCGTCAACGCGGCGATTTTTCCTGCGCTCGCGCTCGCCGCCTGCGCGACGCTCGTCTATGCATGGTCGCGTGCGCGCGTCGATGCGCGTGCCGCCGCGGGGGCGTCGTGAGTCGAGTTTCACCGCTACCGATCAATAAGGAATCCTAATTGAATATGCCCGCACTCGCGACCGAATCGCCATCATCGTCACCGGTTCGGCAGATCGTATTCGCCGTGGCTCCGCATCTCGTGCTGCTCGACGCTTGCGGCCCGCTGGAGGCGTTTTGGCGGGCCGAACTCGAGTTGCGCCGGTCGCGCGGCGGCGCCAACGAAGAGACCGTCGCTTACCGTACGCGCGTGGCTTCGATAGAGGGCGGGACGTTGTGCACGCACGTTGGCTTGCCGGTCGTCGTCGAGCGGTTGGACGCGCTGGACGACGAGCCGATCGATACGGTCATCGTCGCCGGCACGTTCGTGGCCGATCGCATGGTGCTCGATGCGAAGCTCGTCGACTGGCTCGCACGCTCGGCGCCGCGCGTCCGCCGAATTTGCTCGGTTTGCGTCGGCGCATTCTATTTGGCTGCGGCCGGCCTGCTCGACGGCCGCCGCGCCACGACGCATTGGCGCAGCGCGGACGAACTGGCTCGTTGCTTCCCGCAAGTGCAGGTGGATGCCGATCCGATCTTCATTCGAGATGCGCGCGGCGGGCGGGTGGTATGGACCTCGGCGGGCGTGACGGCCGGCATCGATCTCGCGCTCGCCCTGATCGAAGAAGACTTCGGTCATACGGTTGCGATGCAGGCGGCGCGCCGGCTCGTGGTGTTCATGAAGCGCCCGGGCGGGCAATCGCAATTTAGCGCGGCGCTCGATGCGCAACATTGCGCGAGCCCCGAATTCGACGCGCTGCACGCTTGGATGGCGGGGAATCTGCACGGCGATCTCTCGATCGAGCGCTTGGCGGAGCACGTGCGCATGTCGCCGCGTACGTTCGCGCGGCGCTACGTCGACGCGGTCGGACGCACGCCGGCGAAGACGGTCGAGGCGCTGCGGCTCGAGGCGGCTTCTCATGCGCTCGCGCAATCGGGACGTCCCATCAAGCGGATCGCGCTGGAGTGCGGGTTCGGGTCGGAGCAGAATCTGCGGCGTGCATTCCTCCGGCGTTTCGGCGTGCCGCCGCTCGACTATCGGGACCGGTTCGCTTCGCTGAACGCAGGGTAATCGAGGCCGCGCGCCGCCTATATTGCACCCGTATAATCGGCTCCTTTAATTTCCTCGCCGCGCGAACGCGCGCCACCGGAGCCACGATGAGCACGCCCTCGACCCCCTTGGACCGTTCGGAGACCACTTTCCGCTTTCTTGCCGAGCCGACTTCAGTCAACTTCGGCGGGAAGGTGCATGGCGGTGCGTTGATGAAGTGGATCGACGAAACGGCTTATGCCTGCGCGGCGGTATGGTCGGGTCGCTACTGCGTGACGGTCAGCGTCGGCAATATTCGCTTTCGGCGGCCCATTCTCGTGGGCAACCTCGTGGAGTTGCGCGCTCGCGTGGTCGCAACGGGCCGCACGAGCATGCATATTCATGTGACCGTACATGCGGGCGATCCGAAGAGCGGACAGTTGCGCTTGACGACCGACTGTCTCGTCGTGTTCGTCGCCGTGGACGAGAACGGCACACCGATCCCTGTGCCGGCGTTCGTGCCGCAAACCGAGGAACAAAAACGCGTGGCGAAGTACGCGATGGATGTAAAGGCTGCGCTCGATGCGATCGTTGAGCTCAAGCCCGAGGAGATGGCGCAGGGGAGGATTTGAGGAGGGGGGCGGACGCGTAGTCCGCCACCTATCGATTTCATCTCTACTTAAGCCGGCAACTGAGATGTAGCAAATGTCGTCGGCCATAACTCGAAGTTGCAATTCATAGCGGCACGACCGAATCGGAATTAACTTCTCCCCTTCAAATCGCCTTCGGCAATAATTGCCGTGCTGTCGATTTGACATCAATAAGTCAGACTGATAACGTTCGGCATCCGAATTTGCCCGAATCTTCCGCGTTGTTAGGTCGGTGCTCCTCGTCTTTATTCAATTTGCTTTACTCGAGGGTGCGCTCCCCGACTGCGTCGAAGCAGTCGGCGGCGCGCGATTCGCTGCCTGTCTTCGAGCCGGGTGGCGCTCAAGGCCGTCAGTATTCTTGCGCCGCTGCTCAGCCTTCGGTGCACGGCAATTACCGCTTTTGGCGTGCAAGTTTCAGACGGCGAACTCCGTCTCATTAAGAACGAACCCAAAAAGAGTCGTGCGATGTCACAAGACCTTGGTCGAATTAGGGTATCTGAGCGGGGCATCCGCGATGACCAATACGGTGGTGGACTGGGGAAAACCGGTGACAAGATCGGAGATCCTCAGTATTCGATCGCATTCTTATACGCTTTCAAGGCGGGGTTAGGCTCGGGAACTGCCGCAGCTAATCTCTTGACTGCCTTGTCGTCGTCGGCCCCTCAGATTGAGCGAATCGCTGGCGGCAAAGTAGCTTGGCTCGGCAGGGTGGGCGCCGGGATCGAAGGGGCAACGGCGTTGGGAAGACGACGACCTGCCGTCTTGGTTGGCAAAGTGTGCGTTTGGCAAATCGTCGAACGACCCGCCACGGTCCGCGGGCAAGCAACGTGAAGGATTTGAAAAAGCGTTGAAGGCGATGGGCCTTCAGACTGAGGGCGGAACAGAATGAAAGATGAACCTATCCAGGGTAACGCAAGGCTTTTGCGCGGCAAGATTCAGAATCTAAACAAGAGGCGGTGTCGCCGAGATTTTTTCTTCACTGCTAGTGACCGCGCAAACATGGGTGCGACGGCTATCGCCGCAGGTTTGGCCGGACTTGGCGGCGTCCCTTCGGGATTGGGTAGCATGGCGATGGACACCGCTGAGGAGGCGGATCTTGTCGAGTTTGAACTCGACGGTAAAGCGATTAGGGCTTGGTTATGGGTATCCGTCTTCCGAGAGGGGGATGAGGTTGAACTCGTGGCCGAGCCCGATGGCGACATTTGGATGGGCTACGGAATTCGACGCATCAGCGATGGTATCGTCGCGTTGCATCCGCATTGTAGCCGGGGGCGCTATGCGCACTACAAGGCGTCCTTTTCGTGGTTTGTGAAGATCGTTGGCTCGTTGCTGATTGCAAACTTCTTATTGGGCACGATAGTCATGTATGCCAAATCGCTACCTCTGGCGGAGGTCATTCCGTTTCTGCTTGTTTCTCTGGCAGCAAGTTTCGCCCTGGCCCTGACATATGGCGTCGTCGCCTATAGAACGTCAAAGCGTTTCATGGGATTCGTACGTCTCGCCGAAGGAATCTTCCAGGTCTTCGGTTGGCCGGACGTCAAGAATATCGATCTCCCCGCGCTAACCAAAAAAGGCAAGAAGCCGGGAGATCCAGGTGGTCTTGGCATCCTGTTTTTCCGATATTGAACGGGAACGATGAGCCAACGCTCGGTTTGTCGGTCCCGTCGCTGTTTTGTGGCGTGAGCGAGCCCGTTTTCGAATACATCCGTGAGCAACGTCACGGGTGTCATATCGTCTTGAACGGATTTCACGTCCTTGTTTGCCGCAGAACCATGTCATAACGCTCAAAAAATAAGAGAGGGTCTCAATGTCATCGAAACAACCCGTGATCGCCGATCTTTTGACCTGGCGCGCCGCATCGAAGCGATCCTCGCCGCGTTGGCCGGCATTGATCGGCGTTGCAGGAACGGTCGTCATGCTGCTCAACCTTGCGCTTCGTGGTAGCCACGAACTCGAATTCGGCTCGGTCGAATTGGATACGCTGGCCGCCGCTTGTCTCTTCGGTAGCTTGGCTTTTGCGACTTTTCCTGTTTGGTACTTCGACACTGATCGCTTGATGCAAGGCCGACCGCGGCTTTCGTGGATGAAAAAGTTGCTCGTTTGCTCAGGACTTTTTCTCGTCGCGCTTGTCTTGAGTCCTACGTTTTCTATCGCCGTTTCGAAATTCGACGAGATGCAGCACAGCACAACCACATGGGTCAAACGATCGCTCTTGGAATCCGTGGAGCGCCCGTTTTACGGCCACGACGAACTCGTTTGGGCCGGGACTGGCACCGATACCCGCTACATACCGCCGCGTGTGTTTTGCCCAAGCTACAGCGTTCGGCTCTACCCGCTCTTCGGCTTGCAGCGTGGCGACAACTGGCCCGGTGTGTTGGAAGACTCGATGTCGGACGTGAACGGCCAGCCTGTTCCGCCGGATCACGCCGTCCTGCAAGCTGTCCAATCTCGCTGCGAGCGTGAGGGACCCGCCATGCTCAACGCGGGCTACACCAAGGAGTCCGCGTTGATGCGCGGCGATATCGGACTCTTCTTTTCGCGTCTGGCAAGCGAGGAAGGCCCCGCACGTCAGCAGGTCGTGCTCGAGGAGGCGCAAATACCTCCGGGCATCTTGAAGAAAGTTGAAGTGCTACTCGCGGCGCATGCCGACGATGAATGGCAGTACGTCGATTCTGTCGACGATCAGTCCGCGGCAGGTGGCTCCAAGCCGCCTATCACTAACGGGACGGGCGTCACACGCCGTTTGAAACCCGTTGCTATCGCAGCGGCGCTCGGCCGTACCAAGGACATCGCGCTAAGCGAGGCGAAAGCGCGCCAGTAACGGATTTCAAGGGAACCCCCAACCCATGATGGATCGCATCCGCCTGGACGACGATACGGACCACGGAGGCAAAGTCATTACTGCCTCGACGACGATGCGTTTCGACGGGCGTTTCGTCGCGCGCAAGGGCGATGAGGTTTCATGCCCGCGTCACCCCGATGTCAAACCTAACGTCATTCTTGACGGTGACTCGTCGATGACAGACGCGGGCGTTCCGATTGCTCGGCATGGAGACAAAGCGACATGCGGGTGCACGTTGATCTACCCGGCGCCTCGCCCCGTCATCTGCTCCGGCTTGACCCATTCGTCGAACTGCGCCTCGGTCACATACCCAAGCGCGAGCGCGGCCGCTTTCAGCGTCGTGCCTTCCTTATGCGCCTTCTTCGCGATCTGCGCGGCCTTGTCGTAGCCGATGTGCGGGTTGAGCGCGGTCACGAGCATCAGCGATTCATTGAGCAGCGAATCGATGCGCGCGCGATTGGGTTCGATGCCCACTGCGCAATGATCGTTGAAGCTGTGCGCGCCGTCCGCGAGCAGCCGGATCGACTGCAGGACGTTGTGCGCGATCATCGGACGAAAAACGTTGAGTTCGAAGTTGCCGCTCGCGCCGCCCATGTTGACCGCGACGTCGTTGCCGAACACCTGGCAACACAACATGGTCACGGCCTCCGATTGCGTCGGATTGACCTTGCCCGGCATGATCGAACTGCCGGGCTCGTTCTCGGGAATCGAAATTTCCCCCAATCCGCAGCGCGGGCCGCTTGCGAGCCAGCGCACGTCGTTGGCGATCTTCGTGAGGCTCGCGGCGATCGTCTTCAACGCACCATGTGCGAACACGAGCGCGTCGGCCGCCGCCATCACTTCGAACTTGTTCGGCGCACTCACGAACGGCAACCCCGTCAAGCGGCCGATCGCCGCCGCCACGCGCCGCGCGAACTCCGGATGCGCGTTCAAGCCCGTGCCAACGGCCGTGCCCCCCTGCGCAAGCTCGTACAGATGCGGCAGAGACGATTCGACGTGCGCCATGCCGTGTGCGAGCTGGGCCGCATAGCCAGAGAACTCTTGACCGAGCGTGAGCGGCGTCGCGTCCTGCAAATGCGTGCGGCCGATCTTCACGATATCGGCGAACGCCCGCGATTTGGCGTCGAGCGTCACGCGTAAAGCCGACAGCGCCGGCAGCAAATGCTTGACGATGCCTGTAGCCGCAGCCACGTGCATCGCCGTCGGAAAGACGTCGTTCGACGACTGGCCGCGATTGACGTCGTCGTTCGGATGAACCTTACGCGCTTCGCCACGCTCGCCCCCGAGCAACTCGCTCGCTCGGTTGGCGATGACTTCGTTCAGGTTCATGTTCGTTTGCGTGCCCGAACCTGTTTGCCAGACCGCGAGCGGAAATTCCCCGGCGTGACGGCCTTCGATGATTTCGTCGGCCGCCTGCATGATCGCGCGCGCTTTGTCCTCGGGCAGCACGCCGAGTTCGAGATTGACTTCGGCCGCGGCGCGCTTGATGACGGCGAGCGCCGTGACGAGTTCGGGCGATTGCTTTTCGGTGGAGATCTTGAAGTTCAGCAGCGAGCGTTGCGTTTGGGCGCCCCACAAGCGAGCGGCGGGCACGGCGATTTCGCCGAACGTGTCGCGTTCCATGCGATGGTCTTCGGTCATGATGCGTAGGCTCCGGTGCGTGTGCGCAAAAATGGGTTGAAGAAATTCGGTTCGACACAGGTGACGCCGACGACGCCGAGACTGTCGCTTTCGCCAATCCGGTTCGCGCCGCGCCATGCGCCCGAACCGCTAGAGTTGCGAGTCGATCGGCAACAGCGAGAATAGACCCGTCAGCAAATTGCGTACGAAGCCGGCCTCGGGATCGAGCGACCAGGTGCGCAAATAGGGACCCGCATCGGTCTCTTCCTCGCCGGTCCACAGTAGGCCCGATACAGGTGCGCCGAGCGCCCTCAGGCGAGCGTCGTCGCTTGGCGTCGCAAGCTGCACGTGATAGCTGACGCTCGGCGACATCGATTGATCGATCAGTTTGGCGACGGCGCCCGCGAGCACCGGGCTGTCGATGAACAGCGCGAGCTCGCTGTTCAGGTGCGCCGAGCGAGGATCGAAATTCAACGAGCCGATCACGAGCGTTCGGCGATCGATAACATACGCCTTGGCGTGCAAACTCGCGCGCGATTGCGATCCCGAGAAGAAGCGTGAGCCCTCCCGCTGCAGCGGCTGGTACTCGTAGAGATCGACGCCGTTTTTCAGCAACGGGATCCGATAGGGGCTGTAGCCGGCTTGAACGGCCACGGCGTCGGTCGAGGCGAGCGAATTCGTCAAGACGGCCACGCGCACGCCGCGATGCGTGAGATCTCCGAGCAATTGCACTCCGGCATCGTGCGGCACGAAGTACGGCGACAGCAGCAACACTTCGTGCCGGGCGCCGCGCAGCAGTTGCGCGAGCCGATGCATCGGTGGGCTGCGGTAGTCGTCGTCGGGTGCGGTTACCTTGCTCGGCGAGTCGACGCTGAACGATGCATTGGCCCAGACGAGGCCCATTTGATGTTGGGCGATTTGCTGCGCGAGCGGTGCGTCGCGCAAAGGTTTCGCGCCGACGGCGGCCGCTTGCGCGCGCCAATGCGCACGCAGCGCCGCACGGGCCGCGCGCAGATCGCTGTCGGCGAAGTGCTGCTTGTCGAGCGTCTTCAAAGGATAGGCGCCGGCGCTGTTCCAAAACGCATCGAAGCTCTTCGACACGTCATCGACGATCGGCCCCGCCGCAACGACGTCCAAATCGCGGAATTGCAATTTGGGGCTGGCGCTGAAGTACTCGTCGCCGAGATTGCGGCCCCCGACGATCGCGACCGAGCCGTCGGCGATCATCGCTTTGTTGTGCATCCGATGCGTGAAGCGATCGAGGCGCGTCACGAACGTCTCGGTGCGCGCGAAGACGCTCGGGCGTTCACTGCCGAAAGGATTGAATACGCGCACTTCGATTTTCGGGTGACTCGAGAGCGCGATCATCAGGCGCTTGGCGTCGTCGAAGTTCAAGTCGTCGATGAGCATCCGCACGCGTACGCCGCGATCGGCGGCGTAGAGCGCAGCGGCCAGCAGCAGCCGGCCTGTCGTGTCTTCAGAAGCGATGTAGTACTGCAAATCGAGCGTCTTCGTCGCGGCGCGCGCCAGCGCGATGCGCATCTGCAGCGCGTCCGTGCCGTCCGTGAGCAACCGGAAGCCCGATTGCCCCCCATGCGCTGCGACGAGCGGCGCAAGCGCTTGGCCGAGCGGCGTCGTCCCCGGATGCGCAAGCGCATGCGAAGCGGGGCGATCGAGAGAAGTGGCGGGCGGCAGCGTCGAGCAGGCGGCGGCCAAAAGGACGAACAAGAGCGCGGGAAGACGACGCGCCACGGCAAGCGCATCGAGGCGCATGCGCAGCCATGCTTGCGCGACGGCGCCCAGCGCTGCGAAGCGGCGCGCCGTCCAATGCGAAGCGGCACGAGGCCGCTGCCATGACTCGTGATACACGGCTGACTCTTCCTTCCCTGATAGACCGGCCGGCAGCAGTTCGCTCACGTACCGGCACCAATAACTGCATTCTAGGGGATGCCGGCTTACGGTACCCGCCAACCTATACGTGCTGCGGGATGACGCAGCCGCGCATTCGCCGGACAAAAAGAGGGCCCGCCGACGGTGCGGGCCGAACACCCTGTGAGAAGAGTCGATGTCAATCGTAGGCCGGACGCAGGCAACGGCCAACCGACGAAAGATGCTTTGCTTATTAGCTAGGCGGTCGGGGGATGCGCGTTCGGCGCTCGAAGCGCACGGTCATGAGCACCGCGACACTGGCCAGTCCCGCCGCAAGGCCCCACCACAACCCGCGCGGGCCGAGCCCGGCATGAAACGCGAGGAGGTACCCCGTAGGGAAGCCGACGCCCCAGTATCCGAACGCGGCGGCAAGCATGGGAATGCGCGTGTCCTTGAGCCCGCGCAAGCATCCCGATCCAATCGTCTGCATGCCGTCGACGATCTGAAAGATCGCGGCGACGCCGAGCAGCGAAGCGGCTATCGAAACGGTCTGCGCGTTGGCGGGATCGTCCAAGTGCAGATAGAGGCCGATGATGGCGCGCGGGGCGAGGATGAACAGCAACCCCGTCATCGACATGTAAGCGATGCCGAGACCGAGCGCGACGAAGCCCGCATGGCGAGCCGCGACGCGATTGCCCGCGCCCATCCAGTAGCCTACGCGGACGTTGGCCGCTTGACCGATGGCGAGCGGCACCATGAACGTGACGGAGCTGACGCTCATCGCGACCTGATGCGCCGCGAGCGGTTTTTCGCCGATCAAGCCGATGAAGAGCCCGGTGCACAAAAAGAGCATCGATTCCACGCCGTAGGTGATCGCCACGGGCCAGCCGATCGCGAAGAGCTCGCTCATGAGCGGCATCGTCGGCCGTTTGGCGGTGACGAAGCGCCGGTATCGCGGCCGGCCGTGCAGCAGCGCGACGAGCGCAATGGCGCTCAGCCACACGGTAATCGTCGTCGCGACGGCGGACCCCAGCATGCCGAGCCGGGGCAGGCCATAGGCGCCGTGGATCAGCCCGTAATTGAGCACGCCGTTGAATACGACGCCGGCAAGGGACACCCACAGCAGTCGCTTGGCCGCGCCGATCGCAGGCAGAAACGAGCGCATCATGCCGATGCCGATCAGGCTGCCGAGCGAGGCGTAACGCAGAATGCCCGTATACGCGCCGACGTCGCGCGCGAGCGTGGGCGGTTCGCCGAACGCAAGCAGAATCGGATGCGCAAACGACAGGAGGACGAACGCCGGCACGGCGAGCAGTACCGATAGCGCGAGGCCGGTCCAATAGATATGCGGCACGCGATGCTCGGCTTGCGCTCCCCGCGCATTGGCGACGGTGACGCTCACCGAACTCAGCACGCCTTGCAACAGCGTGACGATCACGAAAAAGATGCCGGCGCCGAGGCCGCCCGCGGCGAGCGCATCGGCGCTCAGCGAACCGAGCAGGATCGTGTCGGTGACGCCCATCGCCATCTGCGACAGTTGGGCGATGGCGAGCGGCGCGGCCAAGCGTGCGGTATCGGCGGCGTGGCGCGACAGCGGCGGCGGGGTCGGCGCGGGGGCCGCCCGGGTGAAGGTCGATTCGGACATGGCGAGGCGATCGAGGCGCAGCGGTGCGGCGGCGCGTGACGGTGCGCCGGGCCCAGTGTTGTTTTCTTCGGAAAGAAAGAGCTTATTGCTTCAGCGCATGCCTGTCGATGGTGCAACGCTGTGCGAGCCTCGGCGACACGTCCCTATTTCGAGACAGCGTGACGGGGCCTCGAGCTCCGCTCAGGCGCTCTCGTGAACGGCAATGCGGGTATCGCCGAGCATGACCACTTGGCCCGCGCGGATTTTGCAGGTTTTGCGAAGCTCGACGCGGCCGTCGACGGTGACTTCACCTGAAGCGACGAGCATCTTTGCGATCCCGCCGGTATCGGCGAGCCCCATGAGCTTCAGCAAGTTGTGCAGTTCGACGTGGTCGCCCGTGAGCGTGAAATTGAGATTGGCCATGGCGACAGCCGCCGTGAGGCGGTTGAACGATTGAACGAGTGGGCTGGCATCATAAGCCACCGGAGCCGCCGCGTGAACCGCCGCGCGTGCGAGGGAACATGGCCCCAAATTAGACCGCTTGCCGGCCGGGCATGTATGCTTATACAGTATGCGGGCCGCTGCACCGCTTTCCCGATGCGGGCGGCGTTTGCCTCGCCCGCCAGTGATAACGATCGACGATCGCGCCGTGTCCCATATTCTGCCAGCCGCCCCAGCCGCTTCGCCCGTTTCGGCTGTCCCTTATCTAGAGAAGCTCAACGACGCTCAGCGCGCCGCGGTGGAACACGGCGTCGGCGAGCGAGCGCAGCCCGGCGGGCCGCTACTCGTCATCGCCGGTGCAGGCTCGGGCAAGACGAACACGCTCGCGCATCGAGTTGCCCATTTGCTCGTCAAGGGCGCCGATCCGCGGCGGGTGCTGCTGCTGACGTTCTCGCGCCGCGCGGCGCAAGACATGACGCGCCGGGCCACGCGCATTGCGGCGCAGGCGCTCGGCACGCGTGCGGATTTGGCGCAGGCGCTGACGTGGACCGGCACGTTCCATAGCGTCGGTGCGCGGCTGCTGCGCGAGTATGCCGAGTCGATCGGTCTCTCCCCGGCATTCACGATCAACGATCGCGAGGACTGCGCGGACTTGATGAACGTCGTTCGGCACGAACTCGGGTTCTCCGCGAAGGCGCGCCGTTTTCCCGTGAAAGGCACCTGCCTTGCGATTTATTCGCGAGTCGTGAATACGGGCGGCACGCTCGCGCAGGTACTCGAGCATGCTTTTCCTTGGTGCCGCGAATGGGCGCAAGACCTGCGGGCGTTGTTTGCCGCGTACGTCGCGGCCAAGCAAGCGCAAAACATCCTCGATTACGACGACTTGCTGCTGTACTGGTCGCGCATGGGCTCGGAGCCGTCGATCGCCGCCGATCTCGGGCAGCGCTTCGATCACGTGCTCGTCGACGAATATCAAGACACGAACCGCCTGCAGGCGGCGATTCTGCTCGCGATGAAACCCAATGGACGGGGGCTGACCGTGGTGGGCGACGATGCGCAGTCGATCTACTCGTTTCGCGGCGCGACGGTGCGCAACATCCTCGATTTTCCCGGTCATTTCGAGCCGAACGCCGCGCGCGTGACGCTCGAGCGAAACTACCGCTCGACCGCGCCGATCCTCGCGGCGTCGAACGCCGTGATCGGCCTGGCTGCCGAGCGCTTCACGAAAGACCTATGGACCGATAAAGCCTCCGAGCAGCGGCCGCGGCTCGTTTCGGTGGCCGGTGAGATCGAGCAGGCGCGTTACGTCGTCGAAGCCGTGCTGGCGGCGCGCGAAGCGGGCATGAAACTCAAAGCTCAGGCCGTGCTCTTTCGCGCGGCGCATCACAGTGCGGCGCTCGAGGTCGAGTTGGCGCGACGCAATATTCCGTTCGTCAAGTTCGGCGGACTTCGCTTTCTGGACTCCGTTCACGTGAAGGACGTGCTGGCCGTGCTGCGCTGGGCGCAGAATCCCCGCGACCGCGTGGCCGGCTTTCGCGTCTTGCAACTGATGCCGGGCGTCGGGCCGGCGACGGCCGCTCAAGTGCTCGATGCGGTTGCCGCGGCCGGCGAGTTGCCCGCCGCATTGGCCGCCTATCGGCCGCCTGCGCGCGCATCCTCCGACTGGCCGGCGTTCGCGGCGCTGATGACCGAGGCCGGCGCTGCGCGTACGCCATGGCCGGCGCAATTCGAGCAGGTGCGGCGCTGGTACGAACCGCATCTCGAGCGCAATCACGAAGATGCCATTACCCGGCATGCCGATATCTTGCAGATGGAGAGCTTGGCCGCTACGTTTGCGTCGTGCGAGCGCTTCTTGACCGAGCTGACGCTCGATCCGCCGGATGCAACCAGCGGCGAATCGGGCGTGCCGTACGTCGACGAAGATTATCTGATCCTCTCGACGATCCATTCGGCGAAAGGGCAGGAGTGGCGCAACGTGTTCGTGCTCAACGGCGTGGACGGCTGCATTCCTTCCGACCTCGGTACGGGCAGCCAAGAAGAAATCGATGAAGAGCGGCGGCTGCTTTACGTGGCGATGACGCGTGCAAAAGAAGACTTGCATATCGTCGTGCCGCAACGCTTCTACGTGCACAACCAAAGTGCGCTCGGCGACCGCCATGTGTGGGCGTCCCGCACGCGGTTCATTCCTGCGTCGTTGTTGCCGCTGTTCGATGTGCAGAGTTGGCCGCGCGTCGATCCGGTCGCGCCGCCGACGGCAACTGGATTGGCCGCCGCGGCGAAGGCGCGCGTCGACATAGCCGCGCAGCTCAAAGCCATGTGGGATTGACGCGGGGCGACGCTCGCTCCGCCGCCCGCCGCCCGCCGAACGCCGAACTTGCGCCGGTCAGCGCGGCCTGCGCGGTTCGATGCGAGGCTGAGCCGCCCTGGGGGGCGGCATGAAGAAATTGCGCATCCAAGCGGCCATGCGCGCGAAGATATCGTACGGTTCCTCGACGAAGATCTCGGGCTTGAGCAGCCGCAGGTACTCCATGATCTGCTGTGCTTCTTGCTTTTGGAACGAGCCGTGCGCGAGGCCGAGCTTGAGTAGCCCGCGCAGCTCGCCCAGTTTTTCGCGCGCGGTGCTGCCAATGCTCGTTTCGCAGGCGATCTTCGCTTCGTACACCCGCTGGCGCAGCGATTCTGCAAGCCGCCAGGCCGGCGTTTGCATCTTCTCTTCGAGCGACAGGATATCGCGGGCGGTCGACTTGATCTGCGCCGCGAGCGGATCGACGAGCGCGGCGTCCCCGCCCGCCTCCTTGACGATCGCCGACGCCCAATCGCGCGACGCCTTGGCGAGTTCGTCGGGCGTCAGTTCCGAGCGGACGGCGAAGCTGAAGCCGAATTCCTCGGCTTGGCGCATCAGAATCGCCACCACATCGGGAAATTCCTTCTCCAATGTGCGTTTTGCCCACGCGTACTGACCGCCTTGAAGCATCCGCTGCACGGCGTGCTCGGTGAGCGGCACCATATTGTCGAGCAGCTTCGCGCGCAGGAAATCCTCGAACGAAGGCGTGGCGAACTGCGGGTCGAGCTTCAACGAGACCCGCACGAAGGCCTCGAAGTCCTTATGCAGTGAAGAGAGGGTCTCTTCTCGTAGGGAAAGGGTGATTTGACCCATGGCTTGTCCTGATCGCTCGCACCGCCCGCGGCACGAGGCCGCGGCGTTCGTTGGGGCAGTTCCGACCGCGCCGGCTCGCCACCCCAGCGGGCGGACCGGCGCACGTTGGCGCACCTGACGGTTTTTTGCATGCGTTAGTCGGGCCGCTACCGGCGACAGGCGCCGGCGCGCCCCTGCGCCGCGCGGCCAAAAAACGCGCTTCGTCTGATTAACGGCGGATGAGAGCGGAACTTGAGGGTCGCCAGGGCATCTAGTCCGACGATTTGAGAAATTAGCGCACGACCAGCCCCTGCCATAGGAAGAACGCGGCGAGCCCGACGGCGATCGTCAAGAGCGGACGACGTGTCCAGGCCGAAACGGCGCAGGCGACGAGGGCGCCGACGAGTTGCGGATTACGCCAGGTCAACTCCAATGCACCGCCGTGAGGCGTAACGGACATCGGCACGATGATCGCGGTCAGCACCGTCACCGGGACGAAGCCGAGCGCCGTGCGCACGAGCGGCGGAAAAACGACGCGCTCGCCCAACATGAATACGGTCGACCGGATCAAAAAGGTGACGGCAGCCATGCCGAGGATCAACACGACGTAGTTCATGACGCGATCTCCGTGTTGCGCTCGGCACGAGCAGCGTTGTTTTCCGCCGCCGCGACCGAAAGGGTCCGATCTGTCTTGTTGTCGATCGAAACGGCCTGGTTGGCATGATCGACGTTGGGTTCGCGTGCATCCGGCCGGCCGCCGGCCGACCGTCGCGCCCCGCGGCCGGCGCTGCCATTGCCGGCCCACGGCCGCGACAGCGCCACACCGACCGCGACGCCGGCCGCCACCGCCGCAAGCAAGCCCAGCTTGTAGGGCAGGGCGGCGCACGCGACCGCAACGACGCCGGCTGTCGTGGCAGCCGCGATGTAGCGCAGAGAAACGAGTTGCGGCACGACGATCGCGATGAAAGTCGCGACCATCGCGAAGTCGAGCCCGAGGGACTGCAGGCGCGGGAACGCCGCGCCGAACAGCAACCCGGCGAGCGTCCAGATCTGCCAGTTCACGTACATCGACAACCCGGAGCCCAGGAAGTAGTGGGGGCCGATCTCGCCCGGCGGCGCGTGGCGGTAGTGCGAATAGGCAACGGCGAATACTTCGTCGGTGAGCAGCGCGCCGAGCGCGAGCCGCCAGGGCGTGGGCAGGCGCGAAACGTACGGCGCCAGCGTTGCGCTATAGAGCACGTGGCGCAGATTGACGATGAGCGTCGTTGCCCAGACGACGGCGAAGCTGGCGTGCGAAGCGATCAGCCCGAGCGCGATGAACTGCGAGGAGCCGGCGAAGACCGCGAGCGACATGAGCTGGCCATGCCACGGATGCAGCGGGCCGGCGGTGACGAGCGTGCCGAAAATGACGCCGAACGGTGTTGCGCCGACCATCATGGGGATCGTGTCGCGGGCGCCGTCGATGAATTCGTTGAGTGGGGTGCGCGGTTTCAAGGGGAAAGTCCTCCAACTGCGCGAAGCATAGCGGCGGCTCTGCGCGCTGCGCTTGTACGTTCTTGCTTTGGATCGTTTCGCTTCGGCGCTTTGTTGGAGACGCTGCTTCGGCCAAAAGCGTTGAGCGGCTTTCAGCAAGCTGCTTGCCACCGGCCCGGCGGTACGCCGAACATGCGCCGGAAGTGCCGCGTGAAGTGGCTCTGATCGGTGAAACCGCACGCCGCGGCGACGTCGGCGACGGGCGTGCCTTCGCGCAAGGGCGCGAGCGAGCGCTGCAACCGCATCTGATTGCGCCACGCGTGGGGCGGCATACGCGTGGCTTGCGTGAACAGCCGCGCCGCATGGAACGCGGAAAGGCCGACCTGCGCCGCAAGCTCGGACAGACTGAGCGGTTCGAGCAGATCGGCCGAAAGCCGTTCCTTCATCAGCGCGACGCGAGGCGGGTCGGCACCCGGCCTCGACGCCTCGCGGTGGCCCAGCGCGTGCCGCACGATCAGCGTCGACATCGCGTCGACGAGCGCAGTTTCGGCCGCAAGGGGATCGCCTGCCGTCCTGCCGATCGGCAAGGCTCCGAGCAGCAGGGCGGCGCCCGGCGAATCGTCGGCCGCACGTGCCTGATCCGCGCTCGACGGGGCGCCGAGCCCCTCGAGCAGACGGTGAGCGCGTGCGATGCGCTGCGCGAGATCGGGATCGCGGATGACGTCCGCGGGAAACCAAGGCATGGGCTGCGGCGCCGACGCGATTTCGTCGGCGAGCCGCGCAATGAAATCGATCGGGACATAGAACACGCGATAGCGCCAGCCGCCTTCCATCGCCCGCGAGCCAGTATGCACTTCGCCCGGATTGATGACGGGGACGGTACCTGCTTCGGCGACGTGCCGCTCGCCCTGGTAGGCATACGCTTCCGCGCCGGCCTCGATGACGGGCACCGTATAGGCTTCGTGCCAATGCGGAGAGAATTCGTGCTCGCGATATTCGGCCGTGAGCATGTCCGCGCCCGGAAGCAGCGGCGAACGCCAATAGCGGGCGTGATCGCTGAAACGGGGCTCGTCCATGGTCGGCGTCGAGGCGTGGAGACGAAGATGCCGCGCGCTCGTCTCAGCGCAGCGGAATTGCGGTGCCGGCCGGCATGGGTACGGCGCTGACGCTGTTCTTGGCGCTACCCGAGACGACGCGGTCGCTGTAGGTCAGGTAGACGAGCGCGTTGCGCTTGTCGTCGACGATGCGCACGACGTGCAACGTCTTGAAGATGAGCGACATGCGCTCGGTAAAGACGTCTGCCTGACGCTTGAGCGGGCCCGTGAACTTGATGGGACCCACTTGCCTGCAGGCGATCGATGCTTCGGTCGGGTCTTCCGCCAGGCCGAGCGTGCCTTTGATCCCGCCCGTGCGGGCGCGCGAAACGTAGCACGTGACGCCGGCGACGGCGGGATCGTCGTAGGCTTCGACGACGACGCGGTCGGAGCCCGTAATGTGAAAATTCGTGTTGACGCTGCCGATCTCTTGCGCGCGGATAGGCAGCGCCGCGCAGGCGAGCGCGGCGGACGCGAGCGCGATCGTCCGGTGCGGCGGCAGAGTAAAGCGGCTCATGGCGAAGTGATGTTCCTGCGGCGAACGGCCGCGCGATGCGGCAAACATGACGGCATACAAAGCGACACGGTATCACAACGGCCGGCCGCGAGCGCCTCGGTCGCCCGGCCGCCAAGGCCTTTGGGACAAGGCTGACGCGGAAAAGCAAAAGGGCCCGTCGACGATGCGACGGGCCCTTTTGCATGAAGCTCTTGGCTCCCCGACCTGGGCTCGAACCAGGGACCTACGGATTAACAGTCCGGCGCTCTACCGACTGAGCTATCGGGGAACAACGTGCTACGGTGAAGCAGATGCGGTGCGGTTGACCGCGTAAAAAAGCCCGTTATGACGAACGGGCTCTTCCATTCATTCTTTTGGCTCCCCGACCTGGGCTCGAACCAGGGACCTACGGATTAACAGTCCGGCGCTCTACCGACTGAGCTATCGGGGAACAACAACAGCAGAGAAGCGAGATTCTATGGACCGGTTCTCGCCCTGTCAATACCCCGCGGCGTGTTCGCGACGGCGAACCCGTCGTGCGGCGCCGCCATGCCGTCGCGCCGCACGGGCAGATCCCTGTGCCGTCTTGCTATCGCTCGAGGTACTGGAGCTTGTCTTGGATGTCCTTGAACTCGTCGGCTTCCGGCAGCGGCGCCTTCGTTTTCGTGATGCTCGGCCAGATCTTTGCGAGTTCGGCGTTCAGCGGCGTGAACTGCTGCTGATCGCCGGGGACGTCTTCCTCGGCGTAGATCGCGTTCACCGGGCACTCGGCCACGCACACGGCGCAGTCGATGCATTCATCGGGGTCGATCGCGAGGAAGTTGGGACCTTCGCGAAAGCAATCCACCGGGCAGACGTCGACACAGTCGGTATAGCGGCATTTGATGCAGCTTTCGGTCACAACGTGAGTCATTCAAGCTCCTGCAGGGGATATCGGGGGGAATGCCGAATTAGCAAAACGTGTATTGTAACTGAACGTCCTGGCCCCGATGCACCGAGGGTTTCGGGTGCGTTTAGATCGATTCGTGATTAGTTTATGGGCGCCGGGCGCGGATGCCGCTTCGCGCCTACGTTCCCGCCGCCGCCGTTGGGGTAACATGCGACGATCCGTCTGAGACGGGCGGCGCAAGGACGCGCCGCCTGCCACGTGCCTCGGTTGCCACCATGATCATCACTTCGCTGCTCGACACCGATCTCTACAAGTTCACGATGATGCAGGTGGTCCTGCATCAATTTCCCGCGGCTCACGTGGAATACCGCTTCCGCTGCCGGACGCCGAACGTGGACTTGACGCCCTATGTCGACGAGATTCGCGACGAGGTGCGCCAGCTTTGCGAGCTGCGCTTCACCGACGACGAACTGGACTATTTGCGGCGCATGCGCTTCATCAAGAGCGATTTCGTCGATTTCCTCGCGCTGTTCCACCTAAACGAGAAGTACATCTCGATCCGCGAATCGGAGAAGCGCAACGGCGAGATAGAGATTTCGATAACGGGGCCGTGGCTGCATACGATTCTTTTCGAAATTCCGGTGCTCGCGATCGTCAACGAAGTGTACTTCCGCAATACGCAGCGTGAGCCCGATTACACGAGCGGACGAGCGCGGCTAGGCGAAAAAATCGCGCTGCTCGGCGCTCGCCCCGAGTTCGCCGATTGCAAGATCGCCGATTACGGCACCCGCAGGCGTTTCTCGAAACGCTGGCACGAGGAAGTGATTCTCACGCTGATGGCCGGGATCGGCGAGCAGTTTGCCGGCACGAGCAACGTCTTCTATGCGAAGAAGCACGACTTGACGCCGCTCGGCACGATGGCGCACGAGTATCTGCAGGCCTGCCAGGCGTTGGGGCCGCGGCTGCGCGACTCGCAAACCTACGGCTTCGAAGTCTGGGCGAAGGAGTACCGCGGCGACCTCGGCATCGCATTGTCGGACGTCTACGGCATGAAGGCGTTCCTGCGCGACTTCGACATGTACTTTTGCAAGCTGTTCGACGGCGCGCGCCATGATTCGGGCGATCCGTTCGACTGGGGCGAGCAGTTGCTGCGCCACTACGAAGAAAACCGGTGCGACCCGCGCACGAAGGTGCTCGTTTTTTCCGATGCGCTCGACATTCCGAAAGTGCTTCAACTCTACGAGCGCTTCCGCGGACGCTGCAAGCTGGCTTTCGGCGTGGGGACGAACCTGACCAACGACCTCGGATACAGCCCGCTGCAGATCGTCGTCAAAATGGTCCGCTGCAATGGACAGCCCGTCGCCAAGCTGTCCGATTCGCCGGGCAAGAACATGTGCGACGACAAGGCGTATCTCGCTTATCTGCGGCAAGTCTTCGGGATCGAAACGCCTGTGGAAGACGGCCCCGATTGATCGACGGCATTGGCCGATCGGCCGATGTATCCCAAACGAGAAGGTCCGTATAATCGGCCGTTCGTTTGGTCTCGTGATGGGGAACGCAATGGATACATCGGCGGCACGACGCAATATCCTGGCGCGCATTCGTGCGGCGTCGGGCCGGTCGGCGCAGCCCGAGGCCGCCGAACGCGAGGCGGTCGCCGATTACCTGAACCGGCATCCGGCCGGTCCGCGCCCGGCCATGCCGGCCGATCGCGAGGGGCTGACGGCGCGTTTCGTCGATGAAGCGCGCTTGATGGCCACCACGGTGGAACTCGTCGATTCGCTCGACGAAGCGCCGGCGGTCGCGGCCCGTTATCTGGCGCAACTCGGCGTGTCGCCGCGCGCCGTCGCGTGGGCCGCAGTGCAGGCGTTGCCGTGGGCGCAGGCGGGTCTCGAGGTCGATTTTCGCAAGCCCGAGAACGGCGATCTCGTCGGGATCACGGGGTGCTTCTGTGCGACGGCCGAGACGGGCTCGCTCGTGCTGCTCTCCGGCCCGGACACCGAAGCGTCGACGGCGCTCTTGCCTGAAACCCATATCGCCATCGTGCCGGCGTCGCGCATCGTGGCCGGCCACGAAGAAGCCTTCGCGCTGATGCGCGCCGAACGCGGCGAATTGCCGCGCGCCGTCAACTTCGTCTCCGGGCCCTCGCGCACCGGCGACATCGAGCAGACGATCGTGCTCGGGGCGCACGGCCCCTATCGTGTCCACGCGATCGTCGTGCGCGGCGGTTGATTGGCTGCGCGGCCATTCGTGCGCGTCTTTTCAAAATCAAGAGGAAGTTCATGATCGAACGATGGGCGGCCTGCTCGCGCAAGGCGGCGGCGGGTGCATTGGCGTTGATGGCGGCTGCTTGGCCAGGTGGGGCGTCGGCAGCGACTTCCGCGTTGCCCGACGGTGCGGCGCTCGAACCGCTTTGGGCGGCGCCGTTCGTCGGTATCTTGCTGTCGATCGCGGTGGCGCCACTGGTCGCCCCGGCGTTCTGGCATCGGCACTTCGGCAAGGTGGCGGCGCTTTGGGCATTCGCCTTTTTGGTGCCGTTCGCCGTGGCATTCGGGACGGGCGCCGCCGTGCTCGCGCT
This sequence comes from Trinickia sp., assembly GCA_036384755.1. GTDB lineage: Bacteria > Pseudomonadota > Gammaproteobacteria > Burkholderiales > Burkholderiaceae > Trinickia. The sequence continues at coordinate 83,706 of DASVLS010000004.1, read as the reverse complement.
CGTGCATGCGTTCGCCGCCGAATACGTTCCGTTCATCGTCTTGCTGACGGCGCTCTACACCATCGCCGGCGGCATCTGCGTTCGCGGCAACCTGCATGGCTCGCCTCGCGTCAATACCGCGATTCTCGCGCTCGGCACCGCGCTCGCGAGCATCATGGGCACGACCGGCGCCGCGATGCTGCTGATCCGGCCGTTGCTGCGCGCGAACGACAACCGCAAGCATGTCGTGCACTTGTTCGTCTTTTTCATCTTTCTCGTCGCGAATGTCGGCGGCTCGCTTTCGCCGCTCGGCGATCCTCCGCTCTTTCTCGGTTTTTTGAACGGCGTCGGCTTCTTTTGGACGACGCGTCATCTGGCGTTGCCGATGCTGTTCGTTTCGGCCGTGCTCCTCGTCCTGTTTTACGGGCTCGATGCGTACTTCTACACACGCCCGGGCGAGGAGGGGCCGCCGAGCCGCGATCCGTCGCCCGACTCGATCGGGATCGTCATCGAAGGCAAGCGCAATTTCGTCCTGCTCGCACTCGCGATCGGCTTCGTTTTGATGAGCGGGCTGTGGAAGCCGGGCGTCGTATTCGACGTGGCCGGGGCGCATCTTGCGCTGCAAAACGTGGTGCGCGACGTCTCGCTCGTCGTACTGACGCTCGTCTCGCTTGCGATCACGCCGCGCACGGCGCGCACGGGCAACGCTTTCAATTGGGCGCCCATCGAGGAAGTGGCCAAGCTGTTCGCCGCGATCTTCGTGACGATCGCGCCGGTCGTCATGATGTTGCGCGCCGGAGAACAGGGCACCTTCGCGTCGGTGCTTCATCTCGTGACCGATCACCAAGGCCGGCCGATCGACGCCATGTATTTCTGGGCAACAGGTATCCTGTCGTCGTTTCTCGATAATGCGCCCACGTACCTCGTATTTTTCAACATGTCGGGTGGCGACGCGCGCGTGCTGATGGACGCCGGCGCGTCGACGCTCGCGGCTATCTCGGCCGGCGCGGTGTTCATGGGCGCCAACAGTTATATCGGCAACGCGCCGAATTTCATGGTGAAGGCGATCGCCGAGTCGCGCGGCGTACGCATGCCGAGCTTTTTCGGCTATCTCGGGTGGTCGGGCGCCGTGCTGATTCCGGTGTTCTTGCTGACGACGTGGCTGTTCTTTTGATGGCGGAGATTTGTGATGCAGAAGATTCTCGTCGCGCGCCCGATCTTTCCTGATGTGGTCGAGCGTCTCGGACAGTACTTCGAGGTCGATTGGAACGATGGTCCCGCGCTGCCGGCCGATGAGCTTGCGCGTCGGCTCGCCGACAAGGACGGCGCGCTGACCGCCGGCGATCCGATCGGTGCAGCCGTTTTCGCGGCCGCGCCGCGGCTGCGCGCGGTGGCGAATATGGCCGTCGGCTACAACAACTTCGATATCGACGCGTTCAACGCGGCCCATGTCATCGCGACGAATACCCCCGACGTTCTCAACGAGGCGACGGCCGATTTCGGCTGGGCGCTCATGATGGCGGCCGCGCGGCGCGTCACCGAGAGCGAGCATTGGCTGCGCGCGGGCAAGTGGGGCGCGTGGCGCTATGACGGCTTTCTGGGCGCCGACGTGTACGGCTCGACGCTCGGCATCATCGGCATGGGGCGGATCGGGCAGGCGCTCGCTCGCCGTGCCCGCGGGTTTTCGATGCGCGTCGTCTATCACAACCGTTCGCGCGTTGCGCCCGAAATCGAATCGGAACTCGGTGCGCAATACCTCTCGAAAGAGGAACTGCTCAAACAGGCCGATCATCTGGTGCTCGTCGTGCCCTACAGTGCGCAGAGTCATCACACGATCGGCGCGGACGAGCTTGCGCTGATGAAGCCCACGGCGACCCTGACGAACATCGCGCGCGGCGGCATCGTCGACGATGCCGCGCTTGCCGATGCGCTGCACGAGCGCCGCATCGCGGCCGCGGGCCTCGACGTGTTCGAGGGGGAGCCGCAGGTGCATCCGCGGTTGTTGTCGGCGCCGAGCGTCGTGCTGACGCCGCATATCGCGAGCGCGACCGAATCGACGCGCCGCGCAATGGCGAACCTTGCGGCGGACAACCTCATCGCCGCGCTCGGAGAAGGGCCGCGGGCGGGGCGACCGCCCAATACGATCAACCCTGAAGTATTAGGACATATGCGTTCATGACGACGATGCTTATTGCGGCGCTCGCACTCGCCGTACTGGTCCTGGCGGCGGCCCTTGCGCTGGCGGTCAAGAGCGCCACGCGCGCGAACGATCGCGCCGCCCTGGCGGAACTCGGTGAATGTATCGAGACGGCCGGCGAACACCAAGCGCGGGCCTACGAGCGGCTAGAACGCGAATTGCGAGGCGAGATCGCCGAAACTTCACGGCTTTCCCGCGTGGAGCTCGGAGGCGGCTTCGCCCAATTCCAGCAGACGCTGGCCGCGCAATTGACGAGCGTGGCCACCGTGCAGAACCAGCAGATCGACGGCTTCGCGAAGCGCCTCGCGCAACTGACGGAAACCAACGCGACGCAGCTCGATGCGATGCGCGAGAGCTTGCAACGTCACGCGCACGAATCGCGCGACGAGCAGTCGGCTGCGCTCAAGCGCTTTGGCGACACGCTCGCGCAGCAGCTCGCACAGCTTGTCGAAGCGAACGACCGGCGCTTCGCCGAGGTGCGCACGACGCTCGAGGCGCGGCTCAAGGACATCGAAGCGAATAATGCGACGAAGCTCGAGGAGATGCGCCGCACCGTCGACGAAAAACTGCATGCGACCCTCGAGCAGCGGCTCGGCGAATCGTTCAAGCTCGTGTCGGACCGATTGGAACAAGTGCATCGCGGTCTTGGCGAGATGCAATCGCTCGCGGCCGGCGTGGGCGATCTGAAGAAGGTGCTCACGAACGTGAAAACGCGCGGCACCTGGGGCGAAGTCCAGCTCGAGGCGCTGCTCGAACAGGTGCTGACACCCGATCAGTACGCGAAGAACGTGGCGACGGTGCCGAGGAGCGGCGAGCGCGTCGAATTCGCGATCAAGCTGCCCGGGCGCATCGAAGGCGGCAACGGCCAGGGCGTCGCGACGCCCGTTTGGCTGCCGATCGACGCGAAGTTTCCGCGAGAGGACTACGAGCGCTTGATCGATGCGCAGGAGCGCGCCGATCCCGTGGCCGTTGACGAAGCGTCGCGCGCGCTCGAAACGCGGGTTCGCAACGAGGCGCGGACGATCTCCGAGAAATACGTGGCGCCGCCGCATACGACCGATTTCGCCCTGCTGTTCTTGCCGACCGAAGGGCTTTACGCCGAGGTGCTGCGCCGGCCGGGGCTCACCGATCAACTGCAGCGCGATTATCGCGTGACGATCGCCGGGCCAACGACGTTGACGGCGTTGCTGAACAGCTTGCAGATGGGTTTTCGTACGCTCGCGATCGAGAAACGTTCGAGCGAAGTGTGGCAAGTGCTCGGCGCCGTCAAGACCGAATTCGGCAAATTCGGCGATGTCCTCGCAAAGACGAAGTCGCAGCTCGAAACGGTCACACGCTCGATCGAAGCCGCCGAGCGCCGCACGCGCGTCATGAACACGAAACTGCGCGAGGTCGAGGCGCTCCCCGGCGATCAAACGGAAGGGTTGCTGGGCGATGCTTACGCGGGTTTGCAGGAGCCCGAAGTCTGAGGAAGCGCACCGTTCGGCGTTCCGGCGTTGCCGTATTTCGGCCCGCGGGCCGGGCCGCACGGAACGACTGAAACGCATGCGCACGGACGGGCGTGCGCGCCCGTGCCCTTACGCCGTGGTGGCCAACTGTTTCAGCGCATCGTCCGTGATGCGCACGATGCGCCAATCGGGCATCACCGTAGCGCCCATCTTCGTATAGAAATCGATGGCGCTTTGGTTCCAATCGAGGACGGACCACTCGAAGCGCCCGCACTGACGTTCGACGGCAATCGCTGCGACGCGGCGTAGGAGCGCGGTGCCGAGGCCGCTCCCGCGAAGCTCCGGTTGCACGTAGAGATCTTCGAGGTAGAGACCTCGCCGGCTCAAGAACGTCGAGAAGTTATGGAAAAACAGCGCGTAGCCGACGACCCGGCCTTCGCGTTCGGCGACGAGCGCCTCGGCGGCGGGCCGTGCGCCGAACAGCGCCTCGCTCAACGTTGCTTCGGTGGCGGCGAACAGGTGCGTGAGCTTCTCGTACTCCGCCAGCTCGTACATCAGCGCAAACATCGCGCCGACATCATGCGGCGTGGCGCTGCGAATGACGTCGGCCATTACGCTTCCTCCGGCACGTCGGACAGCACGATTTCGATTCCGCCGAAGCGTCCCGCCACCCAGTTATAGGCGTGGCAGGCGATCCAGAGCAGCACGAAACCGAGGATCGCATTGAGCAGCAACGCGCTGAAAATCGTGCTGAGCTCGACCGATCCGTGACGGATGAACGCGACGAGGATACCGAGCAGCACGATCGGCATGCTGAACGTCAAATACACGAGGATGAGCGCCTTCGCCGTCTGCCCCGGCGCGATCGACAAGATTTGTTTTTTCATTGATTGAGCCTCGTTGAGAGACGATGTGCTTTTCCGAGAATCGGTGACTGAGGTTTCTAGAAATCAAATAAGCCCGTCGAAGGGCATGATATCGACCGCGTCCCCGGCTGCGACGTCGGCTCGATCGTGAGCGAGGACAATGAAGCAATTCGCCTCGCTCATCGAGCTCAGTACGCCCGACCCTTGAGAACGCGTGGGAGCGACGCTCCATTGGCCGGCGGCGTCGCGCGTCGCGACGCCGCGTAAATATTCGGTTCGGCCCGGGCGCTTCTTGATCGGCGCGCTGCTCGCGGCGGCAAATTGTAGCGGCGGGCAGGCGGCCGCGCCCGACATGATGACGAGCGCATCGCGTACGAGCTGATAAAACGCAACCATGACGGCGACGGGATTGCCCGGGAGCCCGAAAAACACCGCGCTGCGCTCGTTCGGCCCGCGCTCGCCTGGCCAGAGGCGACCGAACGCGAGCGGCCTTCCGGGGCGCATGGCGAGTTGCCAGAAGGCGACATCGCCGAAGGTGGCGGTCATGCGTGCGGTGAAGTCGGCATCGCCGACCGACACGCCGCCCGACGTGAGCACGACGTCGGCGCTGGCGGCGGCCGTGCGCAGCGCCGCCTCGAGCGCTTCGGGTTCGTCGCGCACGACGCCGAGGTCCAATGCGTCGACGTTCATGCGCGCGAGCATGGCATGAAGCGTGTAGCGATTGCTGTCGTAGACGCAGCCTGCGTCGAGCGGCTCGCCGATCGAGCGCAGTTCGTCGCCCGTCGAAAAGAAGGCCACGCGCAGACGCCGCCGCACGCTCACCTCGGCAATGCCGAGCGATGCAAGCAAGCCGAGATCGGCTGCGCGTACCAGGCGTCCGGCTTCGAGCGCGGCGCGACCGCGGGCGATGTCTTCGCCGGTGTGCCGGCAGTTGGCGCCGCGCTCGATTCGCTCGGCGTCGAATGTGACGTCGTTCCCCGCGCGCGTGACGACCTCTTGCGGCACGACCGTGTCGCAACCGGCCGGCATGGGGGCGCCCGTCATGATCCGAACGCATTCGCCGGCACGGCAGGTTTGTTCGAACGGATGGCCCGCGCGGGCTTGCCCGGCTACGGTGAGCTTGAGCGGCGCACCGCCCACCGGGCCGTGCCGAGTCGGCGCCGAGGCGCCGTCGAACGCGTAGCCGTCCATCGCGGCGTTGTCGTGCGCCGGCACATCGATCGGGGAGATCACGTCTTCTGCGAGCACACGGCCGAGCGCCGCGCGCAGGGCCACGCGCTCGGCCGTCGCCACGGGCGACACCGCGCGCCCGATGATGGCGCGTGCGGCTTCGACGGGAAGCGGATTCGGGGCGGGCGTGGCGCTGTGGCCGGATAGGTCGTTGGAGATCGTCATCGAAGAAACGTGCGCATTGCAGTGCACCGAGGAACCGTGCGAGCGCGCCGTATGCCGGACAGCAGGGACGCTTCGCACCTTCGCCGAATCATTCTTCGCGCTCGGGCTGAGCGCCGAACGTCCGTTCGAGGTCGGCGAGCTCCTGCAAAGAGTTGGCATTGTAAAACGCGCGCTCGTCTTCAAAGGGCACTTCGACGTGCTTGTGGCGCGCGTACCACGTGCGAACCTTACGTTCGCCGGCATCGAGGTAGGCGGCCAGGTCGTCGGCGAGCGATGCGCGTACGAGGGCGACGACGGGGTGCAGACTAAGCTGGCCGTCGGGGTTCACCGTCGCGGCGACCGCAACGTCGGCTTTCGCGGCGTCGAGTGCGGCGGCGAGCCGCGAGGCCGTATCGAGGGGCAAGTTCGGGGTATCGCACGGCGTACACAGCGTTAGCTCGCTCGATGTGGCGCGCAAGCCGGCCAGCAGGCCGGCCAGTGGGCCGGGGAAGTCGTGCGACGCGTCTTCGACGATACGTGCACCAAAGGCCGCCCCCAACTGCCGGTATTGCTGCAGGTGGCGGTTCGCGCTGATCAGGAGCGCGCCGACTTGCGGGGCCAAGCGTCGTGCGACGTGCCGCGCGAGCGGCTCTCCCGCAAGCGGCTGCAGCCCTTTATCGAGCCCGCCCATGCGCGTGCCGCGGCCGCCGGCCAAGATGAGGCCGGTGATGCGTGCATGCCTGAGGGAATCCATCTGCGAAAATTCCGGGCCTAGCCGCCGATGTACGACATTTCTACGCGTGCCTGGCCGCTCGTCGCCTCGTCGGCCGCCGCGCTGCCGCGCAGTTGCGAGTAGCGGTCTTCGCGTGCGCCCCAGATGCGGCCGATCGCGGTGGCGATTTCGTCGTCGGTTGCGCCGCCGCGAACGAGGGCGCGCAGGTCGTGTCCGGCCGATGCGAACAAGCACAGATAGAGCTTGCCCTCCGTGGACAAGCGGGCGCGCGTACAGGTGCCGCAAAAGGCACGCGTGACGCTCGAAATCACGCCGATCTCGCCGCTGCCGTCGGCGTAGCCCCAGCGCTGCGCCGTTTCGGACGGCGTGTTCGCTTCCAGCGGGACGACCGGAAAGTGCTCGGCGATCCGGGCCACGACGTCGGCGGACGGCAAGACTTCGGTCATGTTCCAGCCGTTCGAGGTGCCCACGTCCATGTATTCGATGAACCGCAGCACGGCGCCCGAGCCTTTGAAGTGCCGTGCCATCGGCACGATTTCGCTGTCGTTCGTCCCGCGCTTGACGACCATGTTGACCTTGATCGGGGCGAGGCCGGCGGCCTGGGCCGCTTCGATACCGTCGAGCACCGCGCCAGGGGCGAAGTCGGCGTCGTTCATGCGCTTGAAGAGCGCGTCGTCGAGCGCGTCCAGGCTGACGGTGACGCGCGTCAACCCGGCTGCCTTCAGATCTTGCGCTTTGCGCGCGAGCAACGAGCCGTTGGTGGTCAGCGTCAGATCGAGCGGCCGGCCGTCGGGCGTCGTCAGGGCCGCTAGCCGTTCGATGAGCCGCTCGATGTTCTTGCGCAATAGCGGCTCGCCGCCCGTCAGGCGAATCTTGTCGACGCCGTGCGCGACGAAGAGCCGCGCAAGGCGTTCGATTTCCTCGAACGTCAGCAGCGCGCTATGCGGCAAGAACGGGTAGTCCTTGTCGAAGATCGCGCGCGGCATGCAGTACACGCAACGGAAGTTGCAGCGATCGGTAACGGAAATGCGCAGGTCGCGCAACGGCCTGGCGAGCGTATCGGAGAGCGTCCCGCGTGGAGCGAGCGGTGCGCCGGCGATATCGGGCACCGCGCTGAAGTCGGCGACGGGAATGATGCGACGGGACATGATGACGCAAGAATCGAGCAGAAGCCCATTCTAACGGAACGCCGCGCGGCAGGAAGCGATGGCCCGTCTGTCGGCGCGGATAAGGGCCGAAAGTCTGACGTATGTCAAACGCGCCGGCAGCCACGGGGAGGCGTCGAAAGTGGCCGGGCGCCGGCCGGGCGCGGCGTCCGCGCGCCCTTCAGCAAGGTCCGAACGGTCTCCGCCCGCGGAAGCAGCGCGAAGAAAGCCCGCCTCGGAGGGCGGGCTTTTGCGGGAAGGACGCGACGGCCCCTCCGTGCTTACGCGTCCTTACGCGTTTCGATCTGCTGCATCGGCGTCAGATCGACCGGCGGCAACGGCTTGCGCTCGCGCGGCACGTGCGCCGGGGCAGGCGCTCGAGCGGCGGCTTCCCGTGCGGCGTGCAGCTTTTGCTCGTCGGTGTTGACCCAGACGAGACCTGCGGACTCGAGCATCGGTTGCAGCTCCGAGACCGACAAGCCGTTCGCCCGCGGCGCACGCGTGGCGACGGTTCCGAACGCCTCTGGGCGCTGAGCGACTTCGGTCACGGCGCTGGCCGCCTCGATCGGCGCGGGCACCGGGGTCACGACGGGCGACGCCGCAGCGGCCGTTTCCACGGGGGCGGCCGGTGCCGCGGGTGCGGGTTCCGCCGCCGGGGCTGCCGGAGCGGCCGGAGCGGCCGGAGCGGCCGGAGCGGCCGGAGTGGCCGGAGTGGCCGGAGTGGCCGGAGTGGCCGGAGTGGCCGGAGTGGCCGGAGTGGCCGGAGTGGCCGGAGTGGCCGGAGTGGCCGGAGCCGCTTCGACGACGCGTGCAATGGCCGAGTCGGGTTCGGCTGCAACCGGCGCGGGTGCGGCCGGTGCTGTCGGCACCGCCGTTGCGTGTTCGGCCACGGCCGGTGCGGCGCTTACCTTGGCCGGCGTCGGAGCAACAGGCTCCGCGGTAACGATCGCCGGTGCTTCGGGAAGCGGCGTCGCGACAGCCGTGCGCGTCGGCACGGGCGTTGGCGCGGCTTGCTCACGAGCGGGCTCGCTCGGCGTTTGTGGCTCGCCGAAACCCGGCGTCGGCTGTGCAGGCTCCGCTTGCGCGGCATGCCCGTTCGCTTGCACGGCTTCGACAGCGGGCGCCGGCGCGGCTTGCGCAGGTACTTCGGCCGCTGCGCCTTCCGCTTCCGCGACATCCGCCTCCAGCGTCGCATTCACGCCTTCTTCTTCGCGCTCGCGGCGACCGCCTCGGCGGCCGCGGCGGCGGCGGCGACGTTCCTCGCCATCGCGTGCGACCGCTTCCTGCTCGGGCGCGGGGACGCCCGCGGCGACCGCATTTTCGGCAGCTTGCGCCTCGACGCGTGCGGCCGCTTCGGCCGCTACCTCGGGCTGCTGTTTACGCCGCTCGCCGCGCTCTGGGCGTTCCGCGCGCTCCTGGCGCTCGCCACGCTCCGCGCGGTCGGCGCGCTCTCCGCGTTCGACGCGTTCCAGACGCTCGCCGCGTTCGCCACGCTCGCCGCGTTCGCGACGTTCCTGGCGTTCTTGACGCTCGCCCCGCGTACCGGCCTCGACGGCTTCCGTCCGTTCTTGCCCGCGCTCGCCGCGACCTTCGCGACCTTCACGGCCCTCCCGTTGTTCGCGGGCCGGGCGTTGGGACGGCTGTTGACCGCCGCGTCCGCCGACGGCGGCTTCTGGACGGCCGGCGCCGTCGCGAGCGCCTGCCCCCCCGCGGCGATTACGGTTGCGATCGCCGCCGCGTTCCTGGCGTTCGCCGCGTTCCGCGCGCTCACTGCGGGCGGGACGGGCCGGTTGAACGGGTTCGGGCGCCGGCGCGGGTGCTGCCGGCTGAGCGCCGAACAGGCTCTTGATCCAGCCGAAGAAGCCCCCTGTGCGCGGCGGCGCGGCGGCGACAGCCGGCGCGCTCGCGGGCTCGGCGCGCACCGGTGCGCTGGGCGCGGGCCGCTCGGGCGTGATGCCCTTGACGGCGGCTTCTTGCTTCGGCTTTACGTCTTCCGAGCGCTTGCTGTAGGCCGTCTCGGATTCGAGCTCGCGAGCGGCTTCTTCCGCCATCTTCCACGAGGCACGCGGCTCGTCCAGGCGTGCGTCGTCGTGACGCAGGCGTTCGAGCTTGTAGTGCGGCGTATCGAGATGCTTGTTCGGAATGAGGACGACGCCCACTTTGAAGCGCGATTCGATCTTGTTGATCTCCTGACGCTTTTCGTTGAGCAGGAAAGCGGTCACCTCGACCGGCACCTGGCAGTGGATTGCCGCGGTGTTTTCCTTCATCGCTTCTTCTTGAATGATCCGCAGCACTTGCAGCGCGGACGATTCGGTATCGCGGATGTGGCCCGTGCCGTTGCAGCGCGGGCACGTGACGTGGCTGCCTTCGGACAGGGCGGGGCGCAGGCGCTGGCGCGAAAGCTCCATCAGGCCGAAGCGCGAAATCTTGCCCATCTGCACGCGTGCGCGGTCGTGCTTGAGCGCGTCTTTCAGGCGCTGCTCGACTTCGCGCTGGCTCTTGGCCGATTCCATGTCGATGAAATCGATCACGATCAAACCGCCGAGGTCGCGCAGACGCAGTTGGCGGGCGACTTCGTCGGCCGCTTCGAGGTTCGTGCGCGTGGCCGTTTCCTCGATGTCGGCGCCCTTGGTCGCGCGCGCCGAGTTCACGTCGATGGCGACGAGCGCTTCCGTATGATCGATGACGATGGCGCCGCCCGAGGGCAGCGGCACGGTGCGGGAGTACGCGGTTTCGATCTGGTGCTCGATCTGGAACCGCGAGAACAGCGGCACGTCGTCGTGGTAGCGCTTCACCTTGCCGACGTTGTCGGGCATCACGATGTCCATGAAGGCGCGGGCCTGGTCATGGATTTCGGTCGTGTCGATGAGGATTTCGCCGATGTCGGGCTGGAAGTAGTCGCGAATCGCGCGAATGACGAGGCTCGATTCGAGATAAATCAACATCGGCTGGCCGCTCTGGCCGCTTTGCGAGGCGGCTTCGATCGCACGCCACAATTGCATCAAGTAGTTCAGATCCCACTGCAGCTCTTCGGCGCTGCGGCCGATACCGGCGGTGCGCGCGATGATGCTCATGCCGTCGGGCAACTGCAGTTGCGCCATGGTTTCGCGCAGTTCCTGGCGATCGTCGCCCTCGATGCGCCGGGAAACGCCGCCGCCGCGCGGGTTGTTCGGCATCAGGACCAGATACCGGCCGGCGAGCGAGATGAACGTGGTCAGTGCCGCGCCCTTGTTGCCGCGCTCTTCCTTCTCGACCTGGACGATGAGTTCCTGACCCTCGCGCAGCGCGTCTTGGATGCGCGCGGAGCGCATGTCGACGCCTTCCTTGAAGTACTGGCGGGCGACTTCCTTGAAGGGCAGGAAGCCGTGACGGTCTTCGCCGTAATTGACGAAGCACGCTTCGAGCGACGGCTCGATGCGCGTCACGATTCCCTTGTAGATGTTGCCTTTGCGCTGCTCGCGTCCGGCGGTTTCGATATCGATGTCGATGAGTTTTTGTCCATCGACGATGGCGACGCGCAGTTCCTCCTGCTGCGTCGCGTTGAACAGCATGCGTTTCATTGAACGGCTCCAGAGCGGCGTCGCCGCGCGTTCGGACCGGGTGACCGGCCGAACGACGCGAGGGAGCGCGCCGCGTCCTTATTGTGTTTTCACCAGCACGCTGGAGCGGGAACGATGGCGGGGAGAATTGCCTGAGAGGACTCGATATGGCCGGAGAGGGCCGCGAGCCGCATGGGCGCATGCGAACACGGCTTCAAATAACGGGGTCGCACGGGGCGCGCGCCGAGCGCTCGGGGATTCCTCGCTGCGATCCGGCGCACCGTTCGATGCGCGTGCCGGACCGGGGAAAGCCGCGCCGCGTGTGGCGGCGCGAAGCCCGATGCATGCTCGACCGCCGCACGGCGTGTCTCGCCAATTTTTTGACGTCGCCGAAAGTCCCGCTTCACGCGGAACGCATAGGGCGCTCGCCGTAGGTTTCGCAATCGGGAGCCCGGTCCGCTCGACATCGCGCGCTACTGCCGAGGCTCACCTGATGAATTCTTTTTTACCAAAATTCCGTTACCGTCGGCACCGACCGGACCGAACGCGCCTATGGGCGACGTCCCTGCCGCGATGGATGTCGTGCGTGCAACTCGTTGCTACTCGATTCAGGGCGAGCAACCGACCCTTGGATACAGCTAAGCAAGTAAAATAACAGGTTCTTGCTTCACCCTGGGCAATCCGGACGAACGGCAGCAGAAAAATCGCGCCGCGCACGGATGGCTGGGGCAAATTATATTCAGAATGAATGAGTTAGGCAAAATATCCCAGAAAACGGTCGCAGCCGACCAGGTCTCGATGATACAGGTGGACGACGGGGCCGCCGGGCAGCGCATCGACAATTTTTTGCTGCGCGTCTGCAAAGGGGTGCCAAAAAGTCATATTTATCGAATCTTGCGCAGCGGCGAAGTTCGGGTCAACAAGCGGCGCGTCGACGCAAAGTACCGGCTCGTCGCCGGCGACGTCGTGCGCGTGCCGCCCGTGCGCATCGCGCAGGCCGATCTCTACCAAGCGAGCATGGCGGCGATGGCCGCGCCGCCGGCGCAGTTCGAAATCATCTTCGAAGACGAGCACATGCTCGCCATCAATAAGCCGGCGGGCGTGGCGGTCCATGGCGGTAGCGGGATCGCCTTCGGCGTCATCGAACAGATGCGGCAGGCGCGTCCGCTAGGCAAGTTCTTGGAACTCGTGCACCGTCTCGACCGGGAGACGTCCGGCATCTTGCTGCTCGCCAAGAAGCGGGCGGCCCTCGTCGGCTTGCACGAGCAGATTCGCGATAACCGGATGGACAAGCGCTATTACGCCTGCGTGCACGGCGAATGGGCGAGCGACTGGGGGCGGCGGCGGGCCGTCAAGGAGCCGCTTTACAAATATCTGACGCCCGACGGTGAGCGGCGCGTGCGCGTGCAGCCCGACGGCCTGCCGTCCCACACGGTTTTCAACCTCGTGGAGCGGTGGCCCGGCTACGCGCTGATCGAGGCCGAACTGAAGACAGGGCGGACCCACCAGATTCGCGTCCATTTGGCGCATTTGGGGCTGCCGATCGTCGGCGACGCCAAGTACGGCGATTTCGCGCTGAACAAGGCGCTCGCCCGCGCGAACGCGCGGCCGTCGTTCAAGCGCATGTTCCTGCACGCCTACCGCTTGCGCCTCGCGCATCCGATAACGGGCGAGCCACTGGAGCTCGCCGCACCCTTGCCGGACGAATGCCGGCGTTTCCTCGACCAACTCACCGACCTGCGCAACGAGGCGCAACCCGATGCCCCGACAGCAGTTTGACCTCGTCGTCTTCGATTGGGACGGCACGTTGATGGATTCGACGGCGCACATCGCGCGCAGCATCCAGGCCGCTTGCCGCGACCTCGGTGTGCCGGTGCCCGCCGACGATGCCGCGCGCTACGTGATCGGCCTTGGCTTGCGCGATGCCCTGCAGATCGCTGCGCCTACGCTCGATCCGGCCGACTATCCGCGCCTGGCCGAGCGCTATCGCTATCACTACCTGGTCAAGGACGCGCAGACAGAACTGTTTGCCGGCGTGCGCGAGTTGCTCGACGAATTGCGCGCGCAGGGCTATCTGCTTGCCGTCGCGACCGGCAAGAGCCGCGTCGGGCTCAATCGCGCGCTCGACGAAGTGCGGCTCACGAGCGTGTTCGACGGCACGCGCTGTGCCGACGAAACGTTTTCCAAGCCGCATCCGGCCATGCTGCACGAACTCACGCGCGAGCTCGGACAAGATCTGGGGCGCACGGTGATGATCGGCGACACCACGCACGACCTCCAAATGGCGACGAATGCCGGTGCGGCGGGCGTGGCGGTCGCTTACGGGGCGCATCCCGCCGATTCGCTCGTGAAGCTCGAGCCGCGGTTCGTCGCCGAAAGCGTCGCCGCGCTGGCCGATTGGCTGCGGGAGCACGCATGAGCGTCGGCGAGCGCCAAGCCGTACGCGTGTGCGCTGCCGACGATCTCGTCGACGGCGGCAGCGGCGTGCGCCGTTCTGCCCGCTATCTCGATAATGAAGCGGTCGTATTCTTCGTGCGGTTCGACGGCCATGTTTACGGCTATCTGAACCGCTGCGCGCACGTGCCGATGGAGCTCGACTGGGTCGAGGGCCAGTTCTTCGAATCGTCGGGCTTATACTTGATGTGCGCGACGCATGGCGCGATTTATGCGCCGGAAACTGGGCGCTGTGTCGGCGGCCCTTGCCGAGGCGCGCGGTTGAGGCCCCTCGAAGTCGAGGAGCGCGACACGCCCGAGGGGCGCGCAGTCTTTTGGCTACCCGACGGCGACTTGCAGCCCGCGGCGGCGGCAGCCGAATGACGGACGCCCGTCTTTTTTTGCATAACAACATTTCGACCTAGACGACCTAGAGCACATGGCCGACCAGCACACGCCCGACCCGCGGGAACCGCACGAACCCACCGAACCGTCACCGCAGCCCCGGAACGGACCTGTCGAATCGACGCAGACGAGCGCCGGCGCGCGCGAGCCGAATTGGGAGCGCTCGGTGCTAGAGCGCGTCGCGTTGGCTGCGATCAACGAGCAGAAGGCGGCCCGCCGTTGGAAAATCTTTTTCCGTTTCGCCTTTCTCGCCGTCGCTTTGCTGATTTTCGTGAGCGTGTACAACGCATCGAACGCGCCGGCGGTCGCGACCGGGCGTCACACGGCCCTCGTTTCGCTGCAAGGGGAGATTTCGGCCGATTCCGACGCGAACGCCAAGACCGTCGACCGGTCGTTGCAGCGCGCGTTCGCCGATTCGGACGCTGCCGGCGTCATTCTATATATCAACAGTCCCGGCGGCTCGCCGGTCCAGGCCGGCATCATGAACGCGGAAATCCGCCGCCTGCGCGCGAAGTACCCGGCCAAACCGTTGTATGTCGTGGTCGGCGACATGTGCGCGTCGGGCGGCTATTACGTCGCCGCGGCCGCGGACAAGATCTACGTCGACCGCGCGAGCATCGTCGGCTCCATCGGCGTGCTGATGGACGGTTTCGGCTTTACGGGCCTCATGGACAAGCTGGGCGTCCAGCGGCGGTTGCGCACGTCCGGGGCGAACAAGGGCTTTTTCGATCCGTTCTCGCCCGATACGCCGGCAATGGACGCGCATGCGCAGGCCATGCTGGACGAGATCCATCGGCAATTCATCGATGCGGTCCGTCAGGGCCGCGGCAAGCGTTTGCATGAAACGCCCGATATCTTCTCGGGCTTGTTCTGGACCGGCCAAAAGAGCGTCGAGCTGGGGCTGGCCGATGGATTCGGCGATACCGGCTTCGTTGCCCGCGAGGTGATCAAAGCGCCTGACATCGTCGATTACACGGAGAAGGAAAGCATCCCCGACCGCATCGCGCGCAAGTTCGGCGCGGCAGTCGGCGCAGGGGCCGTCCACGCGCTGGCGCTCGGTGGGGTGACGCTGCGCTGATCGAGGCCGTGAGCGGCAGCTTCCACTGAAGGGAATCGGGGCGCTTCCGCTGAAAATCGGCCGATCGGCCCCTGGCCGAATGTGGTCGGGCCGCCACGAGCGGACGGCGGCCCGATGCGTCATGTCGTCAGTTCGCCAGCATCAGAAAGATCGCGGGCCGTTTATGCATATCGAACGCGCCAGCCTGCTTTTTCCAGTCGCTTGCGCTGCGCGTCGCGATCCGCTCCGATTCGAGCGTCAAGTCGACGGCGACCGTCACCCACGTCGAAGGTGCGCAACTCGAGATGAGCGCATCGAGCAGAGCCCGGTTTCGGTAGGGCGTTTCGATGAAAATCTGCGTTTCACGGCCCTTGCGCGAGCGCTGCTCGAGCTCGCGCAGCGTCTTGGCGCGTTCGCCGGCATCGACCGGCAGATAGCCGTGAAAGGCGAAGCGTTGTCCGTCGAGCCCCGAGGCCATCAGCGCGAGCAGGATCGAACTGGGGCCGACGAGCGGCACGACCTTGACGCCGCGTTCGTGAGCGCGGCGCACGAGCAGCGCGCCCGGATCGGCCACCGCCGGGCAGCCGGCCTCCGAAACGAGCCCTCCGTCCGCGCCGGCCAAGATCGGCGCCAGCAGGCGTTCGACCTCGGCGGACGGCGTGTTGACGTTCAGTTCGCGAATCTCGATCTCCTGGATCGGCCGCGCGACGCCGACGCGCTTGAGGAACGCACGCGTGCTCTTGGCGTTTTCGCCGACGAAATAGCCGAGCGATGCGGCGCGCGCGATGACGCTAGCGGGCAAGACCGTGGCGAGCGCGGCGGCGTCGCCTTCGCCGAGCGCATTGGGGATCAGATAAAGCACGCCGCTCATCGCACACCTGCGAAAAGCGGGTAGCCGGCCACGCACAGCATGCGCGTGAGGGCAATCAGCGGCAGGCCGACGAGCGCGGTCGGATCGTCCGATTCGATCGATTCCAAGAGCGCGATGCCGAGGCCCTCCGACTTGGCGCTGCCGGCCACGTCGTACGGTGTCTCGGCGCGCAGATAGGCGTCGAGCTCGGCGTCGGGCAGATCGCGAAAGCGCACGCGGGTAACGACGTCTTCCACTTGTGCGACGTCCCGGCTGCTGTCGTACAGACACAGGGCGCTATGGAATTCGACGATGCGGTTGCGCATGGCGCGCAATTGCGCGAGCGCCGCCTCGTGCGTGCCAGGTTTGCCGATCTGCAGACCGTCGAACGTGGCCACCTGATCGGACCCGATGACGAGCAGCGGCGCGCCGGCCGCGGCCTCGCGCTGTGCGACGGCTCTCGCCTTCGCCTCGGCGAGCCGCAGCGCGGTGGCGTCGGGCGTCTCGCCGGCCCGCGGCGTTTCGTCGAGGGCTGGCACGCTGACGTCGAACGGCACGCGCAGCCGTTCGAGCAGGGTGCGCCGATAGGGTGAGCTGGAGGCGAGAATCAGCTTGTGTCGCCGGACGCTGGAATCGAGCATGGTCGTACGAAAAAGTAGGGGCTCATACACGGGGTGGCGGGCCATCGGCCGTGCTTCGCCTCGATCGTTTAAGTGATTGACTGAAAACGGTAAATCGAATATAGTTTCCGGCTTTTCGCGGTGCCGCTTAATCCGCTTCGTGCGCCGCTTTGTCCGTTGCCCGATGGCTGCTGCGCGTGCGCCGCGCACCGCCAGCCGAGCGAAGTTGGGCGAATGCCGAACCGGGCTCGGGCGGAGCAGGAACTGCGTGCGGGCCAGTACGGGCCAAAGCGCACGCGACGAACCGCAAGCGCAGCGCGCGGGAAGGATACGGGCGGCCGGTGCCGAATGCGCCGCGAGAGTGTAGCGAAAGAAACGCAGCGTAGCGAGGAGCGAACCATGTCCCAACATTCAGGCAAGGCGGGCGGGCTCATCGATCCGCATGCATTCGACGTCTTCGAGTTCGCGCGCAGCGGCCGGCAGGCGGCGGGCGCGGTGCGCGTTTCGCAGATGCCGCGCATGTTGGCTGAAGTGCCGCCGGAGGCGCCGGACCGCGACACGCTGTTCACGTGGCAGGTCGAGGGCTCGACGCAGCCCGAACTGCAGGACGACGGCGCCGAAGCCGCGCAGCCGTATTTGCGGCTGGCGTTGCACGGCGCGGCATGGCTCGAATGCCAGCGGTGCCTGACGCCGTACGAGCAGGGGTTCGACATCGAGGCGACTTACCGGCTCGTCGAAACCGAAGCGCAAGCCGAGGAGTTCTCGCTCGACGAAGACGAAATCGAAGTGATCGTCGGCTCTCGCCAGTTCGATCTCGTCGAGCTGATCGAAGAGGAATTGCTGCTGTCGCTGCCGCTCGTGCCCAAGCACGACGTCTGTCCGCAGGTGCACGAAAGTCTCGTGTCCGGCGCGGCCGGCGAGTTTGCGAGCGAGCTGGTCGACGACGAAAACGAGGGCGGCGAGGAAGATCGGGCGTCAGGCGACGGCGAGCGCGCCGATGCCGGCAAGCCCAATCCTTTCGCGGCGCTCGAGGCCCTCAAGCGTGGCGGCGAGGGCGGCAAGAAGCATTGATCGTTGCATGAGAAGCACGATGCGGCGCGCCGGCCGTTTGGCTAGTGGCGTTACGCCGATCGGGCTGTGTTAGAATCCCGAAAATTTTTAGGAGTTACCATGGCAGTCCAGCAAAACAAGAAGTCGCCGTCCAAGCGCGGCATGCACCGCTCGCACGATTTCCTGACGACGGCTCCCCTCGCGGTCGAGCCGAGCACGGGCGAAGTGCATCTTCGTCACCACGTCAGCCCGAACGGTTACTACCGCGGCAAGAAAGTCGTCAAGACGAAGAACGACTAATAGCGTCGGCGCGCGGCACCCTCCGAATCCGGTGGTCCTGTGCGCGGCGCGCGGCTTGCTCGACATTTTTCGGGGTCGAACGAAAGGCGGCATGCGATTGCCGCTTTTTTGTGTCGGCCAGAGTCGGCGTCTGATCTGTCGATCGGAGCTGGCGCTTCAGCATTCGCTCAAGCTCCTCGCGGGGCGGTATCACCCCGGCCTCATGTTTCACGGCCGGCTGGAGCGAGCGCTCGAGCGCTTACTTCCGCACCGTGCGCAGCGGCTTTGCCCCGGTGCCACGCACAGCGCGCCTGAAATTCGTCGCGGTCCATGACTATAAAGCTCACGATAGATTGCATGGGAGGCGACCACGGCCCGTCCGTGACCGTTCCCGCTGCCGTCAATTTCGTTCGTTCGCATGACGATGCCGAGCTGATGCTCGTCGGACTCGAAGCTCCGATTCGTGCCCAACTGAAGAAATGCAAGGCGCTCGACCTCCGGGCGCTGACGGTCGTGCCGGCTTCGGAGGTCGTCGCCATGGACGATCCCGTCGAAGTCGCGTTGCGCAAGAAGAAGGATTCGTCGATGCGGGTCGCGCTCAATCTCGTCAAGGACGAGGCGGCGCAGGCTTGCATTTCCGCGGGCAATACGGGCGCGCTGATGGCGGTATCCCGGTACGTGCTCAAGACGCTGGCCGGCATCGAACGCCCGGCGATCGCTTCGGCGCTGCCGAATTCGCACGGCTACACGATGATGCTCGACCTCGGCGCGAACGTCGATTGCGAGCCGCAGCATCTGCTGCAGTTTGCCGAGATGGGGCATGCGCTGGTGTCGGCGCTCGAGGGCAAGGATCGTCCGACGATTGGCCTCTTGAACATCGGCGAAGAAGTCATCAAGGGTAACGAGACGATCAAGCGCGCGGGCGAGCTTCTGCGTGCGAGCACGCTCAACTTCCGCGGGAACGTGGAAGGCAACGACATCTACAAGGGCACGACGGACGTGATCGTCTGCGACGGTTTCGTCGGCAACGTCGCGCTCAAGACGTCGGAGGGATTGGCCCAGATGCTCTCCGAAATCATCCGCGAGGAATTCGGCCGTTCGCTGCTCACGAAACTGATGGCATTTTTGGCGCTGCCGGTGCTCATGCGCTTCAAGAAGCGCGTCGATCATCGCCAGTACAACGGCGCCGCGCTGCTAGGCTTGCGCGGGCTCGTCATCAAGAGCCACGGCTCCGCCGATGCCTATGCGTTTGAGTGGGCTATCAAACGCGGGTATGATGCCGTCAAAAATGGCGTCCTCGAACGCCTGGCGCGAGCGATGGAAGAAAACGCGGATCCGCTCGCGCAAGCAGCGCGCGATGCGGGCGGCGCCGGTCACGCGAATCTCGCCGGCCGTCCGGGCGAGCCCTACGCCGCGGTATCTTCGAAAGCATAAATGGCCCAATCGAACATCTACTCCCGCGTGCTCGGCACGGGCAGCTACCTGCCGCCCGGCCGGGTGACGAATCAAGAGCTTGCCGATCGCCTCGCTCGGCAAGGCGTCGAAACGAGCGACGAATGGATCGTCGCCCGTACGGGGATCCACGCGCGTCATTTCGCCGAACCCGACGTCACTACGAGCGATCTCGCGCTCGCCGCGGCCCAGCGCGCCATCGAGGCGGCCGATATCGATCCTCAAGCGATCGATCTCATCGTCGTCGCCACGTCCACGCCCGATTTCGTCTTTCCGAGCACCGCCTGCTTGCTGCAGAACAAGCTGCAGATCAAGAACGGCGGCGCCGCGTTCGACATCCAGGCGGTGTGCTCGGGGTTTGCCTATGCGGTCGCCACGGTCGACGCGTTGATCCGCAGCGGGCAGCACCGCACGGCGCTGATCGTCGGCGCCGAGACGTTCTCGCGCATTCTCGATTTCAACGATCGCACCACCTGCGTGCTGTTCGGCGACGGCGCCGGCGCCGTGATCCTGCAAGCCTCCGACGAGCCGGGCGTGCTCTCGAGCGCGCTGCACGCGGACGGCAGCTACGCCGACATTCTTTGCACCCCGGGGCACGTCAATCGCGGCGTCATTGCCGGCAGCGCATTTCTTCATATGGACGGGCAGGCCGTGTTCAAGCTGGCCGTGAACGTTCTCGAGAAAGTGGCTGTCGAGGCGCTGCAAAAGGCCGATTTGTCGCCCGGCCAGGTCGATTGGCTAATTCCGCACCAAGCCAATATCCGTATCATGACGCACACCTGCCGCAAGCTCGGCTTGCCGCAGGAACGCATGGTCGTGACGGTCGGCGAACATGGCAATACCTCGGCCGCGTCGATTCCGCTCGCGCTCGATATCGCCGTGCGCGACGGGCGCATCAAGCGCGGTCAGACCGTGCTGATCGAAGGCGTCGGGGGCGGTTTCACCTGGGGCGCGTCCGTCATCCGCTACTGATCGGCGGCCCGCGGTCGATCGAGCCGGCCGTGTTTGCGCCGGCCGGCGAGTCCGCGCGCGCCGTACGGACCGAACAAGCTCAACATTTGGGAACGATATGAAATTTGCGTTCGTTTTTCCTGGGCAGGGATCGCAATCGGTCGGCATGCTCAATGCACTTTCCGATCGCGCGGTCGTGCGTGAAACGCTTCAGGAAGCGTCCGATGCATTGGGGCAAGACATCGGCAAGCTCATCGCCGAAGGTCCTGCCGAGGAACTCAACCTCACCACGAACACGCAGCCGGTCATGCTGACGGCCGCCTATGCGACCTACCGCGCGTGGCGCGAAGCGGGCGGCGCCGCGCCTGCGCTGGTCGCGGGCCACAGCCTCGGCGAATACACGGCGCTCGTCGCCTCCGGCGCACTCGCGTTTCGAGATGCCGTTCCGCTCGTGCGCTTTCGCGCGCAGGCGATGCAGACGGCGGTGCCGGTCGGCGTCGGCGGCATGGCGGCCATCCTCGGGCTCGACGACGACACGGTGCGCGCAGTCTGCGCCGAAGCGGCGCGCGAAGGCGGCGGTGTGGTGGAAGCGGTCAATTTCAACGCACCTGCGCAAGTCGTGATCGCCGGACACAAAGCGGCTGTCGAAAAAGCGTGCGAAATCGCCAAAGCCAAAGGCGCCAAGCGCGCACTGCCGCTGCCCGTCTCCGCGCCGTTCCACTCGTCGCTGCTGCAGCCCGCGTCCGGCCGCCTGCGCGAATATCTCGCGAGCGTCGAGATCAAGGTGCCGCAGATCCCGCTCGTCAACAACGTCGACGTCGCCATCGTGTCCGAGCCCGCCGCGATCAAAGATGCGCTCGTGCGTCAAGCGGCCGGCCCGGTGCGCTGGGTCGAGTGCGTGCAGGCGATGGCCAAGGACGGCGTCACCCATGTGATCGAATGCGGGCCGGGCAAAGTCCTCGCGGGCTTGACCAAGCGTATCGACGGCAATCTCGTCGGCGCTGCGATCACCGATCCCGCCTCGCTGGAAGAAGCGCTGAAGCTGCTCGCTGCGTGATACGCGAGCCTTCGGGCGCGCTTCGCCTGGGCGAGCAAGAATCGAAACCTGCCACGAACCCACCGCGTGCTAGCGGATCAGTCGAATCACTATGGAAAAAGCTCTCGATAAACAAGTCGCGCTCGTGACGGGCGCTTCGCGCGGCATCGGCCGGGCGATCGCGCTCGTGCTCGCACGCCAAGGCGCGACGGTCATCGGCACGGCCACGAGCGAAAGCGGCGCGGCCGGGATCACCGAGGCGCTCGCGGCCGAAGGGCTGGCAGGGCGCGGCGTCGTCCTCGAAGTCAACGACGCGCAGGCCGTCGACGCGCTCATCGATACGCTCGTCAAGGAATTCGGCGCGTTGAACGTGCTCGTCAACAATGCCGGCATCACGCGCGACCAGTTGGCGATGCGCATGAAGGACGACGAGTGGGACGCCGTCATCGATACGAACCTGAAGGCCGTGTTCCGCCTGTCGCGCGCCGTGCTGCGTCCGATGATGAAGGCGCGCGGCGGCCGCATCGTCAACATCACGTCGGTCGTGGGTTCGGCGGGCAACCCGGGGCAGATCAACTACGCCGCGGCGAAAGCCGGGGTGGCGGGCATGACGCGTGCGCTTGCGCGCGAGATCGGCAGCCGCGGCATTACCGTCAATTGCGTGGCGCCGGGGTTCATCGACACCGACATGACGAAGGTGCTGCCCGAAGAGCAGCAGGCCGCGCTGAAGACCCAAATTCCTTTGGGCCGCTTGGGCAGCCCCGAGGACATCGGCCACGCCGTCGCCTTCCTTGCATCGCCGCAGGCCGGGTACATCACCGGTACGACGCTGCATGTGAACGGCGGGATGTACATGTCTTAACGAATTTCGTTTACCATCCGCGCCGGCGGCAGCCGAACGCTTCCGGCGCCCTAGCCTTGAGCGCGCTTTTTGACCAGGCAAACCTGATAAAATGCGCGCACTTGCAATTTTGAACTTTTTCCCTCGGAGGGGTAATGGACAACATCGAACAGCGCGTCAAGAAGATCGTCGCGGAACAACTGGGTGTCGCCGAAGCCGAAATCAAGAACGAAGCCTCGTTCGTGAACGACCTCGGTGCGGACTCGCTCGACACGGTCGAACTCGTGATGGCGCTGGAAGACGAGTTCGGCATGGAGATTCCGGACGAGGAAGCCGAAAAGATCACGACCGTCCAGCAAGCGATCGACTACGCGCGCGCGAACGTCAAGGCGTAACGCCTCGCGCGCCTGGCGTTGGTGCGCCGGCCGCGTTTGACGCGTTTTCACGTCGGATGCCGATGCTGGTGCCGAATATTTAGCCACAGGGCTCACAGGGGTGGATTCCTGTGGCCGCTGTGGCTTTTGCTTTTGTCATTTATGGAAAAGGGGTTACCGTGAGCCGTCGCCGTGTTGTTGTTACAGGCTTGGGACTGGTGTCGCCTGTTGGCAATAATGTTGCCGACGGGTGGGCCAATCTGGTCGCCGGCAAGTCCGGCATCGCGACCATCACGAAGTTCGATGCGACGAACTTCTCGACGCGATTCGCAGGCGAAGTCAAAGGCTTCAACGTCGAAGACTACATGCCGGCAAAGGAAGCCCGCCATATGGATACGTTTATCCATTTCGGCATGGCGGCCGGCATGCAGGCGATGCAGGATAGCGGCATCGAAATCACCGATGTCAATTCCGAACGCGCCGGCGTCGTGGTCGGTTCGGGCATCGGCGGCCTGCCGATGATCGAGATCACGCAGACGGAACTGCTCAACCGCGGTCCGCGTCGTATTTCGCCGTTCTTCGTGCCTGCGTCGATCATCAACATGATTTCCGGCCACCTGTCGATGAAGTTCGGTTTGAAGGGCCCGAACCTTGCCATCGTGACGGCTTGCACCACCGGCCTGCACTGCATCGGCGAGGCCGCGCGTCTCATCGAATACGGCGATGCCGACATCATGCTGGCAGGCGGCGCCGAATCGACGGTGTCGCCGCTCGGCATCGGCGGCTTTGCCGCGGCTCGCGCGCTGTCTCAGCGCAATGACGATCCGGCCACCGCCAGCCGTCCGTGGGACAAGGACCGCGATGGTTTCGTGCTCGGCGAAGGCGCGGGCGTCATGGTGCTCGAGGAATACGAACATGCGAAGGCGCGCGGCGCGAAGATCTACGCCGAGGTTGCCGGTTACGGCATGAGCGCCGACGCCTATCACATGACGGCTCCGCTCGAAGATGGCGACGGCGCGCGCCGCTGCATGACGGCCGCGTTGCGCAATGCGGGCGTCAATGCGGACGAGGTCGATTACGTCAACGCGCACGGCACGTCCACGCCGCTCGGCGATCTCGCGGAAACGACGGGTATCAAGCGCGCGCTGGGCGACCACGCGAAGAAGGTCGTCGTGAACTCGACGAAGTCGATGACGGGTCACTTGCTCGGCGGCTCGGGCGGGCTCGAGTCGGTGTTCACCGTCCTGGCCGTGCACAACCAGGTGTCGCCGCCGACGATCAACATCTTCAATCAAGACCCCGAGTGCGATCTCGACTACTGCGCCAACACGGCTCGGGAGATGAAGATCGACGTCGCGATGAAGAACTCGTTCGGCTTCGGCGGGACGAACGGCACGCTCGTCTTCAAGCGCGTTTGACGCTAGCGCGCACTTCGACGGGGGCTGTCGGCCTCGATGGCCAATGCGACGCGCCGCGGCGAGTGACGCTGCGGCGCTCGCCGTCGGTACGCCTGGTCTCGCTGGCGTTCGCGCTCGTGTGTACGGCGGCCGTGCATTTCACGGTGGCCGCCCACCTCGGCGCGCTCGATGCGCTTTGGCTAGCAGCGGCCGCATTCGCGACGCTCGGCGTGTCGTTTGTTCGCTATGAGCGCCGGCAGCCGCGGCAGCTCGAATTGAGTCCGGAAGGCGTCGCCTGTTACGACGACGCCGGCCGGGCGCTGTTTCAAGGACGTATCGTGGGTGCGGCACAGTGGGCCGAGCGGCTGCTTGTGCTGGCGGTCGCCGGCGCCGACGCTCGCCGGCCGACCGCATTGATCGTCGCGGCAGACGCCGTCGACGCGGCCGTGTTTAGAGAATTGGCCGTGCGCGGCAGAAACGGCGCGTGACGACGGTGGTCGGTTGCTGACGGGGCGCGGTTGGCGCTGGTCGCCGCATACGCCCATTCGTCGCATACCAATTCTGTAACGGCCGTAACGACGGTTACACATGGCGCATGAGGGTGTGATGGGGACGCTACAATAGCGGTCCCGCGACGCACCCCTCCCAAGTGAACGGACCCCAACAGGTGAGCGAAAAAGAAATCGACCAGGTTTTGGTCGAGCGCGTGCAGCAGGGCGACAAAGCCGCGTTCGAGCTCCTGGTCTCGAAATACCACCGCAAGATCATTCGATTGATCTCGCGGCTCGTGCGCGACCCGGCCGAGGTCGAGGACGTCGCGCAGGATGCGTTCATCAAGGCGTACCGGGCGCTGCCGCAGTTCCGCGGCGAGTCGGCGTTCTATACGTGGCTGTACCGGATCGCCGTCAACACGGCGAAGAACTACCTCGCGACGCAAAGCCGCCGCGCCCCCACGTCGACCGAAGCAAACGCCGAGGAAGCTGAAACTTTCTCGGACGCCGATCAACTAAGGGATATCAACACGCCCGAGTCGATGTTGATGAGCAAGCAAATCGCCCAGACGGTCAACGCCGCGATGGCGATCTTGCCGGAAGAGCTTCGAGTGGCGATTACCTTGCGCGAAATCGAGGGGCTGAGCTACGAAGAGATCGCCGAGATGATGGGGTGCCCCATCGGAACGGTCCGATCGCGTATCTTTCGTGCACGCGAGGCGATTGCGGCAAAATTGCGTCCGTTGCTCGGTACGCCGGAAGGCAAGCGCTGGTAGGCGCTGGTAAGCGCTGGTACGCGCCGCCGGGGCGAAACTCGGGCCCGAATACCAAAACTGGGTCAGTCGAATCATTACGGGGTGTGAGTAAGATGGGGAGCGTCATGGGGTCGGTCTTGATGCAGTCGCAAGGAAGCTCGCGAGGCGAGCGTTTGTCCGCATTCGTCGACGGGGAAGGGTTCGGCCCGTCCGAGTCGTGCGATCAACTGCTGGCCGAGTTCGATCATGCCGATCGAACCACTTGGTCGGCCTATCATTTGATCGGCGACGCGCTGCGCTCCGACGATCTGGCGATCCATCCCGCCACGAGCCGTGCGTTCCTGGCGGGCTTCGCGGCGCGTCTCGAGGCCGAGCCGCACGTGATCGTGCCTGCTGTCGTCGCCAAGTCCCGCCGTTCGTCGATGCTTCGCCGCCGCGTGGCGCCGGCGCTCGCCGTGGCGGCCGCGGCGGCGACATTGAGCTGGATCGTGCTGCCGCAATTGCAGCATGTCGCCTCGCCCGCAGCGGTGCAGACGGCCTCGACGGGGCATAGCGACGGCGTCCAAACCGTGGCGATGTCGACCCAAGCGGGCGCCCGCGAGAGCAATATCATTCGGGACGCCAGTCTCGATCAATACCTGGAAGCCCATCAACAATTCGCGCAGCAGCCGATGATGCAAGGCCCGATGCCGCTCATCCGAGCCGCGGTTCAGACTTCCCAGGGCCAATAAGCCGATGCAGACATTGCGCTCGATGCGCGTCGCCGCCCGGCGGCAATGGGCGGCGTGGCTGCTTTGTGCGGCTACGCTTCTGTCGGTCTCTCCGGGGGCAGCCTTTGCACAAGCGGAGGGCGCCGCCCGGCAGCAGGCCGCCACCTGGCTGGACCGAATCCACGAGGCGGCGCAGCGGGAAAATTACGAAGGCGTCTTCGTCTATCAGCGGGGCAATTACGTTCAGTCTTCACGCATCGCGCATTACGTCGTGCGCGGCGGCGGCGAATTCGAATCGCTGGAAAGCCTGGACGGCCAGCCGCGCAAGCTCTTGCGCCACAATGACGACCTCTACACGTTCGTGCCCGAGCGGCACTTGTGCGTCGTCGAGAAGCGGCTCAATCGCGACTCCTTCCCGGCGCTCATGAGCGATGGCGCCGCGCAGGTGCTATCGGTGTACGACCCGAAGCTCATCGGCGGGGATCGCGTCGCAGGCGTCGATGCGCAGGTGATCGAACTCGATCCGAAGGACGCCTACCGGTTCGCTTATAAGCTGTGGGCGGACCAGAAAACCGGCCTGCTGCTGCGCGTGCAGACACTCGACGCCTCGGGCCAGGTGCTCGAACAGATTGCGTTTACGCAGGTTCGCGTCGGCGTGCCGGCGCAGAAGGCGAGCATCGTCGCCGGCATGCGCAACACGAACGGGTGGACCGTCGTGCATCCGCCCGTGTCGGCCGTCGATATGCAAGCGCAAGGTTGGCGCATCCAGCCCGACGTCCCGGGTTTTCATCGGATTCGCGAACTGCGCCGGCCGATGGCCGCGCGCGATCCGGCCGCGCCCCCGGTTCCGGTGGATCAGGCCGTTTTCTCCGATGGCTTGTCGACGATCTCGGTCTTCGTCGAGCCGGCTGAAAAAAGCTCCCGCAAGGAAGGGGCCGGTAGCACCGGCGCCACTCATGTGCTTGTCACGCGCTACCGCGATTATTGGGTCACGGTGCTTGGCGAGGTTCCGCAGGCCACGCTGCAACGCTTCGCGTCTGCCATAGAATACACACCTACCAAGTAACGCTTCGGTTCCCCAGCTTATGACGAATCTCTCGGTGCGCAAATTCTTCGCGGCCGCCGCGGCCATCGCATGTCTATCGTTCGCGCCGCACCCGGCGTGGGCCGTTGCGCCGGCAAACCTGCCCGATTTCACCGAACTCGTCGACAAAGTCGGGCCGGCCGTCGTCAACATTCGTACGACCACACGTGTCTCCAGCACGAGCGGGCAGCGTGGTGTGCCGCCGGGAATGGACGAAGGCGACATGTCCGAATTTTTCCGGCGCTTTTTCGGCATTCCGTTGCCGCAGGCGCCGAACACGCCGCGAGGAGGCGATCGCGGGGATCGCGGCGGCAGCCCCGATCAGTCGGATAACAACGACGACGAGAGGAGCAACGGCGTGGGCTCGGGGTTCATCTTGTCCTCCGACGGCTATGTCATGACGAATGCGCACGTGGTCGACGATGCCGACAACATCTACGTCACGCTCACCGATAAGCGCGAGTTCAAGGCCAAGCTCATCGGCGCCGACGATCGCACGGACATCGCCGTCGTGAAGATCGACGCGACGAATCTGCCGACCGTCACGATCGGCGATTCGAACAAGGTGCGCGTGGGCGAGTGGGTGGTCGCGATCGGCTCGCCGTTCGGGCTCGACAATACGGTGACCGAAGGCATCGTCAGCGCAAAGGGGCGCGAGACGGGCGATTATCTGCCGTTCATCCAGACCGATGCGGCGGTGAATCCGGGCAATTCGGGCGGGCCGCTCATCAACATGCAAGGCGACGTCATCGGCATCAATTCGCAAATCTACAGCCGCACGGGCGGCTTCATGGGCATTGCGTTCGCGATACCGATCGATGAAGCGATGCGCGTAGCCGACCAGCTCAAGGCGACGGGCAAGGTCGTGCGCGGCCGTATCGCCGTGTCCATCGGGCAGGTGACGAAAGACGTCTCCGATTCCCTCGGCCTGCCGCGTGCGGAAGGGGCGCTCGTCAGCAGCGTCGAGCCGGGCGGCCCGGCCGACAAGGCGGGCGTGCAGCCTGGCGACATCATCCTCAAGTTCAATGGCCTCCCGGTCGAGGCCGATACCGATCTGCCGCGCATGGTCGGCGATACGAAGCCCGGCACGAAGGCCACGGTGACCATTTGGCGCAAGGGCCAATCGCGCGACTTGCCGATCACGGTGGCGCAGACGCAAACCGAGAAGACGGCGAAGGCCGACGCGCAGCAGGCGCCGGCGCCGAAGGCGCGCCCGTCCAATCCGCTCGGCATCACGGTCTCGGACTTGTCGGCCGATCAGGTCAAGTCCATGAGGCTCGCGACGGGCGGCGTGCAAGTCGAGGCCGTAGACGGTCCCGCCGCGCGCATCGGGTTGCAAAAGGGCGACATCATCCTGCGTGTCGGCGATACGGACATATCGAGCGCCAAGCAGTTCGAGCAAGTCACCGCGCATCTCGATTCCCAAAAGATGGTCCCGTTGCTCGTGCGCCGCGGCGAGAACACGCAATTCGTGCCGATCAAGCCGCGCGCGAAAGCCAAATGAACGATATGGCCTCGCGTGCGCTGCGATCGACGCCGCGGTTGACGCTCTATTCGCGGGCTTGGTGCCATCTCTGCGAGGAGATGCGCGACGCGCTCGAGCCGCTGGCGCGGGCATTCGGAGCAACGGTGGAAGTGATCGATGTCGACGCCGATCCGGCGCTCGTCGAGCGCTACGACGAACTCGTGCCTGTGCTTGTTTGCGATGGCGTGGAGCTGAGCCGCTATCGGCTCGATGCCGAGCGCGTGCGGTCGGCGTTGGCTTCGCACGGTGCGTGAGCGTCGTTGCGCGTCGTTGCGCGGCGTTGGCGAGCGGGGGCGCGAACGCCTGTGCGGCATGACTTTGCGACACCGGTGCGCGAGCCGAATACGCGTCGCCGCGCAGCCTTGCAGCGGCGGGGACCGCGAAATCCGCCGTGAGAGGGCCATTTCGGCTAAAATAGCCCGGTTTTTCACGTACTTACAAGGCGTGCTCCGCAGTCGTCCGAGCGCGCCTTTTTCGCTTGATCGGCCCTGAATGGATCACATACGCAACTTTTCGATCATTGCGCACATCGACCATGGCAAGTCGACGCTCGCCGATCGCATCATTCAACTGTGCGGCGGCCTGTCCGACCGCGAAATGGAATCGCAAGTGCTCGACTCGATGGATCTCGAGCGCGAGCGCGGCATCACGATCAAGGCACAAACAGCCGCACTTCACTACCGGGCGCGCGACGGGCAGGTGTACAACCTGAACCTGATCGATACGCCCGGGCACGTCGATTTCTCCTATGAGGTCAGCCGCTCGCTGTCGGCCTGCGAAGGCGCGCTGCTCGTCGTCGATGCGAGCCAAGGCGTCGAGGCGCAAACGGTCGCGAACTGCTACACGGCGATCGAACTCGGCGTCGAAGTCGTACCCGTGCTCAACAAGATCGATTTGCCCGCGGCCAATCCCGAGAGCGCCATCGCGGAAATCGAGGACGTCATCGGCATCGACGCGTCGGATGCCGTGCGCTGCAGCGCGAAGACGGGCCTCGGCGTCGAGGACGTGCTCGAGTCGTTGATCGCCAAGGTGCCGCCGCCCAAGGGCGATGCACAGGCGCCGCTGCAGGCGCTCATCATCGATTCCTGGTTCGACAATTACGTCGGCGTCGTCATGCTCGTGCGCATCGTCAACGGTACGCTGCGGCCGAAGGACAAGATCAAGCTGATGGCCACGGGGGCCCAGTATCCCGTCGAGCACATCGGCGTTTTCACGCCGAAATCGAAGAACTTGGAAACGCTTTCGGCGGGGCAGGTGGGCTTCATCATCGCGGGCATCAAAGAGCTCACGGCGGCGAAGGTCGGCGATACGGTGACGCTTGCGTCGCGTCCCGCACAAGCGCCGCTTCCGGGCTTCAAAGAGGTGAAGCCGCAGGTGTTCGCGGGCCTGTATCCCGTCGAAGCCAATCAATACGACGCGCTGCGCGAATCGCTCGAGAAGCTCAAGCTCAACGATGCGTCGCTGCAATACGAGCCCGAAGTGTCGCAGGCGCTCGGTTTCGGCTTCCGCTGCGGTTTTCTCGGTCTCTTGCACATGGAGATCGTGCAAGAGCGCCTCGAGCGCGAGTTCGACATGGACCTCATCACCACGGCGCCGACCGTGGTCTATGAGGTCGTGCAGGGCGACGGCACGACGATCATGGTCGAGAACCCGGCGAAGATGCCCGATCCCTCGAAGATCGAGGAGATTCGCGAGCCGATCGTCACCGTGAATCTTTACATGCCGCAAGACTATGTGGGTTCGGTCATCACGCTGTGCACGCAAAAGCGCGGCAACCAGATCAACATGCAGTACCACGGCCGGCAAGTTCAGCTCACGTACGAGATCCCGATGGCCGAGATCGTGCTCGACTTCTTCGATCGGCTGAAGTCCGTCTCGCGCGGCTACGCTTCGATGGATTACGAGTTCAAGGAGTATCGCGCGTCTGACGTCGTCAAGGTCGACATGCTGATCAACGGCGATAAAGTCGACGCGCTTTCGGTGATCGTGCACCGATCGCAATCGCAATACCGCGGCCGGGAAGTCGCGGCCAAGATGCGTGAAATCATTCCGCGCCAAATGTACGATGTCGCGATTCAAGCGGCCATCGGCGCGCACATCATCGCCCGCGAAAACATCAAGGCGCTGCGCAAGAACGTGCTCGCGAAGTGCTACGGGGGCGACATCACGCGTAAAAAGAAACTGCTGGAAAAGCAAAAAGAAGGCAAGAAGCGAATGAAGCAGGTCGGGTCCGTCGAGATTCCGCAAGAGGCTTTCCTCGCGATCTTGCGCGTCGAAGACAAATAACAGGACCACTCTTACATGAACTTTGCGCTGATTCTTTTTGTGCTCGTCATTCTGACGGGCATCGCGTGGGTTGCCGATAAGCTCGTGTTTTTGCCTAAGCGGCGCCGTGCGGCCGACGACGCCGTCGCCGAATTCGACCGCCAGCAGGCGCGCATCGGCGAGCGCTTCGCGGACGAAAACGCGCCGCAGACGCGTGCTCGGCTGCGCGACGAAAAGCTGCGCCAGCCGTGGTGGCTCGAATACACGGCCAGCTTCTTTCCCGTCATTCTCATCGTGTTTCTCGTGCGCTCGTTCGTGGTCGAGCCGTTCAAGATTCCGTCGGGGTCGATGGTGCCGACGCTGCTCGTCGGCGATTTCATTCTCGTGAACAAGTTCGAGTACGGCCTGCGCTTGCCGATCACCGATACGAGGATCACGCAGGGTAGCCCGCTTCAGCGCGGCGACGTCGTCGTGTTCCGTTATCCGAAGGATGAATCGGTCGACTACATCAAGCGCGTGGTGGGCCTGCCGGGCGACGTCGTCGCTTATCAAAACAAGCATCTCACGATCAACGGGCAGCCCGTGGCGGAAACGGCGCTGCCCGATTACTTCGATGAGGAGCGTATCGGCTACGCGAAGCAATTCGAGGAAACGCTGGGCAAGCACAAGCATGCGATCCTGAACAATCCCGCCGTGCCGCCGTTCGTCATCGGCGCGGAAGACTATCCGTATCGCGACAACTGCACTTACAACAGCACCGGCGTCGTCTGCAAGGTGCCGCCCGGGCACTACTTCATGATGGGCGACAACCGCGACAACAGCGCGGACAGCCGTTACTGGGGCTTCGTGCCCGACCGCAACATCGTCGGCCGCGCGTTCTTCATTTGGATGAACTTCAGTAACCTGAAACGCATCGGCCCGTTCAACTGAGCGGATCGTCGGCGCGGTCCTCAGCGTCCGCGTCCGCTTTTCGATCGCGCTCGCGCCTGCGAGCCGATCACTGCTTCACCGAGCGCCAGGACGCTGGATGTGCGCCCGGTTCCCCTCGTTTCTCGCGTCGCGTCCTGCCGGATCGTTGGGTGGGGCGCGCGCGTTATACTCTGCACATGCCGCTATCTCCGCTGGAAAGCCGGTTGCGCTACGAATTTCGCAATGCGGAATTGTTGCGCCAGGCGTTAACTCACCGCAGTCACAGTGCCTCGCACAATGAACGGCTCGAATTTTTGGGCGATTCCGTTCTAAATTGCGCGGTGGCCGCGCTTTTGTATCAGCGATTCGGCAAATTGGACGAAGGCGATCTGTCGCGGGTCCGCGCCAACCTCGTCAAGCAACAGTCGCTGTACGAGATCGCTCAGGCCCTTAATATTGCCGATGGCCTGCGCCTTGGTGAGGGAGAACTGCGCAGCGGCGGGTTCCGGCGGCCTTCGATTCTTGCGGACGCATTCGAAGCCATTCTCGGCGCGATCTTTCTCGACGGCGGTTTCGACGCGGCGCAGACGGTCATCAAGCGCTTGTACGTGCCGATTCTCGATCACATCGATCCGCGCACGCTGGGCAAGGATTCCAAGACGCTGCTGCAGGAATACCTGCAAGGGCACAAGATCGCGCTGCCCACGTACACGGTGGTGGCCACGCACGGCGCCGCTCACAATCAGCAATTCGAAGTCGAATGCGCGGTACCGAAGCTCGAGGTGAAGGTTTCGGGGTCGGGCGCGAGCCGGCGTGCGGCCGAGCAAGCCGCGGCCAAGAAGGCGCTCGAGGAAGTCATGGCGCTGCAGCCGGCGCTCGAAGTCAAGCCGAAGCGTTCGCGCGGCGCGCGCTCGGCGAAGCTCGGCGAGCCCGAGGTCGTACCCGGCGTGAAGGGTATCCAAGCCGCGCTCGATCTGCGTTCGCCCGAGCGTAAGGGCGATCGAAGCGAGAAAGCCGACAAGGCAGGACGTGTCGACGCCGCGAAAGTCGCGGTCGAAGCCGGCGATCGTGCGGCGAACGTTCCCCCCGCGATGATTCGCGCCGCACACGTCGAGCATAAGGCGCCGTCGCGCTCGGCCGAGTCGGCTGCGAAAAGCGAGGTATCGGCCAAGCCTGAAGCCGCTGCGTCGAAGGCCGATGTGGCGGCGCTCAAAGCGGATGCTTCCCCCGCAAGAACCGAAACGTCCGCGCCGAAGGCGGACGCCCCGGCCAGTTCAGACTCCGGCGCCGCCAAGGCCGACGGTCAACCGGGCCCCGATGTCTCGGCGCGAGGCGGCGAGGCCGAGCTCGTCTCCGACATCGCGGGCGTCGCACGTCCCCGCGCGCCCGAGCCCGACCATTCATGACCCCGTTCGCGTCGTCGGCGCTTTGCGTGCGCCGTGCCGCCTCTTTTCGAATCGCCAGCTCCGCATGATCGATACCCCCACTTCCTCCGGCTTTCGCTGCGGCATGATCGCCATCGTCGGCCGTCCCAACGTCGGCAAGTCGACGCTGATGAATGCGCTCGTCGGGCAGAAAATCAGCATTACGTCGCGCAAGGCTCAGACGACCCGTCACCGCATCACGGGTATCCACACGTTCGAGGATGCGCAATTCATCTTTGTCGACACGCCCGGTTTTCAGACGCAGCATAGCGGGGCGCTGAACCGTTCGTTGAACCGCGCCGTCACGTCCACGCTGACGGCTGTCGATGCGGTGTTGTTCGTGATCGAGGCCGGACGGTTCGGGCCCGACGATCAGAAGGTGCTCGACCTGATTCCGCCGTCGGCGCCCGTGCTGCTCGTCGTGAACAAGCTCGACCGCGTCGGCGATAAGAAGAGCCTGTACCCTTTCTTGCAGAAGATGGGCGGGCTGCGCGAGTTCAAGGAGATCGTGCCGCTGTCGGCCAAACGCCCCGACGACGTCGAGCATTTGCTCAAGACGATCAAGCCGTATTTGCCGGAAGGCGAGCCGATCTACGGCGAAGACGATCTCACGGATCGCAGCGAGCGATTCCTCGCGGCCGAGATCCTGCGCGAGAAAGTGTTTCGTTGGACCGGCGACGAATTGCCGTACACGAGCACCGTGCTCATCGACAAGTTCGAGACGGAAGGGCGCCTGCGCCGGGTTTTCGCGACGATCCTCGTCGATCGAGACACGCACAAGGCGATGATCATCGGCCAGAAGGGCGCCAAGCTCAAACAGATCAGCACCGAGGCGCGGCTCGACATGGAAAAGCTCTTCGACGGCCCCGTTTATCTGGAAACCTTCATCAAGGTAAAGAGCGGCTGGGCAGACAACGAAGCCGGGCTGCGCGCCTATGGGTACGAATGACGAGATCCACGACGGGTCGGTGACCCTTCGTTCGCCGGACGACGACACGAACCGCAACCCCGACCGCGATATACGCCGCAGCGCGCATCGCACGGTCGACGTGCCGACAGGCGCGCAGGCCACCGCCGCGGCGGGCGCCAAACCGCGCCGCCGGACGGTGCGGGCCGCCGAACCGGGTCATGCCGATACCGAGGGGATGGCGGCGGTCGAGCGACGCCCGTCGCGCGAACCGTCGCATCGGATCGCCGAGCAGCCGGCGTTCGTTCTGCACAGCTACCCTTACCGAGAAACGAGTCTAGTCATCGACGTGTTCTCGCGCGATCACGGCCGGCTCGCCCTCGTGGCGAAGGGGGCGAAGCGGCCGCATTCGGCGCTGCGGGGTGTGCTGCAGACGTTTCAGCCGCTGTCGATGGCGTGGTCCGGCAAATCGGAAATGCGCACGCTCACGGGCGCCGAATGGGTCGGCGGCATGTTGCCTTTGACGGGCGACGCCCTGTTGTGCGGGTTTTACGTCAACGAATTGCTGGTCAAGTTCTGCGCGCGCGAGGATCCGCACCCGCAACTATTCCATCATTACGTCGTCACGTTGACTCGGCTCGCGCACGACGAGCCGCCCGTCCAGGTCCTGCGCTCGTTCGAGCGCGTGCTGCTGCGCGAGACCGGTTATGCGATGGCGCTCGATCGTACGGCCGCGCGCAAAGCCGTGACGCCCGAGGGCCGCTACGTTTTCGATCCGGGCCGCGGCGTGCGCGAGGCGACCGGCGATTTGCCCGCGCAGTGGCCCGTGATCTCCGGGCAGACGTTGCTCGACATGGAGCGAGACGATTACCATCGTCCTCAAACCATCGCGCAAAGCAAGACGCTGATGCGCTTTCTGCTCAACACCTATCTGGGCGGCACGCCGCTCGCCACTCGCCAGATCCTTCTCGACTTGCAGAACTTATGAGCTTCTTTTTGACGTCGCCGACCGTCATCGACCTCGGCGTGAACATCGATCACGTCGCCACGTTGCGCAATGCACGAGGCACGCGCTACCCGGATCCGATTCGCGCGGCGCTGCAGGCCGAGGCGGCGGGCGCCGACGCCATCACGCTGCATTTGCGCGAGGACCGGCGTCACATCGTCGATGCCGACGTACGCGCGTTGCGCCCGCAGTTGTCGACGCGCATGAATCTCGAATGCGCGGTCACGCAGGAAATGCTCGACATCGCCTGCGAGGTGCGCCCGCACGACGCCTGCCTCGTTCCGGAAAAACGCGCCGAGTTGACGACGGAGGGCGGGCTCGACGTGGCAGGGCGTTTCGAATCGGTACGCGCTGCCTGCCGCCAACTGGCCGAAGCGGGATCGCGCGTGTCGCTCTTCATCGACGCGGATGAGTCGCAGATTCGCGCGGCGCACGAGGCGGGCGCGCCCGTCGTCGAACTGCACACGGGACGGTATGCCGATGCGCATGACGAGGCCGAGCAACAGCGCGAGTACGAACGCATCGTGCAGGGCGTTCGATTCGGTGCGTCGCTTGGCCTGAAGGTCAATGCCGGCCACGGCCTGCACTATACGAACGTACAGCAGATCGCGGCAATCGAGGGCATCGTCGAATTGAACATCGGCCATGCGATCGTTGCGCAAGCGATTTTTTCCGGCTGGGACAACGCGGTGCGCGAGATGAAGGCCATCATGGTGGCCGCGCGTCTCGCCGCGACGCACTGAGCGGAACGACGCACCATGGCCATCTATGGAATCGGCACCGACATCATTCAACTGAGCCGCGTGGCGGCGGTGATGACGCGCACGAACGGGCGCTTTGCCGAGAAAGTGCTCGGCCCCGACGAGTTGCGCGTCTACCACGCGCGCAAGTCGCGCTCCGAGGCGCGCGGGCTCGCATTTCTCGCCACGCGCTTTTCTGCCAAGGAGGCGTTTTCGAAAGCGATCGGACTCGGCATGCGCTGGCCCATGACCTGGCGCGCCTTGCAGACGCTGAACGAAGCGAGCGGCAAGCCGGTCGTCACGGCGTCGGGCGAGCTGGCGGACTGGCTTGCCGTGCGAGGCATCACGGCGCGCGTGACCGTCAGCGACGAGCGCGATTACGCGGTGGCGTTCGTCGTCGCCGAATCGGACGCAGCGACGCCGGCGATTTGAGCGGGCGGTGCGCCGGTTCGCCGCAGGCGCCACGGTGCCCGCTCCTCGACTTTGAACCTTTCTCGCCTATTCACTCGATGAAAACTTTCCCTGGCCCGGTGATGCTCGACGTCAAAGGCGTCGCGCTCGACAAAGACGACTTGCGGCGCCTGTCGCACCCGATGACGGGCGGTGTCATCCTCTTCGCGCGACACTTCGAAAACCGGCGGCAGCTGGTCGCGTTGACCGATGCGATCCGGGACGTGCGCGACGATCTGCTGATTGCCGTCGATCACGAAGGCGGACGCGTACAGCGTTTCCGCACCGACGGTTTTACCGTGCTGCCTGCGATGCGGCGCCTGGGCGAGCTTTGGGACCGGGACGTGCTGCTCGCGACGAAGGTCGCCACGGCGACGGGCTACGTGCTTGCAGCCGAGCTGCGGGCGTGCGGCGTCGACATGAGCTTCACGCCGGTTCTCGATCTCGATTACGGGCGCTCGGCAGTCATCGGCGATCGCGCGTTTCACCGGGATCCGCGTGTCGTCACGCTGCTCGCGAAGAGTTTGAACCATGGGCTCGCGCTGGCCGGCATGGGCAACTGCGGCAAGCATTTTCCGGGGCACGGGTTCGCCGCTGCCGATTCGCATGTCGCGTTGCCCGTCGACGATCGAAACCTCGACGAAATCCTCAGCGACGATGCGGCGCCTTACGACTGGCTCGGCATGGTGCTCGCGTCGGTGATTCCCGCGCACGTCATCTACGAGAAAGTCGACGAGAAGCCGGCCGGGTTCTCGCGTGTCTGGCTGCAAGAGATTCTGCGCAAGAAACTACGCTTCACGGGTGCGATTTTCAGCGACGATTTGTCGATGGAAGCGGCGCGCGCAGGCGGCACGCTGACGCAAGCGGCTCAGGCGGCGCTCGAAGCCGGCTGCGACATGGTGCTCGTCTGCAACCAGCCGGAAGCCGCGGAAATCGTTCTTCAAGAGCTTGCGTACGTGCCGTCGAAGGAGAGCGCGCAGCGCCTGCGGCAACTGCGGCCGCGCGGCAAGGCGCCCACATGGAGCAAGCTGCTCGAACGGCCGGCGTACAAAGAAGCGCAAGCGCTGCTGCGCTCGGCGTTCGGGGGAGCATGACTCAGTGTCAAAGTGACGATCGGCGTGAGTTAGCGCAAGGCCGGCGACCGGCGCCCTAAGCCGGCGTCGATCTCGTCAAGTCATCTTCATGCGCTGCAGCTTGTTGTAGAGCGTCTTCGGGCTGATGCCGAGGAGCGTGGCGGCGCGATGGCGCGTTCCGCCGACTGCATCGAGCGTCGCGCGAATGAGCAAGTCCTCGACGTCGGAGAGCGGCGTGCCGACCGTCACCTGCACGCTGCCGCCGTTCAAGCGCCGGCTGGTCGACCCGTTGGCTTCGTCCGCGCGCAACGAATCGACGATCTCGCCCGACGCGTTATAGGCGCGTCGCACGCGCTCGTGCAGTTCCCGCACGTTTCCGGGCCAATCGTAGGTCAAGCATTCGCGCACCAGATTGGCTCCGATGCGTTTGTTCACCGTGGCGAGACCGCTCGCATTGATTTCGCGATTGAGCTCGTCGACGAGCGCCTCTGCAAGCAGCACCGCGTCGTCGTCGCGCTCGCGCAACGGCGGCAGGTTGATCGACGCCGCGTCGAGCCGCAGCCAAAGATCTTCGCGCAATACGCCTTGCGCTACCGCGTCGCGCGCCGGCTTGCGGGTGGCGGCGACGATGCGGCAATCGACGCTGATCTGGTTGCTGCCGCCCACGCGCATGTAGGTTTGCGAATCCAGCGCTCGCAGCAGCGCTTCTTGCTGCGGCATCGGCAGTTCGGCGATCTCGTCGAGAAAGAGCGTGCCGCCGGCGGCCTGCTCGAACAGCCCCGGGTCACGACGTTCGATCGACGGTATCGCGCTCTCCTGGCCGAACAGCATGCTGTCGAGCCCGCGCTCGGCGCCGACGTCCCGTGTGAACGCCCGGCAGTCGAAAACGACGAAAGGTCCCTTGCGGCGCCGGCTCATCTCATGCAGCGTCCGTGCCGCGACTTCTTTGCCCGTTCCCGCTTCGCCGCAAACGAGCACGGCGGATTCAGTCGGCGCAAGGCGCTCGATCGAATCGTAGACATGCTGGATCGCATCGCTGCGGCCGATCATCGGACCGAAGCGGCCCAGCCGGCGCAATGTCGAGCGGAGCGATTGGACTTCCTCGGTCAGCTCGTACGGCCGCGGAATCCGCGCAAGCAAGCTGCGCAGGCGCGGGATATTGACGGGCTTGAGCAGGTAATCCCATATCCCGTGACGCAAGCCCTCGATGGCGCTCTCGACAGTCGCATTGCCGGTCATGACGATTACGGGCACGACGCCGTCGGGCTGTGCCGGTAGGTTGTGCAGCAGATCGAGGCCGCTGCCGTCGGGCAAATTGAGGTCGATCAGAACCACATCCGGAATGAAGCGCGTCAGCGCAGCGCGCGCTTCGGCAAGCGTGGCGGCCGTGTCGACGGAG
Organism: Trinickia sp.; assembly: GCA_036384755.1. Taxonomy (GTDB): domain Bacteria; phylum Pseudomonadota; class Gammaproteobacteria; order Burkholderiales; family Burkholderiaceae; genus Trinickia. Next base: position 44,942 of record DASVLS010000004.1, on the reverse strand, counting down.
AAGCCGTCGGCGGCCACGATTGCGTTGAGACCGGATAGGCTATTGGGATCGTCTTCGACAATCAGGGCATGTGGCATGGCTGGCGTTATCAATCAAGGAGTCGAGAGCCCGCCGGCGCCGTGAAAAAAAAAGACGCCATGCACAGGGAAAATGCGTTCGACAGCGAACGGGCTCCTTATCGTCAAGCATTTCGCGTGCCAGATCGTTCTTTCTTATAGAACAAGCACTTGGGATTGCCACTCGGCAAGAGCGGCGGTCGGCGCCAGACTACGGTGAAAAAACGACCGGTAAAGATTGCTTAAACCATACACTACTCATACGAAAAAAAAGCGCCCCGTGGGGCGCTTTCGGTCGAAATAACGCTGCGCGCGTCAGTCAGCGTGAGCCTGTGTTAGGCGCGGCTGCGATATTCGTCCGTACGCGTATCGATTTCGATCTTGTCGCCGATATTGCAGAAAAGCGGCACTTGCAACTCGAAGCCCGTGTTGATCTTGGCCGTCTTGAGCACCTTGCCCGACGACGTATCGCCCTTGACCGCCGGCTCCGTGTACGTGATTTCGCGCACGAGCGTCGTGGGCAGTTCCACCGAGATGGCCTTCTCGTTGTAGAACACGACTTCGCACGGCATGCCGTCTTCGAGGTAGTTGAGCGCGTTGCCCATCATCTCGGCTTCGACTTCGTATTGGTTGTAATCGGCGTCCATGAAGACGTACATCGGATCGGCGAAGTACGAATACGTGACTTCCTTGCGGTCGAGCACGACGACGTCGAATTTGTCGTCGGCCTTATAGACCGATTCCATGCCTGCGCCCGTCAGCAGATTCTTCAGCTTCATCTTGACGACGGCGGCGTTACGGCCCGATTTGTTGTACTCGGTCTTTTGAACGACCATGGCCTCGCTGCCGATCATCACGACGTTACCGGTGCGCAGTTCCTGTGCGATCTTCATAAAAAACAATCCTATGCGAATAAAGTGGCTGACCTGTTGCTCAACGGCAGCGACATCCATCGCTTCTCGGTCGTGCATCGACCGGGCCTTGCTCGATTCGCTCCACATCATGAATCGAGCTCGTCAACTGAGGCACCCGGATGCACCACGCCGTCGGATAACCGCTTATTTTAACTGCATTTTCGTGAATTCGGCTAGGTTGCCGGCCAGGTCGCCGATCGAGGCGAGTTCGTCGGCCCAGGTGTCCGCGCGCGCCTGCAGCGCCTCGCGATGGCCCCAAAAATCGGCCCAATCCGGCGTGCCCGCGCCGTTCCAGGCATGCCAGAAGCGGCCGAGCGCCGCTTGGGCGTCCGGGGCCAGCGTTGCGGCATAGTGCCCGAGCGCGGCATCGAGCTTCGGCAAGTGAGCGGCATCCGCTTGCGGGTAGATGTGCCAGACGAAGGGCCGGCGCGCCCACTGCGCGCGGACGAAAGAATCCTCTCCGCGCACGAAATTCACGTCGCTGGCCCACAGCAGCGCATCGAAAGCGGGCTGGGGGCGGAATGACAGCGAGTGCGCGCGCAGATTGCCTCGTTGCGCGTGCGCGCCCGCGTGGAACGACGGCAAGCCGAAAAAGCGCGCCAGCGCGCCCGAGATGCGGCCTTCCGGCGCGAGCAACACGATCGGCGCCGGCGCATCGCGCCACTGGTCGAGCAGGCCGTCCACGGCCGGGTTTTCGTAGGAGAACAGCGATACGACAGTCGCGTCGCTTTCAGGCGGCGCCGCACCGGTCGCATCTCGCCACCAGGCCTCGCGCGCCGGCCGCGAGGCGTCGAACGCGCGCCGCTCGCCGTCGAGCGAGCGTTCTTTGAGCACGCCGCCCGTGCCCGGCCCGAGCCCCGGAAAGAAGAATGTTTTCGTGAGGGCGTAGCGCGCGTGCGGCGACGGCTTCAAATGGCATTCGGCCACCCAATCTTCCGCGCTCAAGTATTCGAGGTTGATCCAGACGGGCGCGCGGCTGCGTCGCGCCATCGCCGCGACGTAGGCGGGCGGCAACTCGCATGCGAACGCCTCGATGACGATGTCGGCCACGGCCAGCGCGTCGCCGGCGTGCGCCGGTTCGCGCCAATGTTCGACGACGATGCCCTCGACGCGTTGCCGTGCGAGCGAGACGTCGAGCGCCGGGCAAAGGCGTGCGAAGGTATGCAGATCGTCGACGATGAGCCTCACCTGCCAGCCGTACTCGGTGGCGAGCTGCCGAGCGAGGCGCCAGCAGACGCCGACGTCGCCGAAATTGTCGATGACGGCGCAAAACAAGTCGCAGGCGATCGTATCGGGACTGACTGAGGACATGGGCAGAGCAGGGTGAGTGCGGCAGGGCTGCAGGGCGGCGCGCCACGCGAAGGCGTGCGCAAATGGTCTAAACTGGCGATTCTAAAGCACGCCGCCTCATGCCGCGCGGCGTTTCGCCTCCGATACGCATGACCGATTCCTCCGCTCAAAAACCGCCTTTCGAACCGAAAAAGTTCCTGGCCCAACTGCCGCATCTGCCGGGCGTGTACCGCTATTACGACGCCGACGAGAACGTGCTCTACGTGGGCAAAGCGCGCGACCTGAAAAAGCGCGTATCGAGCTACTTCACGAAGACGCAGGCATCGCCGCGCATTGCGATGATGATCACGCGCATCGCGCGTGTCGAAACGACGGTGACGCGTTCGGAAGCCGAAGCGCTGTTGCTCGAGAACAATCTCATCAAGGCGCTCGCGCCGCGCTACAACATCCTTTTTCGCGACGACAAGTCGTATCCCTACCTGAAGCTGACGGCCCATGCGTTCCCTCGCATGGCGTATTACCGCGGCTCGGTCGACAAGAAGAACCAGTATTTCGGGCCGTTCCCGAGCGCGTGGGCAGTGCGCGAGAGCATTCAGATCTTGCAGCGTGTCTTCCAATTGCGCACGTGCGAAGACTCCGTGTTCAACAATCGGACGCGGCCTTGCCTGCTGCATCAGATCGGGCGCTGCACGGCGCCGTGCGTCGGGGCGATCAGCGAAGAAGACTACGCACGCGACGTCGCGAACGCATCGCGCTTTCTGCTCGGCCGCCAAAACGAGGTCATGAGGGAACTCGAAGCCAAAATGCATGCGTTTGCGGCCGAGCTGAAATTCGAGCAAGCCGCGGCCGTGCGCAATCAGATGAGTTCGCTGTCGACGGTGCTGCATCAGCAGGCGATCGAGGTCGGCGGCGACAGCGATGTCGACATCCTAGCGGTCGTCGCGCAGGGCGGGCGCGTGTGCGTCAATCTGGCCATGGTCCGCGGCGGCCGTCATCTCGGCGATAAGGCCTATTTCCCGGCCCACGCCGAAAGCGGATTCGCGGGCGAGGAGGGCGACGAGAACGTTGAGACCGATGAGGCGGTCGAGTGCGATAGCGAAGCGGCTCAGGCCGATTCCTCCGATCGCCTCGAGCCCGACATCGAAACCGAGGTGCTCGAAGCCTTCATCGCCCAGCACTACCTCGGCAATCGCGTTCCGCCGGTGCTCGTCGTCAGTCACGCCCCCGCCAACCGGGAGCTCGTCGATCTTCTGACCGAGCAATCGGGGCACAAGGTCGTATTCGTTCGTCAGCCGCAGGGGCAGCGGCGCGTCTGGCTCGCAATGGCCGAACAGAACGCCAGGCTTGCGCTGACGCGTCTCTTGTCGGAACGCGGCTCGCAGCAGGCGCGCACGCGCGCGTTGGCCGAGGCACTGGGCATGGAATGCGACGACCTCGCACATTTGCGCATCGAGTGTTTCGACATCAGCCACACGATGGGCGAAGCGACGCAAGCCTCGTGCGTCGTCTATCGCGATCATAAGATGCAGACGAGCGAGTATCGCCGCTACAACATCACCGGAATCACGCCGGGCGACGATTATGCGGCCATGCGGCAAGTGCTCACGCGTCGCTACGAAAAGCTCGTGGCGCTCGCGGCCGGCAATGCGGACGATCGCGCCGTGCAACTGCAGCCGGAGGCGGCCGCCGCTCCCGAGTCGGCGGCCGATTCGGCGGAACCGGCCGCGGCCGGCGGCATCTTGCCGAACGTCGTTTTGATCGACGGCGGCAAGGGACAGGTCGAAGTCGCACGCCAAGTATTCACCGAACTCGGGCTCGATCGTTCGATGCTCGTTGGCGTCGCGAAGGGCGAGGGCCGAAAGGTCGGTCTTGAAACGCTCGTATTTGCCGACGGCCGCGCATCGCTCGAACTCGGCAAGGAAAGCGCGGCACTCATGCTCGTCGCGCAGATCCGCGACGAGGCCCATCGGTTCGCGATCACCGGTATGCGGGCAAAACGTGCGAAGGCGCGTCAGACGTCGCGGCTCGAAGAGCTCGACGGCATCGGCGCAAAACGGCGGCAACGGCTGCTTGCGCGATTCGGCGGGCTGCGCGGCGTCGTGGCCGCGAGCGTCGAGGATTTGGCGAGCGTCGAGGGCATTTCCCGTTCGCTCGCCGAGCAGATTTACCGGCAACTACACTGAGCGGCCGCGGCGCCGGCGCCCGAGTGCGGCCGGACCGCGGCTTGTGGCAGGTTCGGCGACGCGGCACAATGGCGTCTCCTTTGTTCGCTCCTATTACTCCAACGCCCGCCAACCCTCCATGCCGTTCAACTTTCCGATCTTTCTGACATGGCTGCGGATCGTGCTGATTCCGCTCGTCGTCGGCGTCTTCTATGTCCCCGACTCGATGATGAGCGCCGTCGACCGCAACATGGCCGCCGCGGCGATTTTCGTCCTGGCTGCGCTGACCGATTGGTTCGATGGCTACCTCGCGCGCAAATGGAATCAAACCTCCGCGTTCGGCGCGTTTCTCGATCCGGTTGCCGATAAGCTGATGGTCACGGCCGCGCTGCTCATGCTCGTGCAATTGGCGCGCATCGACTCGGCGATCGCGCTCGTCATCGTCGGCCGTGAAATCGCCATTTCCGCCTTGCGGGAATGGATGGCGCAGATCGGCGCGTCCAAGAGCGTCGCCGTCAATCAGCTCGGCAAGTTCAAGACCGCTTGCCAGATGGTCGCCATTCCGATGCTTCTCTACTACGGCAAGGTGCCGCTCGGGGCCGCCGCGGCGATCGACACGCGTGTGTGGGGCGTGTGGCTCATTTACCTGGCGGCCGTGCTGACGATCTGGTCGATGCTCTATTACATGAAGCTGGCGTGGCCGCAGATCCGCGAACGCGGCGGCGCGCATTGATGCGCGCGGCGCGCCGGTTTTCTTGCCGATGCGCTCAAGCGACTGCGAGGACTTCGTTCGCGACTGCGCGCGCGAGCACGTCGATCACCGGCCCCCACTGTCCGGGCGCCGGCTGTCGCATGAGTCGAGCGCTCGGATACCAGGGGCTTCGGTCGGTATTCGTGAACCAACGCCAGTCCGCCGCGAACGGCAGCATGAGCCATAGCGGCTTACCCAATGCACCGGCCAAGTGGGCGATCGACGTGTCGATCGAAACCACTGCGTCGAGCCGGTCGACGATGGCCGCCGTATCGGCGAAGTCGCCGATACGATCGTCGAAGCGATGAATCGACGCTGTCCGCGCGAGCGTGTCCAGCGCGCGCTTGTCGTCATCGGTCAAATTCGGCTGCAGCACGAGCCAATCGACGCCCGGCAGGGCGAGTAGGGGCGCCAGCGCCGAAACGGGCATCGCGCGATTTTCGTGGGCTTGGATGCGGCCCGACCAGGCCAGCCCGATTTTCACCTTCGCGTGGCCGCCGAGCGAGCCGCGCCAGCGGCGGCGATACGAGACCGGTACGTCGAGGTAACGGCGCGGGGCCGGCAGCGTATCGAGAGTCGTGCCGAGCGCGTAAGGCAAGCTGAGCAACGGGCAATGCAAGTCGGCTCGAGGCCGTGCTTCCCCGGCGATCGCCATCGTCACGCGCCAAGCCTGCGCGAGCGGAGCGACGAGCGGTGCGAGTTCGCGCTGGACCGTGAGCACGACCCGGCTGGCGCGCTCGCGCGCGAGCGGCACGAAGCGCAGGAATTGCAGCGTGTCGCCGAAGCCTTGCTCCGCATCGAGCCAGAGCGTTTGGCCGTCGATCGGCTCGCCGCGCCAGCGCGGTGGCGAAGCCGCGCCAGCGACCGGGCGCGCGCCCGATTCGACGGGGCTTGCGGAAATCGCAGCAATGTCGAGCCGCGATTCATAAGCGGGCAATCCGCGCGCGAAATCGCCGAGCGTGAGCAGCGTGAGCGCACGGTTCAGCTGTGCCGAGGCAAGGTCGGGCCGCAGACGCAGCGCTTGATCGAACGCGCGCAATGCGGCTTCGTGGTTGCCCAGCGCATGATGCGCATTGCCTAGCCCGAGCCAGGCCAGCGCCAACTGCGGATCGAGGCCGACGGCGCGCTCGAAGCGAGCGATCGCCTCGGTATGCCGGCCCAGCGCTGCGAGTGCGTTGCCCAAGCCGAGCAGTGCGGGCGGGAACGCGGCCTGCAACGCGAGCGCCGCTTCGAAGGCCGCGGCCGCTTCGCCGTGACGGCCCATCGCATCGAGGGCATTGCCGAGATTGAAGTGGGCCGCGACATAGCGAGGCTCCGCCGTCAGCGCGGCGCGAAACTGTTCGATCGCGTCGTCGCCGCGACCGAGCGCCGCGAACGCCATGCCAAGATTGTTGTGCGCGCCGGCATGTCCGGGACGCAGCGCCAATGCGCGCGAAAATGCCGCGATGGCTTCGTCGGCACGGCCGAGCGCATGCAGCGCGTTGCCGAGATTGTTGTACGTCGAGGCATCGTTCGGTTGCAGGCGCAAGGACTTTTGGAAGGCGTCCACGGCGTCTTCGTGGCGGCCCGCCTGCGCGTACGCATTACCGAGGTTGTAATGCGCGAGCGGAAAGTCGGGCGCGAGCGAGAGCGCATTGCGAAAGCGCTCGATCGCGCCGTCGAGCCGGCCCAGCGCTTTCAGCGCGTTGCCGAGGTTCAGCTGCAAAGCGGCGTCGTTCGGCCGCAGGGCGACGGCTCGCCCGACGAGGTCGGCGGCTTCTTCGTGGCGTCCTTGCTGGTGGCGGAGCACCCCCAGCAGGTGGAGGGCGTCGGTATGGACGGGATCGGCGTCGATCGCCGCGCGATAGTCGCGCTCGGCATCGGCGAGTCGTCCGTCACGATGCGCCGCATAGGCGCGCGCGAAAAAGGGATCCATGACGGCAGGCAATGGCGCAAACGCGGCATTGTCCCATACTCGGCGGGCCCGGGGCGCAAGGCTCGGGATGGTCGGCACGCGCAGCTCGCGCCCCGATAGGGAGCGACGGGCGTACACTTGGCAAGATCTTTGGGTTCGCCGGAGGACAAGCATGGCCGCCGTGACCGTCAACGCGCTGCCGGTGCTGATCGTCGGAGCTGGGCCGACCGGGCTCGCTTGCGCGATGAGCTTGGCGCGCGCGCACACGAACGTGCGTCTCATCGATCGTGCGCCGCAGCCGGCCGCGCATTCTCGCGCAATCGGCATTCAAGCGCGCACGCTGGAGCTGTTCGAACAACACCGCGTCGTCGAGCCGTTCTTGGCGGCGGGGCACCGATTGCGAGCGGCCAACCTCTACTCGAACGGCAACCGCCTCGCCCGCCTCGATTTCGACCCGCTGCAGACACGCTATCCCTATCTGCTCTGTCTCGACCAATCGATCACGGAGCGGTTGTTGACCGAGCATCTCGCCACGCTAGGCGTGACGATCGAGCGCGGCGTCGAACTCGTCGGTTTGCGGCAAAGCGCATCCGATGTCGAAGCCCAGCTGTCGCACGCCGACGGCCGCGAGGAAATTTGCCGGGCGGCCTACGTGGTCGGCGCCGACGGCGCGCACAGCACGGTGCGTCATCTGCTCGGCTTGAGTTTCGCCGGTAAGACGTTCGAGCAGACATTCGTGCTTGCGGATCTGCAGGCCGACTCCGATCTATCCGGCGACGAGTTTCACTTGTTCGCGTCCGGCGACGGCTTGGCCGCGATCATCCCGATGGGCGGGGGCCGTCATCGCTTCATCGCCGACAACGCGTCGGCATTGGGGGACACGCCAGCGCCGCGGGAGGCGGACGCTCGTTCGGAGACTGCGCGGGCGAACGGCGACGTCGCGCCTCCTTCGCTCGAACTGTGCCGCGCGGTCGCGATGCGACGTGTGCATCATCCGGTCTCACTGTCGACGCTCACCTGGTCGTCCTACTTCCATCTGAACAGCCGCATGGTGGAGCGGTTGCGGATGAACCGCGTTTTCTTGGCCGGCGACGCCGCGCACGTCCACAGTCCGGCCGGGGCGCAAGGCATGAATACGGGCGTTCAAGAGGCGCTCAATCTCGGGTGGAAGCTCGCGCGGCGGATGGCCGGCCAAGCCGGCGAGCCGCTGCTAGACAGCTACCAAGTCGAGCGTCATCCGATCGAGCGCGATGTCTTGCGTCAAACGGCTTTCATCACGCAATTGGCGGAGGCGGAGCGCGGTCCGCTGAAGCTGCTGCGCGAGCGCGTCATGCCCGTGCTTGCGGCGTTCGGCCCGCTGCGCGACGCCGCCCGCCTCATGGTCAGCGAGCTGGCGATCCAGTACCGGCGCAGCCCGCTCACGCTCGAGCGCGTGCTCGACGGCGGCCCGCGCGCCGGCGAGCGGGCGCCCGATGCGCTAGTGCACGTCGTCGACGGTCCGCTCGGGCGCGCACCCGGCACCGCGCGTTTGTACGATCTGCATGATCCGGGGCTATTCTCGTTGTTCGTCCTCGTCGAGATGCCCGGTGGCGTGGAGGCTATGCTGGACACGACCGGAACGGTTGCGGCGCCGCCTGTCGCCCCCGATCCCGAGTTCGACCGGCTGGCCGCGGCTATCGAGGCCGCGCTGCCTGGCGTCGTGCGCATTTGGCGTGTGACCGACGCGCGAGAGGCCGACGCGCCGTCGCTCATGCATGCGTATGGAAGGACGCGGCCGGCGTTCTACCTCCTCCGTCCGGACGGCTACATTTGCGCGCGCGGTCGGCCCGCATCCGATACGAGCGCCCTCGCGCGGCATTGCGAGACATGGTTTTCCGGCGCGCGCTCGCAGGGATGAGCGGCGCGCCGGAGCATATCGGCTCGCGGGTCGGTATAGCGCCAGCGCCTATGCGGCTTGCGGGGCGAGCGCCTCGCGTGCCTGCGTGAGTGCTTCGCGCACGATCGGCGACATCTCGGCGCTCGCGGCCGGATCGTCGAGCGTCGCGAGAATCGCGCGCCGCATCCGCGGTTCCCAAAAGCGCCGGATGTGATCGGCGATGCCGGCCACGGCTTCCTCGTGGTTGGGCATCGACGCGAAAAACTCGCCGATCTGATTCGCCATCTCGATCAAGTGCTCGACCTTCATTGCGGCTCGCCTTCGTAGGTCAAATTGAATGTGCCGGTCATCGCGCTCATTTGCCGCTCGACGCACCGGCGAGCGTCCGTTCGCGCAGCAGTTCGAGCTGCGTTTCGTTGAATTGCTCGTACTGCCGTTGCCATTCCGACGGCTGCTGCACCGGCTGCACCTGCACGGCCGTGACCTTGTACTCGGGGCAATTCGTCGCCCAGTCGGAGCTGTCCGTCGTGATGACGTTCGCGCCCGATTCGGGGAAATGGAACGTCGTATAGACGACACCGGGCTGCATCCGCTCGCTGACGAGCGCGCGCAGCACCGTCTGACCCGAACGCGATTCGATTCCGACCCAATCGCCGGTCTCGATGCCGCGCTCCTCGGCGTCGTGCGGATGGATCTCCAGGCGGTCCTCTTCGTGCCATCGCGAATTTTCCGTGCGCCGCGTCTGCGCGCCGACGTTGTACTGCGACAGAATGCGCCCTGTCGTCAGCAGCAGCGGGTAGCGGCGCGTGACCTTCTCGCGCGAGGCCACGAACTGCGTGATGACGAACTTGCCTTTGCCTCGCACGAATTCGTCGACGTGCATGGTCGGCGTGCCCTCGGGCGCTTGTTCGTTACAGGGCCATTGCACGCTGCCCAGGCGGTCGATGAGCGCATACGACACGCCATGGAACGTCGGCGTGAGCCGCGCGATCTCGTCCATGATTTCGGACGGCGTCGCATAGTCCATCTCGTAGCCGAGGGCGCGAGACAGCATCAGCGTCACTTCCCAATCGGCGTAGCCGGCGAGCGGCGGCATCACGCGGCGCACCCGCGAAATACGGCGCTCCGCGTTCGTAAACGTGCCGTCTTTCTCGAGGAACGACGAGCCCGGCAGGAACACATGCGCGTACTTCGCCGTCTCGTTCAGGAAGATGTCCTGCACGACGATGCATTCCATCGCCGAAAGTGCGGCGGCCACGTGCTGCGTGTCGGGATCCGATTGGACGATGTCTTCGCCTTGGCAATAGAGGCCCTTGAAGCTGCCGTCGAGCGCCGCGTCGAACATGTTCGGGATGCGCAGGCCCGGCTCGGGTTGCAGGTGCACGCCCCATGCCGTTTCGAATTCGACGCGCGCTTGCTCGCCGCTGATGTGCCGGTAGCCCGGCAACTCATGCGGGAACGAACCCATGTCGCACGAGCCTTGCACGTTGTTCTGGCCACGCAGCGGATTCACCCCGACGCCTTCTCGCCCGATGTTGCCCGTGGCCATCGCCAAGTTCGCGATGCCCATGACCATCGTCGAGCCTTGCGCGTGCTCGGTGACGCCGAGGCCGTAATAGATCGCGGCGTTGCCGCCCGTCGCGTACAAGCGCGCGGCTTCGCGGACGCGTTCGGCGGGCACGCCCGTGATGTCCGCCGTGGCTTCCGGCGAGTTCTCGGCCTTGGAGACGAAGGCCCGCCATTGCTCGAACGCGAGCGGTTCGCAGCGCTCGGCGATGAACGCTTCGTTGAGCAGCCCCTCGGTCACGATCGTATGCGCGAGTGCGTTGACGAGCGCGACGTTCGTACCCGGGCGCAGTTGCAGATGGTAGGCCGCCTTCACATGCGGGCCATCGACGAGATCGATGCGCCGCGGATCGGCGACGATGAGCTTGGCGCCTTCGCGCAGCCGGCGCTTCAGACGCGAACCGAACACCGGATGGCCGTCCGTCGGGTTGGCGCCGATGACCATGACGACGTCGGCCTTCTCGACGGACGCGAAGGTCTGCGTGCCGGCCGATTCTCCGATCGTCGTCTTCAGGCCGTAGCCGGTCGGCGAATGGCAGACGCGCGCGCACGTGTCGACGTTGTTGTTGCCGAAGGCGGCTCGCACGAGCTTTTGCACGAGGTAGGTTTCCTCGTTCGTGCAGCGCGAGGACGTGATCCCGCCGATCGAGTCGCGTCCGTGTTTCGATTGAATGCGACGGAACTCGGAGGCCGCGTAGGCGATTGCTTCCTCCCACGTCACTTCGCGCCACGGGTCGGTGATCTTCGCGCGGATCATCGGTTTCGTGATGCGGTCTTTGTGCGTCGCATAGCCCCAAGCGAAGCGGCCCTTCACGCAGGCGTGGCCTTCGTTGGCTTGACCGTTCTTGTGCGGGGTCATGCGGACCACTTCGTTGCCTTTCATCTCGGCCTTGAACGAGCAGCCGACGCCGCAGTACGCGCAAGTCGTGATGATCGAATGTTCGGCCTGGCCCAAGAACGACACGGTCTTTTCGACGAGCGTGGCCGTCGGGCAAGCCGCGACGCACGCGCCGCACGATACGCACTCCGACTCCATGAACGGCTGGCTTTGACTCGCGGCCACGCGCGATTCGAAGCCGCGCCCGGCGATCGTCAACGCGAACGTGCCTTGCGTTTCCTCGCATGCACGCACGCAGCGATTGCAGACGATGCACTTGGACGGATCGTAGGTGAAGTAGGGGTTCGATTCGTCCTTCGCGTCCTTCAGGTGATTCGCGCCGTCGAAGCCATAGCGCACTTCACGCAATCCGACGACGCCGGCCATGTCCTGCAGCTCGCAATCTCCGTTGGCGGGACAGGTCAGGCAATCGAGCGGGTGATCGGAGATGTAGAGCTCCATCACATTGCGACGCAGCGCTTGCAACCGATCGCTTTGCGTGCGCACCCGCATGCCCGCTTCGACGGGCGTCGTGCAGGAGGCGGGATAGCCGCGCTTGCCTTCGATTTCGACGAGACAAAGGCGGCAGGAGCCGAACGGCTCGAGCGAATCGGTCGCGCACAGCTTGGGCACGTTGACGCCGGCCTCGACCGCCGCGCGCATCACGGACGTGCCGGCAGGCACCGTAATCGACTGGCCGTCGATCTCGAGCGTCACGTCGGTGTCGGCGTGACGGCGGGGCGTGCCGTAATCGGTGTCGTCGAGCGGGGAAATCGCGCTCGAGCGGCAAGCGCAGTGTGCTGAGCCGCAACCGCCTGAGGTCGGCGAGGCGGAAGGGGTACGGGCGGGCGTATCGGACATGAGAGGCTCCATCGTCAAGCCGCAGCCGCTTTGGGCTGATCGGGGCGAAGACCGAAATCTTCAGGAAAATGGTCGAGGGCGGACAGCACGGGGTAGGGCGTCATGCCGCCCATTGCGCAGAGCGAACCGGACACCATCGTGTCGCACAGATCGCGCAGCAACTGCACTTGCTTTTCCGAGGTGTCGCCGTTGCGAATGCGTGCGATGACTTCGACGCCGCGCGTCGAGCCGATACGGCACGGCGTGCACTTGCCGCACGATTCGACCGCGCAAAAGTGCATCGCGTACTGGGCGAGCTCGGCCAAGTTCGACGTGTCGTCGTGCACGACGAGCCCGCCGTGTCCGACGACGGCACCGACGGCCGCGTAGGCTTCATAGTCGAGCGGAATGTCCCATTGGCTCTCGGGCAGATACGTGCCGAGCGGGCCGCCCACCTGCACGGCGCGCACGGGGCGGCCGCTCGCGGTGCCGCCGCCGTAGGTCTCGACGAGCTCGCGCAGCGTCACGCCGAAGGCCAGTTCGACGAGGCCGCCGTACTTGATGTTTCCGGCGAGCTGGAACGGCAGCGTGCCGCGCGAACGGCCCATGCCGAAGTCGCGGTAGAACTGCGCGCCGCGCGCAAAGATGATCGGCACGGTGGCCAGCGTGATGACGTTGTTGACGACCGTCGGCTGACCGAAGAGGCCCGATAGCGCGGGGACGGGCGGCTTCGCACGGACGATGCCGCGTTTGCCTTCGAGCGATTCGAGCAGCGCCGTTTCTTCGCCGCAGACGTACGAGCCCGCGCCCTTGGCCACTTCCAGTTCGAACGCATGCTCGGAGCCGAGCACGCTTTCGCCTAGCCAGCCGGCCGCTCGCGCTTTCTCGATGGCGGCGTTCAGCGTGGCGATCGAATGCGGGTATTCGCTGCGCACGTAGATATAGCCGCGCGTGGCGCCCGTCGCGATGCCGGCGATGATCATGCCTTCGATCAGCGCGAACGGATCGCCTTCCATGGCGAGACGATCGGAGAACGTGCCCGAGTCGCCTTCGTCCGCATTGCAGACGATGTACTTTTGCGCGGCTTTCGCTTCACGGACGGTGCGCCATTTGATGCCGGCCGGGAACGCGGCGCCGCCGCGGCCGCGCAGGCCGGAATCGAGCACCGTTTGGCAAGCGGCTTCGGCGCTCATGCCGAGCGCGGCCTTCAGGCCCGCGAGCCCTTCATGCGCCACATAATCGTCGATCGAAAGCGGATCGGTCAGCCCCAAGCGTGCGAACGTCAAGCGTTGCTGCTGCTTCAAGTAGGGGATGTCGTCGACGAGCCCGACCGAGCGGGCGTGCTGGCCGCCCGTGAGAAAGCTCGACTCGAACAGCGACGCGACGTCGGCCGGTTCTACGTTGCCGTAGCCGATGCGGCCTTGGGCCGTTTGCACTTCGACGAGCGGCTCGAGCCAAAGCAGACCGCGGGAGCCGTTGCGCACGAGCTCGACCGCCAGCCCTCGGCGCGCGGCTTCTTGGGCGATGGCGTCGGCGATCGCATCGGCGCCGAGCGCCAGCGCCGACGAGTCGCGGGGAACGTAAACACGCGTCGTCATGCGCTCTCCTTTGCGGTGGCGATGCTCGATGAGGCTTGGTTGCGAGCCTCATCGAGCAGAGCGTCGAATTTTTGCGGCGTGACCTTCACGTGCAATTCGCCGTTGATCGTCATCGACGGCGAGAGCGCACATTGGCCAAGGCAGTAGACGGATTCGAGTTCGACGTCGCCGTTACGGCGGGCTTGCGCGCCCGTCTCGTCGTGCGCGGCGTCGAATCGGCAGCCCGTGCGGCCTTCGATGTGCCGGGCCAGCGCTTCCGTGCCCATGCTGCGGCACGCCTCGGCGCGGCACAGCGCGACCGTGACCGGTGCGGGCGGATGCGTGCGGAAGTGGTGGTAGTACGTAACGACGCCGTGAACTTCGGCACGAGAAAGATTGAAGGCGCGCGCGAGCGGCGCGACGACTTCGGGCGGGACGAAGCCCGCGTCGTCTTGAATGGCGTGCAGCACCGCGATGAGCGATGCGCCCGGCGACACGTGTCGGCGGACGAGTTCGTCCGGCGCCGGAACGCTGGCATGTTCCAAGGTGGGGCTCCTCTTAGACTCCGGCTCCTCTGTAGCTATATGCACTTGCGGGTCATATGCCATGCATATATGCTCGGCTTTGGCCGTTGTGTCGCCACAATAGGCGCGGGCTGCGTGAAGTGCAATAGGAAATCGGACTGCATAAATGATCGACATCAAATGCGTTGCGGAATTGGTCGTGCGCGACAGTGCCGGCCGCGAGGCCAGCTTGACCGATATCGTCCCGCTGCTCGCGCTCATCGATGAAACGGGCAGCATCGCGCAGGCTGCCGGCGAGCGGCAGTTGTCCTATCGACACGCGTGGGGCCTGTTGCGGGCGCTCGAGGCGCGGCTCGGCGGCGAACTGATTTCGAAGGAGCGCGGCAAGGGTTCGTCGCTGTCGGCGCTGGGGCGGGCCGTCGTGCAGGCGCAGCGCAATTGCGCCGAACGGTTGGACGGGCCGCTCAAGCAACTTGCCGGTGAGGTGACGGCCGAATTGAATCGGCAGTTGGGAGCGAGGGGGACGACGCGTATTCACGCGTCGCACGGGTATGCGGTGGCGGCGCTCGTGACGCAAATGAACGCGCGCGATGCGGGCGCCGTGGAGATCAAATATCGGGAAAGTGCCGAGGCCGTGTCGGCGCTCGCCCGGGGCGAATGCGATTTCGCCGGGTTTCATCTGCCGCGCGGGGCGTTTCGCGAGTTGTGCGCCGACATTTATCGCGGCTGGCTCGACCCCAAGCGGCACGTGCTCGTTTATCTGACGGCGCGTCAGCAGGGGCTTTTTCTCGCCAAGGGCAATCCCCTGGGCGTGCGCGGCCTCGACGATCTCGCGCGGCCCGACGTACGGTTCGTCAATCGCCAGGCCGGATCGGGTACGCGGCTGCTGCTCGACCTCGCATTGAACAGCATCGGCGTGGACCCCGACCGCATCAATGGCTACGCGTCGACCGAACTGACGCATACGGCCATCGCCGCATTCGTCGCGAGCGGGATGGCCGACGCCGGGTTCGGTGTCGCGCCGGCTGCGCATCACTTCGGGCTGGATTTCATGCCGATCGTCGACGAGGATTACTACTTCGCCTGCGATCGAGGCCGTTTGTCGACCCAACCGCTCGCTGCCGCGCTGGACGTGCTGCGTAGCGGCGAGTTTCGCGCGGGCGTCGCCGCGCTCGAGGGCTATGATCCGACTTATTGCGGCGCCATCGTCGATGTGACCGCGGGCCTGCGCGGCGCGCCTATCTCGGATTTCGCTCGCGCCGCCCGCTAAGGTCCCGCTAAGGCCCGCGGGCGGCTGTCGTCGGGCCCCTTCCCGTAGGCGTTGGTAATACGTATCGCTGCATGACCGGCGCGTTCTGCGTTACGCTTGCACCTTCGAAATTCGACTGATTCGGAACGCGCCGCCCGGCGCGGCAATCGCTATGAAATCGCTTGTGAACCTTTGTGTCGCCGCAGCGGCGGCAGGCACGTTATCCGTCGTGGCATCGCTCGCATTCGCGCAAAACTCGCCGGGCGTACCCGGAGGGATTTTGCAAGACCAGTTCCGCCTGCAGGCGCACCCTCAACTGGAGTTCGCCGCGTCGGCGCCGTCGAAGAAATATCAAGAGGGCCGCTCGAAGTTGCGCAAGCGGGGCGATCTGGGCGATCCCAACGGCTGCAACCTCCAATGTCCGGACGGCGCCCAGTAAGTTCGGGGAGCAGGGAGCGCCTGTTGCGTTTGCGGGGATTAGGGCGATTAATCTCCGCATGAATTGCGGAGATTACGCTTACATCTGGGACGCCCCTGACTGGCCGCGTTGGCGCTGCGATTTGGCGGCGTTGGCAGGTCAGCTGGCAGAGGTCAGTCGAGTCCAAGGCACACTGCTGGGACGCCTCTACGACGTCGGTGTGGCATTACGAGCGCAGGCGAGCCTTGCGGCGTTGACCATCGACGTCATCAAGACAAGCGAAATCGAGGGCGAACGGTTGGATGTTCAGTCCGTTCGGTCATCGGTCGCGCGCCGCCTCGGCGTGGACATCGGCGCTTTGGCGCGCTCAGAGCACGCTCGATGCGGTGCTGTTCAAGGCTCGCTTCTGGCAGCGTTGGGGAAGCACGCCGCTGAACGAGCGGCAGTCCAAGCTGCTGAACCGGCTGCTCGACGGTTTCGACGGCAAGCTGACGTCGAGCAAGTGGGCGGCGATTGCCAAGTGCTCGCCCGATACCGCGCTGCGCGACATCAACGACCTGCTCGTGCGGGGCGTCTTGAGAAAATCCGAAGCGGGCGGCCGTAGCACCGGCTACGAACTCGCCGATTCGACCGCGCGCTAGGTCTAGGTCGTGCAGCGGGCAATCGCGAAGCGCAGTTCGGGCTCGGACACCGATTCGTCGTCGATGACTTTTTCGACCTTCACGTTCGAGCCGCCGCCGGCCGGCATGAGCGTGACGAGCCACGCGTAGCCGTTGGAGGACCGTCCGAGTCCCAGTTCGGTGTACCCGGGGCCGCTGCGCTCATCGACGCGAGAAAGGCGGCTCGTTAGGCATCGAGCAATCGCATGAGGCGGGCGTGTCGAGGAAAAAGCCATGAACGAGTCGGAGCGGCCCGAATTCGTATTCGACGCGTCTTGCGCAGCGGTGCCGCAGGCTGCCAGCACCGCGGCGGTCAGCGCCGCGGCGAGGGTTGCGAGGGGAAGGCGATTCATCGATGAGAGAGCGAGACGGCTGAGGGGAACGCGTGCCAGTGTACCAATGAAAAAGGCCAACCGAAAAACGGTTGGCCTTCGAATATGGTGGAGCCGGCGGGAATCGAACCCGCGTCCGCAAATAGTCCACAGCCAGTTCTACATACTTAGTTCAGCCATTTGATTTAACCGCACCGACGCGGACGAACACGCTTCGTTACGGCGAGTCACTAGGTTTTCGGCCCCGGCGTCGTGACACCACCGAGGATTATCTGACGTAAATGACCTCGCTAGTCTTGCGACCCTAGCCCGTCAGCGAGCTAGTGCGAGGCGAGCGGGGTTAAGCCGCTACAGCGAACGAGTTATCGTTTGCGGTTACTTAAGTCCCATTGATTTACGAGGTGACGGGTCCTCGGTATGCCCTGCACTGCTTCGTTACCCACGTCGAAACCAGGTCGGCCCCTGCGTAAGGTGGGATTATCCCACAGAAACCAACATGGTGCGCCCCGCGAGAATTTCAAGAGGGCCCTGCGTGAACGCCGGCGATGGGCGCCCTCCGCCCAGAGGCGTTCTGCGGCGCGCTCACTTGAGCGCGTCGAGCAACATCTGAAGCTGCCTGGGCGAATCGACGATGTGCTGCGCGTGCCAGCTAGCCGGAGGCAGGTCCGCGCCGCAATATCCGTACGCCGCCGCCACCGTCGCCATGCCGGCCGCGAAACCTGCCTGCACGTCGCGCAGGTCGTCGCCGATGTACACGATTTGATCGGGCGGGAGCGCCAGCGTTTCGGCGGCGTGGAGCAACGGGGCGGGGTGCGGTTTCGCATGCGGCGTGGTGTCGCCGCTGACGACGCAGCCGGCACGGGTCGCAAGGCCAAGCTGTGCGACGAGCGGCATCGTGAGCCGGCCAACTTTGTTCGTGACGATGCCCCAGCGGATGCGGCGCTCGTCGAGGGCGTCGAGCAACTCCGCGATACCCGGGAACAGCGTCGTCTCGATGCAAAGATCCGCTTCGTAATTGGCCAGAAACTCCTCGCGCATCGGAGCGAAATCCCGATGCTCGGGGCCGATGCCGAACGCGCCCCCGAGCAGGCCGCGCGCACCCGCCGACGCCAGATGACGCAGTTCGTCGACGGGGACGAGCGCGAGACCGCGATCGCGGCGCATCTTGTTGACGGCGGCGACCAGATCGGGGGCCGTATCGGCGAGCGTGCCGTCGAGATCGAACAGGGCAGCGCGGCACTGTGCCAGCTGCGGCGCGTCATCGTGCCGCGGGGGTGACGAAGTCGGTTGGCTCATGAATCGGTAATCGGTAAGCGAGTGAGGGGCGTGATAGAAAAGCGGCGCGCGCGGCGGCGCGCCGCTCGACCGCGGCTTAACTGTCGCGGCGGCACGCCATCAGATAGTTGACGCTCGTATCGTCCGACAGGCCGAAATGCTTGCTGAGCGGGCGGTACGTGATGCCCTTGACCTCGGCTTCGTGCAGACCCGCGGCACGGGCGAACGCGGCGAGCTCCGATGGGCGGATGAAACGCGCGTAGTCGTGGGTGCCCTTGGGCAGCATCTGGGCAATGTACTCGGCGCCGATCACGGCGAACAGGTACGACTTCACGTTTCGATTGAGCGTGGAGAAGAACACCCATCCGCCCGGCTTGACGAGCGTTGCGCAGGCGCGAACGATCGCCGAAGGATCCGGCACGTGCTCGAGCATCTCCATGCAGGTGACCACGTCGTAGCTGCCGGGCTCGCGCGCGGCGAGCGCTTCGGCTGCGATTTCTTCGTACTCGACGGTGATCCCGCTTTCGAGGCTGTGCAAATCGGCCACGCCGAGCGCTTGCTCCGATAAGTCGATGCCCTTCACCTGCGCGCCGAGGCCAGCCATCGATTCGGACAAAATGCCGCCGCCGCAGCCGACGTCGAGCACGCGCTTGCCCGGTAAGTGGGCATGAGCGTCGATCCAGCCGAGCCGGACAGGATTGAGCTCATGCAGGGGTTTGAATTCGGCGTTCGGATCCCACCAGCGGTGTGCGAGGTCGCTAAATTTACGTAGCTCGTGGGGATCGGCATTCGTCATAAGCTGGCAAAGGTCTGATGGGCCTGGATTAGGCGAGTATATCGAGGGTTGCGCGCTGCGGCAAAAGTCGCCCGGCTCCGGGGCAGGATGACGCAGGCAGAAAAAAACCCCGCCGAGGCGGGGTTTTTCGTAAAGCGGAAGCGCAGGCTTACTGTGCTGCCGGCTTGTTCGTCGTGCCGACGATTTCGACTTCCACGCGACGGTTCGGAGCCAGGCAAGCGATGAGCGCCTTGCGGTTCTTCTGGTTGCAATCCGTCTTGACCGGGTTGCGCTTACCCTTGCCTTCCGTGTAAATCTTGTTGGCCGGCACGCCCTTGCTGACGAGGTAAGCCTTGACAGCTTGCGCACGGCGCAGCGACAGACGGTCGTTATACTTGTCCGAGCCGATCTTGTCGGTGTAGCCCGTCGCCACGGCGACTTCGAGGTTCATGCCTTCGATCTTGCTTGCGAGCTCGTCGAGCTTTGCCTTGCCAGCCGGCTTCAGAATGGCCTTGTCGAAGTCGAACAGCGTATCGGCTTGGTACGTGACCTTTTGGCTCGTGATAGCCGGAGCAACCGGAGCAGCCGGAGCCGGCGGCGTCGGAGCTTGCGCAACCAGCGCGCCGTCGCACTTGGCGTTGGCCGTGGCCGGCGTCCAGAAGGCATCGCGCCAGCAAAGCTCGTTCGTGCCGTTCATCCACACGTATTCGCCGGTACCGTTCACCCAGTTGTCGTTCGTAGCTTGTCGCGATGCCGGCACCGACTGCGCCGATGCGGATGCAGCCACAACTGCGGTAGCTGCAATGAACGCGAGCTTTGAAAAGTTATTCATATTTCTCCTCTCGAAATTGAGATTACCGCAGGTTTACTGCGAGCCTGGATGACGAAGACTAGTCATACATTGCTCGAAGTATAACATTGGTGCGGCACAAAAAACCCGTGACCCTGTGGACACTTCGAGTAGTGTCTGAGCAAGTGCGTTGGCATTTTGCCATATCGTTCCCTTCTTACGAAAAAAAAATCCCGCCGTCCCAAATCGCTCGTTTCGATTGTGGTGCTGCCGCAACAACGTTGTCGGACGGGCCTTTGCGGGCGGTTGCGGGTTGCACGATGCGTGCCCGGCGTCCCCACAAAGTCGTAACAATTGATTTCGGGGTGGGATCGGCGGCGCGGGCAGCCAAAATGCGCCGTGGGAGCCTCGCGCGCCATGGGCGCGTGGGGGAGTACAGGCCGGTTCTCGGGCGGCGATGGCGGCCATGTTAGAATCGCGTGATGCCCGGCGCCTCCTGCCGGGCCGGCGGGAGCGGGTGGCACGCCTTCGGTTCCCCTCCGCTCGCGCCCGATACCGATACGGATAATGGATCAATTCGCCAAAGAGACTCTGCCGATCTCCCTCGAAGAGGAAATGCGCCGTTCGTATCTCGATTACGCCATGAGCGTGATCGTCGGACGGGCGCTTCCCGACGTTCGGGACGGCCTCAAGCCGGTGCACCGCCGCGTACTCTATGCGATGCACGAGCTCAACAACGACTGGAACCGTGCCTATAAGAAGTCGGCGCGTATCGTGGGCGATGTGATCGGTAAGTACCATCCGCACGGCGATACCGCGGTCTACGACACGATCGTGCGCATGGCGCAGGATTTCTCGCTGCGCTACATGCTCGTCGACGGGCAGGGCAACTTCGGTTCCATCGACGGCGACAACGCCGCGGCCATGCGGTACACGGAAATCCGCATGGCGAAGATCGGCCATGAGCTGCTGGCCGACATCGACAAGGAAACCGTCGATTTCGGGCCGAACTACGACGGCAGCGAAAACGAGCCGCTGATCCTGCCGGCGCGAATTCCCAACCTGCTCATCAACGGCTCGTCGGGCATTGCCGTGGGCATGGCGACGAACATTCCGCCGCACAACCTGAACGAGGTCGTCGATGCCTGCCATCACCTGCTGAAGAATCCGCAGGCGAGCGTCGACGAGCTCATCGAGATCATCCCGGCGCCCGACTTCCCTACGGCCGGCATCATCTACGGCGTGGCGGGCGTGCGCGACGGCTATCGCACGGGGCGCGGCCGCGTCGTCATGCGCGCGGCCACGCATTTCGAAGAGATCGACCGCGGTCAGCGCATGGCGATCATCGTCGACGAACTCCCGTACCAGGTGAACAAGCGCTCGCTGCTCGAGCGCATCGCCGAGCTCGTCAACGAGAAGAAGCTGGAAGGCATCTCGGACATTCGCGACGAGTCGGACAAGAGCGGGATGCGCGTCGTCATCGAGCTCAAGCGCGGCGAAGTGCCCGAGGTCGTGCTCAACAACCTCTATAAGGCGACGCAGCTGCAGGACACGTTCGGCATGAACATGGTCGCGCTCGTCGACGGCCAGCCCAAGCTCCTGAACATCAAGGAGATGCTCGACGCCTTCTTGTCGCACCGGCGCGAGGTGCTGACGCGGCGCACCGTATACGAACTGCGCAAGGCGCGCGAACGCGGTCACGTGCTCGAAGGCCTTGCCGTCGCGCTCGCGAACATCGACGAATTCATCGCGATCATCAAGGCCGCGCCCACGCCGCCGATCGCCAAGCAGGAGTTGATGGCGCGCGCATGGGATTCCTCGCTCGTGCGCGACATGCTGGCTCGCGCCGAAAGCGAGAACGCGGCTGCCGGCGGGCGGGAGGCCTATCGTCCGGAAGGCCTGAATCCGGCTTTCGGCATGCAGGGCGACGGCTTGTACAAGCTGTCCGACACGCAGGCGCAGGAAATCCTGCAAATGCGGCTGCAGCGCCTCACGGGCCTCGAGCAAGACAAGATCATCGGCGAATACCGCGAAGTCATGGCGCAGATTGCCGATTTGCTCGACATCCTCGCTCGGCCCGAGCGCATCACGTCGATCATCGGCGACGAACTGACGGCCGTGAAGGCCGAATTCGGCGACGCGCGCCGCTCGAAAATCGAGCTCAACGCGACCGAACTCAATACCGAAGATTTGATTACGCCGCAGGACATGGTGGTCACCATGTCGCATGCCGGCTACGTGAAGTCGCAGCCGCTGTCCGAGTACCGCGCGCAAAAGCGCGGCGGCCGCGGCAAGCAGGCGACGCAGATGAAGGAAGACGATTGGATCGATACGCTGTTCATTGCGAACACGCACGATCACATTCTGTGCTTCTCGAATCGCGGCCGCGTCTATTGGGTCAAGGTGTACGAGGTGCCGCAAGGCTCGCGCAATTCGCGCGGCCGGCCGATCGTCAACATGTTTCCGCTGCAGGAAGGCGAGAAGATCAACGTCGTGTTGCCGGTCAAGGAATTCTCGGCCGATAAGTTCGTCTTCATGACCACGTCGCTCGGCACCGTCAAAAAGACACCGCTCGAGGCTTTCAGCAGACCAATGCGCAAAGGTATCATTGCCGTCGGTTTGGACGAAGGCGACTTCCTGATCGGCGCCGCGATCACAGACGGTCAGCACGACGTCATGCTGTTCTCCGATGCCGGCAAGGCCGTGCGCTTCGACGAGAACGACGTACGTCCGATGGGCCGCGAGGCGCGCGGCGTGCGCGGCATGCAACTCGACGAAGGGCAGCAGGTCATCGCCATGCTCGTCGCCGGCAGTGAAACGCAATCGGTGCTGACCGCGACGGAGAACGGTTACGGTAAGCGCACGCCGATCACGGAATACACGCGGCATGGCCGCGGAACGAAAGGCATGATCGCGATTCAGACGTCCGAGCGCAACGGCAAGGTGGTGGCGGCGACGCTCGTCGACACCGAAGATCAAATCATGCTGATCACGACCGCGGGCGTGCTGATTCGCACACGCGTTTCCGAGGTCCGCGAGATGGGCCGGGCGACGCAGGGTGTTACACTCATCAGCCTTGACGAGGGGACGAAGCTCTCGGGTCTGCAGCAAATCGCGGAAGCCGACTCCGACATCGAAGGCGAGGGCGCCACGGCCGACGGCGAGGCGGACGAGGGCAGCACGCCGCAGTAAACCAAAGTGAGCGGGGCGCCGGCCTGTTGGCGGCCGGCGTTACGCGTCGGTTTTTGACGAAAGACAACGAAGCGCGCAAGCGATTGCGCTATAGGTGAAGGCGCCGCCGCAACTGACGGCGGGGCTGCACCGAGCCAACCGGGCGTGCGCGCGAACAATTCATTTTTTAGAGGGAGTGATGATGCAACGACGATTCAAGCAATGGATGCTGCTGGCTGCTTTCGTGCCGACTTTCGCGATGGCGCAAGCGCTCCAGAGTCAAGCGCCCGCGGCCTCGGCCGCCGCCGCTGCGCCGGTCGATCCGGCCAAGCAAGCTGCGATCAAGGAGCTGCTCGAAGCGATCGACGCGCAAAAGCTCGTCGGGGCGATCGGTAACAGCGCGCAAATGCAAGCGAAGCAGTACGTGCCGGAAATCCTGTCGGAAGCGCTGTCGGAGAACAAGACGCTGAACGACAAGCAGAAGCAGGCGGCCGTGCCGACGCTGCAAAAGAATGCCGTGCCGAAGCTCGTGGATTCGGCAGGCCAGGTGTTCGCGTCGGAGGGGTTCCGTCAAGACGCGATGCAAGCGCAGTACGACGCCTACGCGAAGTACTACTCGACGCAGGAAATCAAGGATCTCACGTCGTTCTACAAGAGCCCGACCGGCCGCAAGTTCATTCAAGTGCAAGACCAGGTCGGCCGCGACGTCGTGGGCAGCCTGATGCAGAAGTACATGCCGCAATCGATCAAGGCTACGCGCGCGCAAGCCGACAAGGAAATCGCCGCGGTCAAGCCCGGTAAGTAAGCCCTTCGGGCCCGTTCGGTCACGACGCCATAGGCCCGAACGCCGGGCCTATGCGAGCGGCTTGCGACCGGCGGTGCGATAATGGCCGTTTGCGCGAAATGCGCGAACGGCCATTATCTATTTCTGACGCTCTGACGCGGATCCGGCACGATTCGTCGGCGGGTAAGGCGCCGCTTGCGTCCGTTCATTCATCTTCGGGGGGCTTACGATGCGTGTCTTCAATTTCTCGGCCGGGCCTGCGGCGTTGCCCGAAGAGGTGCTGCATCAAGCGGCCGATGAAATGCTCGATTGGCATGGCAGCGGCATGAGCGTGATGGAAATGAGCCACCGCGGCCGCGAATTCATGTCGATCCACGAGGAGGCGCTCACGGATCTGCGCGACTTGCTGCAAGCACCGGCCAGCCACCGCATTCTCTTTCTCCAGGGCGGCGGGATCGGCGAGAATGCCATCGTGCCGATGAACATGCTCGGCAAGCGCAGCGTTGCCGATTTCGTCGTCACGGGCTCTTGGTCGCAAAAGTCGTTCAAGGAGGCTGCGAAGTATTGCACGCCGCATCTCGCGGCCAGCGGCGAAACGGCGGACGGCTTCACGCGGGCGCCCAAGCGCGGCGAGTGGCAATTGTCGGACGATCCGGCCTACGTGCATCTTTGCACGAACGAAACCATCCACGGCGTGGAGACGTTCGATATCCCCGATCTGGGCGATATTCCGCTCGTGGCCGATGTGTCCTCGCATGTCCTGTCGCGCCCGCTCGACGTGGCGAAATACGGCGTTCTGTACGGCGGCGCGCAAAAGAACATCGGCATGGCCGGATTGACGATCGTCGTCGTGCGCGAGGATTTGCTCGACCGCGCACTGAAGATCTGCCCGTCGGCGTTCGAATGGCGCATCGTGGCCGAGCACAATTCGATGTACAACACGCCGCCTACGTATGCGATTTACATCGCGGGCCTCGTGTTCAAGTGGCTCAAGCGGCAAGGTGGGTTGCAGAGCATCGAGGCGCGCAACCTCGAGAAGTCGAAGCTGCTCTACGACACGATCGATGCGAGCAGCTTCTATATCAACAAAGTGGAGCGCGATTCGCGTTCGCGAATGAACGTACCGTTCTTCCTCGCGGACGAATCGCGCAACGAAGATTTCCTGGCCGGCGCGAAAGAGCGCGGGCTGATGCAGCTCAAGGGCCACAAGTCCGTGGGCGGCATGCGGGCGTCGATCTACAACGCGGTGCCGCTCGAGGGCGTTCAAGCGCTCGTCGAGTATCTGAAGGAATTCGAACAAACCCGCGCCTAACTCGCGCGGGCAGGGCGGCGATCGACGCCGCCCGTTTTCGATACGGCCGTTTTACGCATGGACGACGAACTCAATTCAAAGCTCAAGCCGCTGCGCGATCGCATCGATGCGATCGACGCTCAGCTCATCGCGCTGCTCAATCAGCGCGCCGCGATCGCGCTCGAAGTGGGCGAGGTCAAGAAGCACTACAACGCGCCCGTGTTCCGGCCCGAGCGCGAGCAGCAGGTCATCGCGCGCTTGCAGGCCATGAGCGACGGTCCGCTCGCGGGCGAGCATATCAGCGCGATTTGGCGCGAGATCATGGCGGCGAGCCGCTCGCTCGAGCGCCCCGTCACGGCCGCCTACCTGGGACCGGCGGGCACCTATAGCGAAGAGGCGATGTACGAGTACTTCGGTCGATCGATCGAGGGCTTGCCGTGCCTGTCGATCGACGAAGTATTTCGCTCGGTCGAGGCGGGTGGCGCCGAGTTCGGCGTCGTGCCGGTGGAGAATTCGAGCGAGGGCGCCGTGTCGCGCACGCTCGATTTGCTGCTGCAATCGCAACTGCTGATCGGCGGCGAGCTCGCTCTGCCGATTCGGCACAACCTGCTCACCCAAAGCGGCGCCCTCGCGGGCATCGTGCGCGTCTGCGCTCACCCGCAAGCGCTCGCGCAGTGCCAGCGCTGGCTGTCGACGCACGCGCCGCATATCGAGCGGCAAGCCGTATCTAGCAACGCCGAGGCTGCACGCATGGCCGCGGCGGACCCGACGGTCGCGGCGATCGCCGGCGACCGCGCGGCGGCGTTCTATGGGCTGCAGGTCGCCTATTCGCTGATTCAAGACGATCCGCACAATCGCACGCGCTTCGTGATGATCGGTCACGCTCCGGCCGGGCGCAGCGGACACGACCAGACTTCCTTGATCGTATCGGTCAAGAACGAGCCGGGCGCCGTCTTCAAGCTGCTCGAGCCGCTGGCCCGTCACGGCGTTTCGATGACTCGCTTCGAATCGCGTCCCGCGCGCGTGGGCACCTGGGAGTACTACTTCTATATCGATGTCGAGGGACATCGCGAAGATCCGTCCGTTGCCGACGCGCTCGCCGAGCTCGAGAAAAAGGCCGCGTTCCTCAAGGTCCTCGGCTCTTATCCGCGCTCGCGGTAGAACGGCTCGGCTCTGCGCTGTCCGCATTGGAGACATTACATTCATGACCATGCAATACGGCCCATCGTACGTGCGCCAAATCGCGCCCTATGTCGCCGGTAAGCCGATCTCGGAAGTGGCACGCGAATTCGGCCTCGACGAGTCGCGCATCGTGAAGCTGGCGTCGAACGAAAACCCGCTCGGCATGCCCGAATCGGCCAAAGCCGCGATGGTGCGCGCCGCCGCGGAACTCGGCCGCTATCCCG
Source organism: Trinickia sp. (assembly GCA_036384755.1). Classification (GTDB taxonomy): domain Bacteria; phylum Pseudomonadota; class Gammaproteobacteria; order Burkholderiales; family Burkholderiaceae; genus Trinickia. The sequence goes on along the minus strand of DASVLS010000004.1, from coordinate 18,465 downwards.
ACTCGAACGCGTTCGAGTTGAAGGCTGCGCTAGCGGCGCGCTATGGGGTGCCGGCCGAATGGATCACGCTTGGCAACGGCAGCAACGACATCCTCGAAATGACGGCGCACGCGTTCGTCGAACGCGGGCAGTCCGTCGTCTATGCGCAATACTCGTTCGCCGTGTATGCGCTCGCCACGCAAGGGCTCGGCGCGCGCGCGATCGTCGTTCCCGCCGTCGACTACGGCCATGACCTGGACGCGATGCTGGCCTCGATCGAGGAAGACACGCGTCTTATGTTCATCGCCAACCCGAACAATCCCACGGGCACGTTCATCGAAGGCCCGGCGCTCGAGGCGTTCCTCGAGAAGGTGCCCAAGCGCGTGGTCGTCGTGCTCGACGAGGCTTATACGGAGTACCTCGCGCCCGAGCATCGCTACGATTCCATCGCCTGGGTGCGGCGCTATCCGAATCTCGTCGTTTCGCGCACGTTCTCGAAGGCATTCGGCCTGGCCGGCTTGCGCGTCGGCTTCGCGATTGCGCAGCCCGCGTTGACGGATCTGCTCAATCGGCTGCGCCAGCCGTTCAACGTCAATACCATCGCCCAGGCCGCAGCCGTCGCGGCGCTCGGCGACGCCGCATTTCTCGACAAGACGGCCGAGTTGAACGCGGCCGGCTATCGCCGGCTCGCGCAGGCGTTCGACAAGCTCGGTCTCGAATACGTGCCGTCCTTCGGCAACTTCGTGCTCGTGCGCGTGGGCGACGACGACGGCGCCGGTGCTCGAGTGAATCTGGCGCTGCTCAAACAGGGCGTGATCGTGCGTCCGGTCGGCAACTACGGGTTGCCGCAGTGGCTGCGCGTGACGATCGGCCTGCCCGAGGAAAACGAAGCGTTCGTCGCCGCGCTCGAGCGCGCGCTGGCGCAGCAGGCTTGACGCTAGCGGCGAGCATCGCCGCCCATCCGGCCTGTCCGGTTCATTCGTTGTGCGCGCCGCGCAGGCGCGTTTGAATTTGCGAGCAACACGTGACCACGTTCACATTCGACAAACTGGTGATTTTCGGCGTGGGGCTCATTGGCGGCTCGCTGGCGCGTGGCCTGCGCGAGCGTGCCGGCGCAGCTAGGGGCGGGCGCATCGTCGGCGTGGGCCGCTCCCGCGCATCGGTCGAGCGGGCCCGCGATCTAGGCGTCGTCGACGACGTTGCGTCGCTCGACGACGACGCGCAACTGCGCGCGGCGCTGGCCGGCGCCGACTTGGTGCTGCTGGCGGCGCCCGTCGCCCAGACGGGCCCGCTGCTCGATCGCATCGCGCCGTTCTTGGACGACGCGACGATCGTGACCGATGCGGGCAGCACGAAGTCCGACGTCGTCTCGGCGGCGCGAGCGTCGCTCGGCGCGCGTGCCGCCCGGTTCGTTCCTGGCCATCCGATCGCCGGGCGCGAGTCGAGCGGCGTCGAGGCCGCGCTGCCCGATCTGTACGTGGGGCGCAACGTCATCCTGTGTCCGCTGGCGGAGAATCGCCCGGCGGACGTCGCGCGTATCGAGGCGCTCTGGCGCGCGACGGGTGCGCAAGTGACCACGATGAGCCATGAACAGCACGACCGTGTGCTTGCCTCCGTCAGCCACTTGCCGCATCTGCTGTCGTTCGCGCTCGTCGAACGGATATTGAGTGCGCCCGACGCGGCGCTGAAGTTTTCGTTCGCCGCCGGCGGTTTTCGCGATTTCACGCGCATCGCCGCGTCGAGTCCCGAAATGTGGCGCGATGTCTGCTTGGCCAACCGCGATGCGCTCGTCGAGGAACTGGACGGCTACACGGCCGTGCTCGCGCAGTTGAGGGCGGCGATCGTCGCCGGCGACGGCACGAAGCTCGAGGCGGTTTTCGCACGCTCGCGCGAAGCGCGTAGCCAATGGCAGGAACGCGGCGGCCGCGCGAGCGGCGATGCCGCCCTGAAATAAGGACTTTTCATGGATTACCTCGATCTGGGACCCTACTCGCGGGCGCAAGGCACGGTGCGCCTGCCCGGCTCGAAGAGCATTTCGAACCGCGTGCTCTTGCTGGCGGCGCTGGCCGAAGGCGAGACGTCGATTTCGAACTTGCTCGATTCCGACGACACGCGCGTCATGCTCGCCGCGCTCGAAAAGCTCGGCGTCAAGCTCGCGCGGGAAGGCGACGGCTGCGTCGTGCAAGGCACGCGCGGCGCATTCACCGCCAGGCAGGGCGATCTTTTTCTCGGCAATGCCGGCACGGCGATCCGGCCGCTCACGGCCGCGCTGGCCGTCAATGGCGGCGATTACCGCGTGCACGGCGTGCCGCGCATGCACGAGCGTCCGATCGGCGATCTCGTCGACGGCCTGCGCCAAATCGGTGCGCGGATCGATTACGAGGCGAACGAAGGCTACCCGCCGTTGCGCATTCGCGCCGGGACGATCGCCGTCGACGAGCCGATCCGCGTGCGAGGGGACGTCTCGAGCCAATTCCTGACGGCGCTTTTGATGACGCTGCCGCTCGTGCGAGCGAAATCGGGCGAGATCGTCGTCGAAGTCGAAGGCGAGCTGATCTCCAAGCCGTATATCGAAATCACGATCAAGCTGATGGAACGCTTCGGCGTGACGGTCGCACGCGAAGGCTGGCAGCGGTTCACGGTGCCGGCCGGCGTGCGTTACCGATCGCCCGGGGCGATCATGGTCGAGGGCGATGCGTCGTCGGCGTCGTACTTCTTGGCGGCCGGCGCGATCGCAGGCGGGCCCGTGCGCGTCGTCGGCGTGGGCCGCGAGAGCATCCAGGGCGATGTGGCGTTCGCGGACGCACTGACGGCGATGGGCGCGAACGTCACGATGGCCGAGGACTGGATCGAGGTGCGCGGCGTGGGCCACGACCACGGCCGGCTCGAAGCGGTCGACATGGACTTCAACCTGATTCCCGACGCGGCGATGACGATCGCCGTTTGCGCGCTGTTCGCCCGCGGCACGACGCGGCTGCGCAACATCGGCAGCTGGCGCGTGAAGGAAACCGACCGAATCGCGGCCATGGCCAAGGAGCTGCGCAAGGTCGGCGCGACGATCGAGGAGGGCGAAGACTTCCTCGTCGTGACGCCGCCCGCGCGGCTCACGCCCGGCGCCGCGATCGACACCTACGACGATCACCGCATGGCGATGTGTTTTTCGCTCGTTTCCCTTGGCGGCGTGCCGGTGCGGATCAACGATCCCAAGTGCGTCGGTAAGACCTTTCCCGACTATTTCGACCGCTTCGCGGCGCTCGTCGGCGCTTGAGCGTCGGCGCCACATGCCCTAGTCCAAGACGACATGTTCCCGCGCCCGTTGACGCTGTCCGCCTTCCCGCGAGGAGCGGTCGGCGCGGCGGGGGCGGAACCGGCCCCCGAAGGCAGTCCCTGCGGGGGCGCATATTGATATGAAACCGACTCGCCCTTTCCATCAAACCCCCGTCATCGCGATCGACGGCCCGACTGCTTCCGGCAAGGGCACCGTCGCGGCCCTCGTGGCCGCCCAGCTTGGCTTTCACCTGCTCGACAGCGGGGCGCTCTACCGGCTCGCCGCGCTTGCCAGCATGCGCTACGGCGTGGACGCGGCCGATTCCGCCGCGCTTTCGGCGCTCATCGGCGATTTGCACATCACGTTTCGCGAGGGCTGTGCACAGCTCGACGGCGTGGACGTATCGAACGAGATCCGGGCCGAGGAAGTCGGCAACCGGGCCTCGGCGATCGCTGTCCATCAAGACGTGCGCACGGCGCTCGTGGCGCGCCAGCGGGCGTTTCGCAAGGAGCCGGGGCTCGTGGCGGACGGCCGCGACATGGGCACGGTCATCTTCCCGGACGCCGTGCTGAAGGTGTTTTTGACGGCCAGCGTCGAAGCCCGTGCGGCCAGACGGTATAAGCAATTGATCCAAAAAGGCTTTTCTGCTAATATAGATAACTTGCTCCGGGATTTGCGCGAGCGCGACGAACGCGACAGTAATCGCGCCGTCGCTCCGCTCAAGCCCGCGGCAGACGCAAAGCTGCTCGATACCTCATCGCTTTCGATCGACCAGGCGGTCATCGAAGTCGTGAACTGGTATCAGGCGCGGTAGGTGCTTTGGGCGCGTGTGGCGGCCCGAAGCGTGGTATCAACCCTTAACCCCGTATGGCGTTCGCATCGCCGTCGCAGTGTGCTCGGCTGTTCCCCGCCGGCACAGACAATCGCGAAGCCATGCATTTACGATTTTTATGTCCGACCTGCAAACCTCCAACCCGAACACCGAATCTTTCGCGGCCCTCTTCGAAGAGTCGCTGACCAAGCAAGACATGCGCGCCGGCGAAGTGATCTCCGCCGAAGTCGTGCGTGTCGACCACAACTTTGTGGTCGTCAACGCGGGTCTCAAGTCCGAAGCCTACATTCCCATCGAGGAATTCCTGAACGATCAGGGCGAGGTAGAAGTGCAGGCGGGCGACTTCGTTTCGGTCGCGATCGACGCGCTCGAAAACGGTTATGGCGACACGATCCTGTCGCGCGACAAGGCGAAGCGCTTGGCTTCGTGGCTGTCGCTGGAAAAGGCGCTCGACAACAACGAGCTCGTGACCGGCACGATCACGGGCAAGGTCAAGGGCGGCATGACGGTCATGGTCAACGGCATCCGCGCGTTCCTGCCGGGCTCGCTCGTCGACACGCGTCCCGTCAAGGACACGACGCCGTACGAAGGCAAGACGCTCGAATTCCGCGTCATCAAGCTCGACCGCAAGCGTAACAACGTCGTGCTGTCGCGCCGCGCCGTCATCGAGGCGACGCAAGGCGAAGAGCGCGCGAAGCTGCTCGAAACGCTGAAGGAAGGCGCCATCGTCAACGGCGTGGTCAAGAACATCACCGATTACGGCGCGTTCGTCGACCTCGGCGGTATCGACGGCCTGCTGCACATCACCGACATCGCCTGGCGTCGTGTGCGTCACCCGAGCGAAGTGCTGTCGGTCGGTCAAGAAGTCACGGCCAAGATCCTCAAGTTCGACCAAGAGAAGAACCGCGTCTCGCTCGGCATCAAGCAACTGGGCGACGATCCGTGGGAAGGCATCTCGCGCCGTTACCCGTCGGGCACGCGTCTGTTCGGCAAGGTCACGAACATCACCGATTACGGCGCGTTCGTCGAAGTCGAATCGGGCATCGAAGGTCTGGTGCACGTTTCGGAAATGGACTGGACGAACAAGAACGTCGCTCCGTCGAAGGTCGTTCAACTCGGCGACGAAGTCGAAGTCATGGTGCTCGAGATCGACGAAGACCGTCGTCGTATCAGCCTCGGCATGAAGCAGTGCAAGCCGAATCCGTGGGATGACTTCAGCCGCAACTTCAAGAAGGGCGACAAGATCACGGGCGCAATCAAGTCGATCACCGACTTCGGCGTGTTCATCGGTCTGCCCGGCGGCATCGACGGCCTGGTCCACCTGTCGGATCTGTCGTGGAGCGAAACCGGCGAAGAAGCCGTCCGCAAGTACAAGAAGGGCGACGAAGTGGAAGCGGTCGTGCTCGGTATCGACGTCGAGAAGGAACGCATTTCGCTCGGTATCAAGCAGCTCGAAGGCGACCCGTTCAGCAACTTCGTTGCGATGAACGACAAGGGTTCGATCGTCGACGGCACGGTGAAATCGGTCGATGCCAAGGGCGCGGTGGTTGCGCTCACGGCTGACGTCGAAGGCTACCTGCGTGCATCGGAAATCGCGCAAGACCGCGTGGAAGATGCCCGTAACGTGCTGAAGGAAGGCGATAAGGTCAACGCGATGATCATCAACATCGATCGCAAGTCGCGCGGTATCAACCTGTCGATCAAGGCCAAGGATTCGGCCGAGCAACAAGAGGCGATGCGCGGCCTCGCAGCCGACACGAGCTCGGCTGCATCGGGCACGACGAACCTCGGCGCGCTGCTCAAGGCCAAGCTCGACGGCCAGAATCAGTAAGCCTTTGAGAGGTCTGCCGCAGTATGACCAAATCGGAATTGGTCGCCCAGTTGGCAGCGCGATTTCCGCAACTTGTTCTCAAGGATGCGGATTTCGCGGTCAAGACGATGCTCGATGCGATGTCCGAGGCCTTGGCCAAAGGGCATCGTATTGAAATTCGCGGCTTCGGCAGCTTTGGTCTGAACCGTCGCCCATCCCGCGTCGGGCGCAATCCGAAATCGGGGGAGAAGGTGCTCGTGCCCGAAAAGCACGTGCCGCACTTCAAACCCGGTAAGGAGTTGCGCGAGCGGGTAGACGGCCGCTCTGGCGAGCCACTGAAGCCGGAACAGGCGGACGACGATCTGTGAATGCCACTGGCGAGCGCCCTGGATGAGACGCGGGGCGCACGCGCGGCACAGCGGTTCGTCGTCGGTCGCGTCGTCGACGCCAAGGCCGACAGTGAAAACCGGCAAAGCAATACGAAAAAGCGCCTTCGGGCGCTTTTTTAATTCCTGCTCGCCGCTCACCCGAACATCTTTACCTGTCGTGGGAAGCGCGCATCGATGCGTTCCCGCGGATGTGCGTGCGCGCGGCATACGACGGCACGGACGATGCCCAGGATGGGTGAACCCTGCCTCGGCGCGGTCTGCGAGGCCCCTTTCCATTACAATACGGGCACTTTTGTTCGGGCTTGTTCGGGCGCTGCGCCGCCTTTACGACAATCGCATCACAGTCTCCGTCGAGAGAGCATCTATGAAAATTATCGTCTGGCTGATCCGTGTGCTCGTGTTCGTGGTGTTACTCGTTCTCGCGCTCGCCAACCAGCAAGGCGCATCGTTGCGGTTCGCCGGATACGAATGGCAAGCGCCGCTCATTTTGATCGGCCTCGCATTTTTCGCCGTTGGTTTGCTCGCGGGATTAGTCTCCGCCATGCCCGCCGTCGTGCGGCTCAAGCTCGAGAACGCTCGCGTCAAGCGGGAGCTTCGCGCCGCGCGCGAACAGGCGCCGGTCGCCGTCGTCGAGCCGCCGATGCCGCCGGTCATTTGAGTCTCCGGCGCGTGCGTTGCTGCGCGCCTTGTTAATCGCCGCTTTTCCGACCTTCGCATGGATCTCGATTTTTGGTGGCTCCTCGTCATCCCCGCCGCATTTGCGCTCGGATGGATGGCGTCGCGTTACGACTTGAAGACACTGTTGTCCGAAAGCGCTAATTTGCCGCGGTCGTACTTCCGCGGCCTGAATTTCCTGCTGAACGAGCAGCCGGACCAAGCGATCGATGCCTTTATCGAAGTGGTCAAGCTCGATCCCGAAACGATCGAACTGCATTTCGCGCTCGGTAACCTATTTCGCCGGCGCGGCGAGACCGACCGTGCGATCCGCATTCATCAGAACTTACTGAGCCGCGCCGACCTGCCGGCGAGCGAACGCGATCATGCGTTGTTCGAACTGGGGCAGGACTTTCTCAAGGCGGGGTTGCTCGACCGCGCCGAAGAGGCGCTGAGCCGGCTCGACGCCGGGGAATATGCCCGCGACGCGCAGCGGGCGCTACTGACGATCTACGAGATCGAGAAGGACTGGACCCATGCCATCGAAGCGGCGCGCCGCCTCGAAACGATGGGCGCCGACCCGCTCGCCAAAGAGATCGCGCAGTTTTATTGCGAACTGGCGCAAGAGGCGCTGCAGCGCAAGGATGCCGCGGAGGCGAGCGCGCAACTCGAGCGCGCCCTCGACGCGAATCCGGCCAACGTGCGCGCAACGATCCTGGCCGGCGAGGTCGCGGCCGCACGCGGCGATCATGCGGGCGCGATCGAGATTTGGCGCCGCGTCGAGTCGCAGAATCCGTCTTATTTGCCGCTGGTTGCCGAAAAACTGATGAAGGCGTTTGCGGCGCTGTCGCGTGCCGAGGAAGGCGCCGCGCTGCTCAGGGGCTATGTCGAGCGGTACGGTTCAAGCGACTTGCTCGATGTGGCTTATCCGCACGTCGCGCAATTATGCGGCGCACAGGCGGCGCACGCGCTGGCCCGCGCGCAGATGCAAACGGCGCCCAATCTCGCGGGCATGACGCGCCTGCTCGACGCGCAAATCGAAGCGGCCGAGGAGCCGCGCCGAGGCGAATTGGAGTTGATGCGCACGCTGATCAAGCAGCGCACCAAAAATTTGCCACGTTACACATGCCAAAATTGCGGTTTCCGGGCCCGCTTGTTCTATTGGCAGTGCCCGGGTTGCAGCGGATGGGAAACGTATGCGCCGCGCCGCATCGAACCCATCGCGACGCAATCTTGATGCATTCTCTATCGGAACGCGTATGAAAATCACCATCATCGGCACGGGCTACGTCGGCCTCGTCACGGGCGCGTGCCTCGCCGAAATCGGCAACGACGTCTTTTGCCTGGACGTCGACCCGCGCAAGATCGAGATCTTGAACAGCGGCGGCGTGCCGATTCACGAGCCGGGCCTGCAAGAGATCATCGCCCGCACCCGCGCGCACGGCCGCATCACGTTCTCGACCGACGTAAAGGCGAGCGTGGAGCACGGCGACGTTCAGTTCATTGCAGTCGGCACGCCGCCCGACGAAGACGGCTCGGCCGATCTGCAATACGTGCTCGAAGCCGCACGCAACATCGGCCGCTATTCGAACGGCTTCAAAGTGGTCGTCGACAAATCGACGGTGCCGGTTGGCACGGCCGAGCGCGTCCGTGCCGTCATCGCGGCCGAACTCGAGGCGCGCGGGTTGGGCGGCAGCGCGGCGCACCGGTTCTCCGTCGTTTCGAATCCCGAATTCCTCAAGGAAGGCGCCGCGGTGGACGATTTCATGCGCCCCGACCGCATCGTGATCGGCGTCGACGACGACGATGCCGGACTCGTCGCGCGCGAGAAGATGAAGCGTCTTTACGGGCCGTTCAACCGCAACCATGAGCGCACGCTGTACATGGACGTGCGCTCGGCCGAATTCACGAAGTACGCGGCCAATGCGATGCTCGCTACGCGCATTTCGTTCATGAACGAAATGTCCAACCTGGCCGACCGTGTCGGCGCCGATATCGAGCAGGTGCGGCGCGGCATCGGTTCGGACCCGCGCATCGGCTATCACTTTTTGTATGCGGGCGCCGGCTACGGCGGCTCGTGCTTCCCGAAGGACGTGCAGGCGCTCGTGCGAACCGCCGGCGAGAACGGGCGACGTCTGCGGATTCTCGAAGCGGTGGAAGCGGTCAATCACGATCAGAAGGAAGTGCTCGTCGAGAAGATCGTCGAGCGCCTCGGCGACGATCTGACGGGCCGCACCTTCGCCGTGTGGGGACTCGCATTCAAGCCGAACACGGACGATATGCGCGAGGCGCCGAGCCGGCGCCTGATCGCTGCGCTGCTTGCGCGCGGCGCTCGGATCCGCGCATACGATCCCGTCGCGCTCGACGAGGCGCGACGCGTGTTCCCGCTCGACCTGGCCGATGCGCCCGAAGCGCTTGCGCGTTTGACCTTCGCCACGTCGCAAGACGAGACGCTCGCGGGCGCCGATGCGCTCGTCATCGTCACCGAGTGGAAGGAATTCAAAAGCCCCGACTTCGCGCATATGAAGTCCGTGCTCAAGGCGCCCGTGATTTTCGACGGACGCAATCTGTATGAGCCGTCGGCCATGGCCGAACTCGGCATCGACTACTATGCAATCGGGCGTCCCTATGTCCAAATCGACACCTCAACCGATGCACGCGCTTGATGCCGTGAAAGAGCCCGCCTCGCAGGGTAGCCAGCGCGCAGCCGGCGCGATGGCGCCGCTCGTTACCCCCGTTCCGCGCGAGCGGTTGCGAGAGGCGTGCGTGCTGATCGTCGGCGACGTCATGCTCGATCGCTATTGGTTCGGCGACGTCAACCGTATCTCGCCCGAGGCGCCGGTGCCCGTCGTGCACGTGCAGCGGCAGGAAGACCGGCTTGGCGGCGCCGCCAATGTCGCCCGCAACGCGGCTGCCCTCGGGGCACGGGCGGGACTGTTGTGCGTCGTCGGCCGCGACGAGCCGGGCGAGCGCATCGTCGAACTGCTCAAGGACAGCGGCGTCGTGACGCATTTGGAACGCGATCCGCAACTGTCGACGACGATCAAGCTGCGCGTGCTGTCGCGTCAGCAGCAGCTCTTGCGCGTCGATTTCGAGAACGCGCCGGCGCATGAAACGCTGCTCGCCGGGCTGGCCCGGTTCGATGCGGAACTGGCTTCGCACGATGTGGTCTTGCTGTCCGACTACGCGAAGGGCGGTTTGACGCATGTCACGCGGATGATCGCCAAAGCCCGCGCGGCCGGCAAACCGGTGCTCGTCGATCCGAAAGGCGACGATTGGGAGCGCTATCGCGGCGCTACGCTCATCACGCCTAACCGGGCCGAGCTGCGCGAGGTGGTAGGGCAGTGGAAGTCGGAAGACGATTTGCACGCGCGCGTCGATGCGCTGCGTGCATCGCTCGAGATCGAATCGCTGCTGCTCACGCGTTCCGAGGAGGGCATGACGCTGTTTGCGGCCGACGGCAGTGTGCTGACGGCGCCGGCCGTCGCGCGCGAGGTGTACGACGTATCGGGCGCGGGCGACACCGTCATCGCCACGTTGGCCGTCATGCTTGCCGCGAAGCTGCCGCTCGTCGATGCCGTCGCGCTGGCCAACCGCGCCGCGGGCATCGTCGTGGGCAAGCTCGGCACGGCAACCGTCGACTACGACGAGTTGTTCGCGCCGCATGCACGCTAGAGGGGGGCGGAGGTACCCGGCGCACAGCCGGCCCAGGCACCCATTGCCCATCATCGTTATCGAACAACCGTTATTTCGATCATGACACTCATCGTTACCGGAGCCGCGGGTTTCGTCGGCGCGAATCTCGTCAAGGCGCTCAATGCGCGCGGCGAAACACGCATCATCGCTGTCGACAATCTCACGCGAGCCGACAAGTTCAAGAACCTGGTGGATTGCGAAATCGACGATTACCTCGACAAGACAGAATTCGTCGAACGCTTTGCGCGCGGCGATTTCGGCAAAGTGCGAGCCGTTTTTCATGAAGGGGCCTGCTCGGACACGATGGAGACCGACGGCCGCTACATGATGGAGAACAACTTCCGTTACAGCCGCGCCGTGCTCGACGCTTGCTTGACGCAAGGCGCTCAGTTTCTCTATGCGTCGTCGGCGGCGATCTATGGCGGCTCGACCCGCTTCGTCGAAGAGCGCGAGGTGGAGGCGCCGCTGAACGTCTACGGCTATTCGAAGTTCCTGTTCGACCAAATCGTTCGACGCGTCATGCCGAGCGCGAAGAGCCAGATCGTGGGCTTTCGCTATTTCAACGTGTACGGTCCGCGCGAAGCGCACAAGGGGCGCATGGCCTCGGTCGCGTTCCACAACTTCAACCAATTCCGCGCCGAGGGCAAGGTGAAGCTGTTCGGCGAGTACAACGGTTATGCGGCAGGGGAGCAGACGCGCGATTTCGTATCGGTGGAAGACGTCGCCAACGTCAACCTGTTCTTTTTCGATCACCCGGAAAAGTCGGGCATCTTCAACCTCGGCACCGGGCGTGCTCAGCCGTTCAACGACATCGCTACCTCCGTCGTCAATACGTTGCGCGCCTTGGAGCATCAGCCGGCACTCTCGCTCGCCGAAATGGTACAACGCGGTCTTATCGAGTACGTGCCGTTCCCCGATGCGCTGCGCGGCAAGTATCAGTGCTTTACGCAAGCCGACCTCGCTCGCCTGCGTGCGGCCGGTTACGATGCGCCTTTCCTGACGGTGCAAGAAGGCGTCGATCGCTACGTGCGTTGGCTGTCCGGCCAACTGTAAGGCGAGGCGGGCCGTCCCTACACTGGGGCTTCGCGGTCGGCTCGTGCCGGCCGGCTCTTTGCACGGAGGCCCTATGTTCAAGCGTTTTCTCTTCTTCGCGGCGGCGTTCGTCGCCGCGGCTGTTTCGCTCCACGCTTACGCCATCGACGCCAACACCGCTGACGAAGCCGCGCTGCGCGACATCAAAGGCATCGGCCCGGCCAGGGCGAAGGCGATCGTCGATGAACGCGCCGCGGGCGGCCCGTTCAAGGATGCCGAAGATCTCAGCCGGCGTGTCAAGGGCCTCGGTGGGCAGGCGACGCATCGCCTCCAGGCCGAAGGGCTCACCGTCGGCGCGGCGCCGGCCGTCTCATTGCGCTGACGGCGTACCGTGTCGGGCGCTCGCTCGCTCGCTCGCTCGTTCGTTCGTTCGCTCGTGAGCAGGCAAGGCGCGTCTGCATCGCCGCGCCTTGCCTGCGTTCGCCGAAAAACCCTATCGGGCGATCGACGGCCCGGTGCTTTACAATCAAACGATTCCCATTGCCCAAAACGACAGCGCGCCGCGCGCCAACGATATGCCTTACAAAACTATCGAAGATACGATCGGCAATACGCCGCTCGTCCAACTCGTTCGTTTGCCCGACGACGAAATTCGCAGCCGCAACAATGTCGTGCTTGCGAAATTGGAGGGCAATAACCCCGCAGGCTCGGTGAAAGATCGTCCGGCGCTGTCGATGATCAAGAAGGCGGAGGCACGGGGCCGTATCAAGCCGGGCGATACGCTGATCGAAGCGACGAGCGGCAACACCGGCATTGCGCTGGCGATGGCGGCCGCCATTCGCGGCTACAAGATGGTGTTGCTGATGCCCGAGGATCTTTCGGTCGAGCGGCGCCAAAGCATGGCCGCTTACGGCGCCGAGATCGTACTCACGCCCGTGAAGGGCGGCATGGAGTACGCGCGCGACCTAGCCGAGCAGATGCAGCGCGACGGACGCGGGATCATCCTCGATCAATTCGCGAATCCGGACAACCCGGTCTCGCATTACGAAGCCACCGGCCCGGAAATTTGGCGCGATACGGAAGGGCGCGTGACCCATTTCGTTTCTTCGATGGGGACGACGGGCACGATCATGGGCGTCTCGCGCTACCTGAAGGAGCAAAACGCCGCGATCGAGATCGTCGGCGCGCAGCCCGAAGAAGGGTCGCGCATTCCGGGCATCCGCAAATGGCCCGAGGCCTATATGCCCAAGATCTTCGATCGCACGCGTGTCGATCGCACCGAAAACGTGTCGCAGGCCGCGGCTGAGGCGATGGCGCGCCGCCTCGCGGCCGTCGAAGGCATCTTCTGCGGCATTTCGTCCGGCGGCGCGGCCGAGGTCGCACTGCGCATCGCTCGGCAAGTCGAGAACGCAACGATCGTGTTCATCGTCTGCGATCGCGGCGACCGGTATCTGTCGACGGGCGTGTTCCCGGCGTAATGCTCGCCCGTACGCGGCGGCGGGGCGTTCGCCTCGCTCCGCGGCGGCGATGCGGTTATTGCGGCTGCTGCGGCTGCTGCGGCTGCTGGGGCTGCTGGGGCTGCTGGGGCCGCCGAGGCTGTAGCGCGCCGACTCCCTGCGCGGGCGCTGCTTCGTTCGACGGCGAAGCGGGCAATTGAGCGGGCGCCTGCGCGGTCGGCGCCGAGTTCGAAGTCTGCGCCGGGGGCGCCGTTTGCGGCTGCATCGCCGGTGCGCTCGGTTGTGCGCTAGCCATTTCTTCCTGCATGCGCGCCTTCACGCGCTCGCCGAGCTCGTACACGGCCAAGGCGTAGAAGAAGCTGCGGTTGTAGCGCGTGAGCACGTAGAAATTCTGCAGCCCCAGCCTGTATTCGGTCGGGCGCGCGGGTGTCGGCAAATCGATGACGGTGACGGGCGTACTGGCCTCCGAAGCCAAGTCGATACCCGGTTGATCGAGCACCATGCCGGCGCGCAGCAGTTGGGCGAGCGGCCAATGCGGCTCGGGTTGACCGTCCGCCGCGGCCTGTGCGATGCCCTGGCTGCCGGCATCCGCTGCGATTCGCCACACGACCGGCCGGCCGTTCTCCCAGCCGTTTTCCTTCAGATAGTTTGCGACGCTGCCGATCGCGTCGGCTGGGCTGTTGCGTAGGTCGATGTGCTTGTTGCCTTCGTAGTCGACGGCGTACTTGACGATACTGCTCGGCAGAAATTGCGGGATGCCGATGGCCCCGGTGTATGAGCCAAGCACGGTCGTCGGGTCGACTTGAGCGTCGCGCGTCCAAACGAGGTAGTCCTCGAGATTCTTGCGGAACGTCATCTCGCGCTCGGCGCGATTCGGCGTATTCGGATAATCGAACGCCAGCGTAGTGAGCGCGTCGAGCACGCGGAAGTTGCCCATGTAGCGGCCGTACAGCGTCTCGACGCCGATGATGCCGACGACGACTTCGGGAGGCACGCCGAATTGCTCGTAGGCACGCTCGAGGGTCGCGCGATTCTCGCGCCAGAATTTCACGCCCGCGTCGATGCGCACGGGATCGAGAAAGCGCGCTTGGTAGACGTGCCAATTCTTGACGGAGGGCGTCGGCGCGGGTGTGACGAGCTTGACCGCCGTGGCCGAATAATTGACGCCGGCAAACAGCGTGTGGAGCGCCGCCGGGTCGAAGTCGTAGCGTGCGACCAGGTCGTCGATGAATGCGTTGACGTCGGCGTTCTGGGCGTAGCGTTGCGGAATGATTTCTTCTTCGAAGGTCGTCCCCGATTGAGACGATTGCGGCGGCTGTGCTTGTGCGAGACGGGCCGCGTGCCTGGCCGCCGAAGCGCTTTGAGCGTGCTGTGCGGTTTGGGCGCCGGCGCTGTGCCAGAAGAAGGCGCAGCCGAGCGTGATGGCGGCGAAGGCGGCAATGCGGCAACGTTTTGCTGCAAGTGGTGCGAGGTGACCGGTCATATCGGGTAGGAAAAGGGCGTTCGGCGCAGTATAACGAACGGTCGCCGCGTGCGGAACCGGCGAGGCAAGCCGGCTCGCCAAGGCTGGCGTCGAACCGACGCAACGGGCGATGAAAGCGCGCCGTGCGCCGGGCGCGCGCCGACACGCGAGAACGACGCCGGGCGGCTGTGGTAACGTAGCCCAATCCAGGGGCCGCCCGACGGCCGCCGAAGTGACCAAGGAGACACGCCGCGTCGCGGCGCAAAACGATCATGACGACCGCTTTGTACTCACACCCCGATTGCCTGCTGCACGAGATGGGGCGGGGGCATCCGGAATGCCCGGAGCGTCTGGTCGCGATCGAGGATCAATTGATTGCGAGCCGCATCTCGGAGCTGGTCGCGCGAGAGAGTGCGCCGCTTGCCGATATCGCCGACCTCGCCCGTGTGCATACGCGCGCCCATATCGATTTCATCCAGCGCAGTGCGCCGAGCGAAGGCCATGCGTGGATCGACCCCGACACGTGCATGAATCCGCATACCTGGCAGGCGGCCCTGCGCGCGGCCGGCGCAGCCGTGGCCGCGACGGATGCCGTCATCGATGGCCGCTACGACAATGCGTTTTGCAGCGTGCGGCCGCCGGGCCATCATGCCGAGCCGGCCCGTGCGATGGGTTTTTGTTTCTTCAACAACGTCGCAATCGCCGCGCGTCACGCGCTCGAAGTGCGCGGCCTCGCGCGCGTAGCGATCGTCGATTTCGACGTGCACCACGGCAACGGCACCGAGGCAGCTTTTGCGGGCGACGAGCGCGTGCTGATGTGCAGTTTCTTTCAGCATCCGTTCTACCCGTTCAGCGGCGCCGAAAATCAGGCCCCCAACATGGTCAATCTGCCGATGCCGGCACGGACGCCGGGTTCGGCCGTGCGCGAGGCGATCGACCTCGTCTGGTTGCCGCGTCTCGAAGCGTTCAGGCCCGAGATGATTTTTATCTCGGCGGGTTTCGATGCGCACCGCGAAGACGATCTCGGCAACATGGGGCTCGTCGAAAGCGACTATACGTGGATCACCGATCAGATTCGCCGCATCGCCGAGCGTCATGCGCGCGGGCGAATCGTCAGCTGCCTCGAGGGCGGCTACAACCTGTCGGCATTGGGGCGCAGCGTCGTCGCGCACGTGCGCTCGCTCGCCGGCATTTGACCTTCGACGGATCTCGCGTTCGCAGTCAGGAGTCATTGGATCATGATCATGAATCACGCCGCATCATCGTCATCGCCTTCCGCTTCGCCTGTTTCGGACGCGCTGCTCGTCGAGCACGATGCCTATGAACTGCCCGGTGTCGTACGCGTCACGCTCAACCGGCCCGATGCGTTCAACGCACTCTCCGAGGAACTGATCGCGCAACTGCAGGCGACGCTCTCCGCGATCGCGCAATCGGACGCGCGCGTGGTCGTGCTGGCGGCGCAGGGGCGCGCCTACTGCGCCGGACACGACTTGAAGGAACTGCGCTCGACGCCCTCGCTCGAGTTCTATCAGACTTTGTTTGCACGCTGCTCGGCGCTGATGATGACGATTCAGCGGATGCCGCAGCCCGTCATCGCGCGAGTGCAGGGCATCGCCACGGCGGCGGGCTGTCAGCTCGTGGCGATGTGCGACCTCGCGGTAGCGGCCGATACGGCGCGCTTCGCCACGTCGGGCATCCACTACGGGTTGTTCTGCTCGACGCCGGCGGTGCCGCTCTCGCGCAACGTCCCGCGCAAAGCTGCGTTCGAGATGCTCGTGACGGGCGATTTCATCGATGCGGCAAAAGCGCGCGAGCTCGGTCTCATCAATCATATGACGCCGCTCGATGCGCTCGACGCCGACGTCGCCGCGCTCGCCAAGCGCATTTGCGACAAGCCGGCCGCCGCCGTGCGCATGGGCAAGACGCTGTTTTATCGTCAGTTGGAAACGGGAATCGAGGCGGCGTATCAAATGGCGGGACAGGCGATCGCCTGCAATGCGATCGACCCGGTCGCGCAAGAGGGCATGCAGGCATTCATCGAGAAACGCACGCCGAACTGGCGTGCGTGAGCGCCGCGGGCGCCGCGACTCGCTATGAGCGGGCGAGAATCCACTGCGTGAGCGCGTCGATGACACGCTCACGCCCGAGATCGTTCATCGTCTCGTGGAAAGCCCCTTCGTAAAGCGTCAATGTGCGGTCGGAGGCGCCGACATGCGCGGCGAACGCGCGACTGCCTTCGGGTTCGGTCAACTTGTCCGCCGTGCCGTGATAGACGAGCACCGGCAGACGCAGCGAGCCTCGGGCGCGTTCGATGCGCGCCATTGCGGCAAGCAGCTCGGCGCCGGTGCGGGCGGGGACTGCGCCGTGATGTACGAGCGGGTCTGCGCGATTCGCTTCTACGATACGCGAGTCGCGCGAGAGCAGCGCCGGCTCGATTTTCATGGCTTTATAGCGCGGCCATAGGCGGCTGACGATGCGGCTCGCCGCCAGCATCCAGCGCGGTACGTCCTTGCCGGCCACGAGCGCGGGGCTCGATAGGATGAGGCCGGCCACCGGGTGGACGTCGCGGGCGAACGCGGCGAGCCGTTCGATGGCAAACAGTGCGGCGATCGTACCGCCCATACTGTGGCCCATGAGAAACAGCGGTCTATCGGGGTACGAGGCCGATACGAGCAGCGCGGTTGCGTCGTCGAGATACTCGTCGAATCGCTTCACCCAAGTTCGATCGCCGGCGGAACGCCCGTGGCCGCGCAGGTCGATGGCGACGAGCTCGATACCGGCCGCGTTCAATCGTTCGGCAAGCGCCGCATAGCGGCCGGCGTGTTCGGCCAAGCCATGTAGCAATGCGACCGTCGCGCGCGTCGGCGCGGCGCAAGGCCAGCGGTACAGCGCGAGCTCGCGGCCATCCACGGTGCGCACCTTTTCCGCAGGCGTCGCTTCCAAGCGCCGGCCGGACTTGGGCTCGCTCGCACTCGAGCCGTATTCATCTTCCGGCGCAGCCGTCGCCGACATCGTTTGTCCCCTCGATACCTCGTTTGCGCTGGATCATAGCCGGTAGGGCGGCACGGCGGAGCGATGATCGACGCGGTCGCTTCTTCTAATTTCCATAGTTCATTAAGACGTGGAAATTAATTATTAAAGATTATTTGCGCGGCGCGATAAAATCGACGATCGCCACTTCTTTCTACTAAACCACCGGCGGTCGCTGCCCGGCATCGTCGCGGGGCTCACGATTACGTTCGTGTCGCTCGTCGGCTACTCGGCGATGGCCGGCGCGATCGGGGGCGGCGGGCTCGGCGATCTCGGCATTCGGTACGGTTATCAGCGGTTTGCCCGAAGTCACGGTGACGGTCCTCGTGCAACTCGCGCAATCGTTCAGCGATTGGCTCCCACGCCGTTTGAGCCATCGGTGAACGGTGGGCAGGCCGCGCGTTAGAGGCGGTGGTCGAACGACGCGCTTGGCGCGCCGCCGCCTGCATCATTAAAATAAAACGATCGTTCGCTTGTCGAGGCGCCGTCGCGGCGTGTCTTGCGTCGCGCTCGCTGCCCGAGCCGGTCGTGCGGTTTTGCAGGCCGCGCGCTCGAGAGCGTGCCTGCCACGGGCCGGGGGTATGGGGCGGCCGATTGGCGCATAGGGGTTAGCAAAACATAGGGCAATGGGGACGCGCGGTGCGCTGTCGCTATAATGGCCGCTGGGTTGACGTATTCGTAACTTTGGAGCGTGTGCATGAAAATTTTGGTGCCAGTCAAGCGCGTGGTCGACTACAACGTCAAGGTCCGGGTGAAGTCGGACGGTACGGGCGTCGACATTGCGAATGTGAAGATGTCGATGAATCCGTTCGACGAAATCGCCGTGGAAGAAGCCGTGCGTCTGAAGGAAGCGGGC
>DASVLS010000003.1:0-24515 GCA_036384755.1 Trinickia sp. | reverse complement strand
GTTCGACATGCAGTTGCTCAAGCCGCTCATCGAAAAACCGGAGTCGTCGGTCCGTCCGCTCGCGGGCGGCGCCGAAGCCGCGCGCCCGCAAGCGCCGGCATGGCGTCGCGACGCCTCCACGTCGTCCGAGACGGCCTCGCGCCCTCTCGCCTAAGTCTCGTTACATCGTTCATCAACCGACATCCTCCAACAGGAGAACGTAATGGCCAACCCGCACTATGAACGCGTCCTCACGGAATTGAGCCGCGTACTCGGCTTCACCGACACACACGCCCTCGCCTCCGGCGGCCGCATCAAGGCTGGCGATCACATCATCACGTTCATTCACGACGAAGAGATCGACGAGCACCACCTGTCGGTGTACGTCGACCTCGGCAAGCCGACGAGTAACGAAAAGCGTGCGTTCGAGTTGCTGCTCAAGATCAACTTCGAGCTCGACGCGAGCGGACGGGGCACGCTTTCGCTGCATCCCGAGACGGGACACGCGTTCTACTCGTTCAAGTACCCGCTGAACGACGTGGCGTCGGGGCAGTCCCTGCTCGACAACCTGGCGCGTGCGGTGGCCGACGTGGCGGTGGAAGGCGCTGCGGCTGCGGCGTGACGACAAGCCGCAGTGTGGGGGGGCCGGCCAATCGGGCGCCCCGCGCTTCGGGCGTCGCCTGCAACGGCGGTCGTTCGGGCGCGCAATAATCGGCAAAAAGGGCGCTGTGATGCGCCCTTTTTTCATTGGCACGCGCACGGAACATCAGCAAGCTGGCTCGCGACACCGGCATGAGCCGCGAGGGCATTTACCGGGCACTGTCTGGCGAAGGCAATCCGAGCTTCGCGACCGTACTGAAGATCGCGGGCGCGCTCGGTCTGCGGCTGTCGTTTCAACCGGCGACGCAAACGCACGGGGCGCGTAAGCGAGCAAAGCACACGTCGCGCACACTCGCCTGAAGTGGCGCGGGCGACTGATCCAGCCACCGCAGCGCCGCAAGACTCGTTGGCCCGCTCGACGGGTGCGCAGGCATGCACTATCGCTCATGGTAAATTCATACAAAAGAACACCTGAGAGAGGGCCACTTGGCAACACGCGCGATCATTTGCGAAGGCGATACTACGTCGCATGGCGGCAAGGTTATCGAAGGAAGTCCCACCGACAAGATAGACGGCAGATGCATCGCGGGCGTCGGGCATCAGGTTTCCTGCCCGCGCTGTAAGGGCGTCTTCCCGATTTTGCCGGACCTGTTGGGCCGGCGTTACCCACATCGCATGAACGGCCGCGATACGGCCGTCGAAGGCATGCGCACCGCATGCGGCGCCGTCCTGATCGCATCCCAGTCCTCCTCGACGATCACGGATGACGGCGAGGCCGATTCATACATCGGCCCCGCCGCGGTGGCATCCGCAGCATCGGCGGCTCAACCGCTGTCCCCCAGCCCGACACTCTGCCTGGAATGCCTGAAAGCGGCGGCCGAGAGCGGCGCAACGACCGTGATGCGGGGGTAGCAGGTGGCGCCATCGAAAATCGAACAGTATTTTGCGCAACGCCAGCCGCAGATCTCATTACCAGTTCGGCTCTACGCCCTCGTCGATGCGCTGCTCTATGCACGCGCGCCTGGCTCGCCCGCGCTTGAACGATCCGCAGCCACCATCGCCCTGTTCGATGGCACGGCCGACGCCTCGCTGGCCGATGCCGGCCCGTGGCTGATCGATGTTGCTCAGGCGCCGATCGACGTACGGCGCGCGCTGCTCGAGCTGGCCGCAGGCGCTGAGGGTGTGTCGTGGCTCATCAGCGCGTATCCGTTCCGCGGGCTCGCTCATGAACTACGTGAGAGGTTGGACGTTCGGATGCCGGACGGCCGTACGGCGCTGCTACGTTTCTACGATGCGCGCGTCGTCGGCGAGATCGCCCGGCTGCTGTCGTTTTCCCAGCGAGCAGAACTGTTCGTGCCGACGTTCGACTGGCTGGTCCAGATCAACGGCGATCTGATGAGGGTCCATCCACATGCTTGAGTTGACCGCCGAACAGGCAGCCGCACTCGCTGAGATTGACGCCAGGGGTTTCGTCGAACGGGTGCGAGAGGATCTCGTGAAGGCCGACCCGCCGCTTGCCGCGGATGCAGCGTTGTCGCCGAGGCTCTGGCGTGCCTTCCAGGCAGCACGCACCTTGGGCATTCGGGACGACGACAACCTTGTTGCATTCCTGGGCATTGAGGCCTACACGCCGGGTTTCTACGACAAGCCGGCCACACGCGCCCGGCTGACACGTCCTGGCCGTTGGGCCGACGAGCGGTTTCATGATTATCTGCGCGTCATGCGCTGGAAAATTCAACATCCTGAGTTCGTAGGGGGAGCGATAAATGGCGGGACTATTGTTGACCGGACTGGAAGCCGCGGTAGCGGAGCTTGGGCCGGTCTTGGCGCGCGCTGGCGCCGCCTTGTTGGGCGGAGCGGCAACGGCGGGAACGGCTAGCCTGTCGGGTGACACAGCAAAGGAAGACAGCAAGGCTGCGCCTGTCGCACGCACACTGCCGCGCACCGGGGAGAGCTGCAAGAAATGCCCGCCCGAGGCCGGTATCAAGATCCGGCGAAAACACGGCGTGAACTGGAACTCCTATCGCTATCAGGCGCGCATCACCGGCTTTGCGTTCGATATCGAGGAGTGTCGTTGGAGCGACGAGTGGGAATGGCTCGACATCGATTTCGATGGTTTTCAGCCTGGCGACTGCCTGCTTCAGGAGACCAAGGGCAACTACGACCAGTTCCTTGACGGCTCGATACCCGGAGCAGAGGACTTTTTCAAAGGATTCGAGTCCATGCAGGACCAGGCGATCGCGCAAGGCGCTGCCGTGCGCTCGAACCCGCCAGCGCGGCTGAACTGGTACTTCCAGACGCCGCTCGCGCAACGCAAAATGGCCCCGCTGCTTGCACGCATGGGCGTCCTGTCCATCTATCAACCGTAACGGCCATGGAAATCAACGCAATGTTCCGGGACGCATCGCTGTCGTCTCGCGATTTTTCGGCAATGCTCGCGAGCGAATCAGCGATCGTGGATGTCCTCGCGACCAGGAGCTCACTGATGGAGCGTGCGAACTGGCATCTGAAGGGAGATACGCTCGACGAAGCGTTGCTCTATCCTGCCTTCGACGCCGACGGCGCGCCCTCAACACCAGCGATTGCAGTCCTCGCTGAGGAATTTAAAGGGCGAAAATCCAAGGTCTCGCATGCTGCAATTTGGAATGGCAAAACTGGACCTGACGAAGGCGCGTCCATGTCGTGCCACGTGTCGGACGCGAAAGCCTTGCCCGACACTCTCTCGGTACGACTGGGTGTGCCGGCATGCTACGCGACGGCCGATGATCTCGCGAGCGTGATCAAAGTGATCGTTGCAACGTTCAGCCCGATAGTGGTCGAGGCCTCACCGAAAGGTTACTTCGAAAGGCAGGTGTTTGACGACAAGCCTGGAGTCGGCTGGATGCTCTACCTGCCCAAGGTCATCACCACGCAGCAGGTGCCCGAGGCACGGGCGCTGATCCCCGTGCCCGAAGCCGGCAGAAAGCAAACCGGCACGATCATCGTGAGCGTTACAGACGAGATGTTCTCGGTGGACAACCCCGAGCATATCGAGATCGCCAACCGTATCGAGATCCGCCTGGTCGATCAGGATCTGCTGCCACGATACGCGGATATCTGAGAGTCGTTTATTTTGCGCGTTCTCGGTCGGCGCGGGCGCGCACGTCGGCGGCCGTCGCGATCGGCAAGGCGATGAAATCCCGTTCCGGCATTTCATCGAACCTCTGAGGGAACGGCAGATAAAGCAGTACGAACCATTGCCCACCTTGTCGACGGCCAGCGTACGGATGGAGGACTTCGCCATCGGGTGAGCGCCGATCGAAGCGCAGCACGCCCTTATGTGAAGGTGGGAGGCCGGCTTCGCGGCGGGCGCGCATCATGCGGTTGACGATGCCATGGGGGTAACCGGGGTGGCCTGACGTATCGGCTTCCTTGATAGCTGCACGCAGCGCGTCATCCTCCGTCAGGTGGCAACTCTCGATCCCTCGTTCGTCGAACAGCTCTTCAGTTGCGACATACGGCGGGCCCCGATACCAGTTCGGATCGTCGTGACCGAGACACACTGCGACGACGGTGCGGGTACCGACGTCGGTGCAGCGCCAAAGGAACCCGGCGGGGCCGAGGAATTCAAGGCCAATGTGGAAGTCGGAGTGCTTCATGGACGTGTCGGCCGACACCGTGGCGCGCGCGATCGAGACGTGGCCGAGCGCTGTCGTCGCTCACCACTGACGACGCGATCGCGTACCGGCATTCCTGCGCCGGCCCACGCCACGCGAGCGCTGGGTCGGGCCGTCGCGGCCGCGGCACAGTGTCGAATGGCGACCGTTCATCGGCGCGCTGTCGCCCCGATCAGCGGCGTACGGACTGAATGTCCTGTCCGCGCTGTTCCGCTGGCTGGTCGAGCAACGCCATGTCCTTGCGAATCCGTTCGCCGGCGTCAAGGTCAAGAGCCACGCGCCGCGCGGGGGACCCGGGCGGCCTGTTGGTCGGCGGGATTGCTGGTGTGGGCGTCTCGTTTATTTGCGGCCCAGCGGAGCCGATCTGCGCCGCAGCCGTGGTGCTCATCGGCGCTAACCTCGGTGGTATGGCCGCGGAATTTGCGAACGACGTCTACCAAGACGAGTTGGAGGAATTTAATCGCTGGATGGCCAAGTAAGCTAACTATGATCTGACCATGTCGACGCCTGTGTTTATTCTCCTCTTCTGCCTGATGGTGGGCTCGGGCGTAGTGCTGATAGTCAATGTCACCGGCCACGGGAAATGGCTTTACGACTATTGGAATCTGGACAACGAGGACGACACCCCACCCAGCAAGCTGGACGTGCTCCGCTCGTCCATCGCGTTCTATACCGCTTGCGTCGTCCTTGTGGCGTCCTTCGGGGCATATCTCTGGCTTCGCCATTCTTCTGGCTGACGCCCTCGCGCCAGCACTATCCTGTTATTTCGAGATGGGATGCTTGCGAAGAAGGTTCGAAGAAAATGCTACGGCGCGAACGCGGTCGCCAAGAATGACTGCGCCGAGGGAGCGCATTCGTGCGCGGGGCAAGCCACGCAGGCCCGTGATCCGAAGTCCTTCGTGCTGCTGCCGGCCGGCGACTGCGGCAAGATCGCGGGCGGCAAGCTCAAGGCCGGCTGACGGCTCACCCCGCCATGAGCGTATCCGCACCGCACAGCCCGACGCTGCGCCCGGTCCCTGCCCGGGCAGGTATCGGGCTGCGCTTTCGGCACCATCAGACGGTCCTTGACGAGCAGCCGGCCGTCGCATGGTTCGAGGTGCACACCGCGTATTCCTGCTGCGGGGCATTGCTGTGTCCGCTTGGCGGCGCCGGTCACACCGCGCCTTCCCCGAACCGCTCCGCCGCACGGCGCGTCGTGACCGACGCGATCTCGAGGAGCCGCTGCGCCCACTCGATGCCGTCGCGCCAAGCCGCGACGAACGGCATCGGCGGAGGCGACACGGGGCCCTCGATGACGGCCAGCTCGCCGCGTTCGATCCGCTCGAGCGCGAGCGCGCGCGGCATCGCGGCGACGCCGAAGCCGGCTTGCGTCAGTTGCAGCATGGCGGCCACCGAGTTGACGCAGCTCACACGGGCGTCGTTGATGCCGTAAGCGCGCAGCAGCAGCAGCAGATCTTGATGCGGCCGGGAATGGCGCGAGAACGTAATAATGCGCTGCGTGCCGCTCAGCGTACGCAGCGCCTGCTCGGGCGTATCGCCGGCGGCCGTATCGAGCGGCGCCAGCTCGCGCGACGCCACCCAGGAGATCGGCAGACGCAGCAACTCGGCGCTGCGGATCGTCTCGTCACGCAGCATGTCGGTCTGGAAGACGATATCGAGGGCGCCGCGGCGCAATTGGTCGATGAGATTGAGCGCGGTATCCGACGTGACCTCGATGTCGAGGTTCGGATAGTGCTGCGCGACGTCCTTGACGAAATCGACGAACCAGGAGTGGATGACGCTGTCCATTGCGCCGATACGGACGGCGCCGGCGGCGAGCGAGCCGTCGGCGAGCGAGGCTCGCAGCCGCTCTACGGATTCGCAAACTTCTTCGGCATGCTGAAGCACGCGCTCGCCCTCGCGGGTCAAGCTCACGCCCTTCGGATCGCGGACGAACAGCTTGCTGCCGAGATCGTCCTCGAGCGAAGAGATGCGACTCGAAATCGCAGCTTGTGTCGAATGCAGCTTGTCCGCCGCGAGGCTGAAGCTACGCAGCTTCGCCACCCAAATGAACGTCTCGAGAAATTTCAGATTCACAGCCACTCCCGGCGGAAAACGACCTATCGCAGCCGGAAGTATTCGACATCATCGGCGCGGCGGCAACTCCAGGCGCTCGCCACCCACCCGCGCAAGCATTCGCCACGCACCGCCGGGCGCCCCCGTACCGCGCTTGGGGCCGCCTCGGCAGGTAGGCGCGATCACGTAAACGTGAGCACCTGCTGCGCGCGGTTGCCCGCGCCGGCGTAGGTGACGCCGAAGACGCCGTTGACGCCGACCGTGCGCCCTTCTTGTTGGTGCTGCGGATACGTCACGAAGTGGGCTTCGCGATAACGCGGGTCGGCGTGTATCGTCTCGATGTCGCTGCGGGCTTGCTTCGCCTCGGCCAGCCTGCCGCTGCGCGCCATGACGTGTTCGTAGGCCCGCAACTGATTCGAGGTTGCCACGTTGGCGTCGAACTCGTAATAGATCTGCGGCGTGGCCGTCGTATCGCGCTGCTTGACGGCCCAGGCCGAGAACTCCTTCAGGTATGCCGTTTCTACCGCGAGCCGCTCGGCACGGACCGCCGGATCGTCGTGGTTGTATTCGGCCCCGAAGAACTTGCGGCTCTTGCCTTCCGCCATCTCGGGGAGCAGATCGCGCGTGTTGCGGATGAAGTCCGCCGGCCGCAGGTACGTGTGCGTGGCATAGCTCGTCGGATGCTCCTCGCCATCCTGGACGATCGCGCTGCTCTGGTAGGTCACGCCCTTGCGCCAAACATCCGCCCTGGCCGAATAGAGCGCCGTCGGCATCCCGAGAACGTCGGATACCGGGTCGGGCGGCGAGGCGTGTGGGTCGGGGTCGATCGCCTCCAGCCCGAGCACACCGGTCAGCCCGCCGTGCACCCCGCCGTGCCACGCCCCTTGCGAGGTGTCGCGCTCCGTTCTCAGGAAGCCGGAGCGGTCGCGGTAACGCATCGTGGCGCCTTCGTAGCGCCCATCGATGCCTGCTCCGACCACGCCCGCGATCTGATGCCCGAAGACGTCGAGATCGAGCCCCTCGAGACCGAGGACGGCACCGAGCGAGCCGGACCCGGTATGATCGCTGCGCGTTTGTTCGAAGTAGCCGATCGAGAGATCGTCGCCGAATACATGAAACGCGGTCTTGATTAGCGAGCGCCTGTCTTCCTCGTTGCCAGGCCGCGCGTAGTCGCCGCCTGCGCCCCCCACTGCGGGATGGTTGACGAGCAGTTTGACGAGCTCGGCCTTGCGTTCGCTGGCCGCGCGATCGCCCGGCGAGCCGCCCGTCAGATTGCGCGGGAAGCCGAGCACGGCGCCTTCCTGGTGCACGACGTCATAGGCATAGCCCACGTCGATCGAACCCTTCAGCGGCACCGGCCCGGTGCCGAGCGAGCCGCCCACGCCCGTCTCCACCTTCTTGAGCGTCTGCACGGTGACGCGCACCTGGCTGCGGTCGGTGGTGTTCGAGGATTCGAACTGCACGGTGCGTACGAAGCCGCCGCCCAGATCGACGTGGACTTTAGCCACGAATCCCGACAGCACCGCGGTGATGGTGTCTTGAATGCCTTTCGTCGTCAGCGTCACGTTGCCGGCGTTGTCGAGCGTGACCGCCGAGCCGAGTTCCTCGGCGGCGATGACCTTGGCCAGCATATCCGCCACGTCCTTGCGCTCCTTGCCCTTGAACGGCTCCATCGCGATCGGAGGCTCGCTGCCCTTCTCGAGCAGCATGAAGTCCTTGCTGAACGCTCGCCAGCGCGGATCGGCAGCCTCGTTGGCCACGAGCCTCTGGGCCGCGATCGGGCTGCCGGGGCCGCCGATATCGGCCGCCCAGCGCAGCAACGTGTGCGGCGTCAACACCTCCCGGTTCTCTTGATCGACGATCGATGCGACACGCGTTCTCAGCCCGTCGCGCAGGCCCTGATTGGCGGCGCGTTCGGCTTCGTCGGCGTCGCCCGGCGCCGATGGCGCGAGCTCGTCGACCAGCTTGGCGATCAGCTTGTCTTTCGTGAAATTGGTCAGGCGCTTCGGCGTGGAATGGCGCGTCATGAAAAGCGCCTGCGCCTTCACCTGCCTCGCGACCTCCGCGCGCACGACCAGTCGCAATGCGCCGTTGCCGTGCTCATCGTCGCGCACGGCGTCCCGCTTCAACTGCGGGATGGCGTCGATCGCCGCGGCCACGGCCTCCATCATGTCGGCCTGGGCGCGCGCGGCGTGGGTGCCGCCCTGGTTGACGACGCCCATGCCGCGCGCCGGCGATTCCTCGGCGATATGGTTGTGCGTGACGAACGGGCTCTTGCCCGTGAACGGCGACACGATGCGCCGCAGATCGGACTTGAACTTGCTCCAGCCCGTGGGGTTGCGCATAGCGCGGTCCACGTGCTTGCCGAAGCCCTTGGCAACGCGTGATTCGATCACACGGAACTCGCTTGGTTTGCCGTTCAGATCGCGCGCCTCGTCGGTCACGATGCGGTTACGAAACATCGGAATCGCAAACCGGCAACCATGCGTGCCTTTTGTAAACGGCGTGGCAAGGCGCTCGGGATCCGCAGCATGCTCGTCCAGCGCGCGCAACTCGTCGCGTACGGCGAGCAGCGCCTTTTGCGCGATCGACAGGTTCCGCGGTACCGCCGTGCCGTCCCGGCCGGGCCAGTCTTGCTCGCTGCGCCCGCGCGTCGCGTCGCCAAGCCGGCCGTGACTGAAGATCGAGGCTGGGTCGTTCTTCAATGCAGGCACGACCTTGTTGCCAGCCGATGCGATGGTTTCCTGCTGCAGGCGCTGCGAGGCCTTGAGGAAAACATTGAGCACGAGCCGCTCCTTGTCGGCCACCGAGGCATGCGTGCGAGGGTCGCGCGGTACCGCCGACGCGGGCGTGAGCTTGGCGATCAAGCGCTTGTCGAAGCCCCCGGGAATCTGCACGATTTCCTGCGCGAGACGCCATGCGCCGTCCGCGCCCTCCGGCGCCGCCGACGCCGGCCCATGCCCGCCCACCTGACGCAGGCCGTCGAGCAAGTTGGTGCATTGCAGCGCCCGCAACGCGACGAGCGCCTGTCCCGCCGGATCGAAATCCTTGCCGAACGCGAGATCGAGGGCGTGCGTCAGCATCACGGTTTCGGGGCCGGTCAGCTTGTTCGCCTGCGCGTCCGTTTGCGCCTTGATCTGTTCCGGCGTCAGCCCCTCGGTCTCGATCTTTTCTTGCCGCAGCGCGCTGAGCGCCTCGAACAATGCCGGGCGCTGGGTCCCTCGCAGCAGATCGGGATTCTCGTCGAAGACGGCTTTCAATGCCCCTTCGCTGTTGAGCCGGGACAGGATTTCCAGCTCGGGCGGCGCCTCGCGCGGCCGTGCACGCGATGGCTCTTCGAGCACAGGATGCGTCATCGCCGGCTCCTCCGGCCGGCCGGACACGGCAACGCGCGTCGGCTCAGGCGTCTCGACCGTCGTGGCGAACGGCTTCATCGCCTTTGCGGCGGCCTTGTCCACCGTGAACGCCGTGCCGGCGTTGGCGGGATCAGTCACGTGATCGCACCACGCCATGAGCTGGTTCTTGGCGGCAAGCAGCGCCTTTTGCGCGCGCGTGAGATCCTTCGGCACGGGCGTGCCGCCGCGGCCGGGCCAGTTGTGTACGACGCTGCGGCCCCGGGTTGCCTCGCCGAGGCGGCCGGTGGCGAACACCGAGGCAGGATCGCTGCCGCGCACGCCGGCGGGGTCGGCTTCGGCCAGCGCCTCGCGCGACGCCCGCAGAAACACGGCCATCCACTCCCCCACCATCGCGGCGTCCGCTTGTGCGAGCACCGGCTCGGCGCCAGCCGGGCGCGAGGCCACAGAGGGCGCGGCCAGCTTACCGATCAGCCGTACGCCGATGTCGTCGTGCAGCGGACGGTTGCCGCCCTCGATCGAACTCGGGGTGACGATGTGCTGCGCCAGCGTCCAGACACCGTCGATAACGGCCGGACGCGACAGGCGGCGAAAACCGACCGAGCGAATACCGTCCACGAGGCTCGTGTCGGGCAGCATGTCGAGCGCCGCCAATGCGTCGCGCGCGGGGTCCGCACTCGTGCCGAATGCGCTCTTGAGCGACTGCGTGAGCCGCCCGGCCTCGTGCTCCGTCAGGCCCTTGTCCTGCGCGAGCTGCACGAGCCGCTGGCGCAATGCCGCGCGCTCGGTCCCCGGAGGAAGCGCGTCTTCGTTGAACTGCAGGCCGACCGCCGCGTCGTTGTCGTAGCGGAAGCCCGTGTAGGGCTTCGGTTGCGGCGTCCAGGTGTTGCTGCGGATCGGGGTCGAAGTCGTCGTCGACGTGACACCGAAGCCATGGTAATAGCGCTTGTCCGGATCGCGCATGACGGCGATGCCGTCCTTGATCGCCTGCTTCACCTTGCCGAGCGCACCGGCCCCACCCGACGGTTCGGTCAATCGACCATCGCCGGTCGGGGGCTCATCGACCTCGGTCTCAAACTCGCTCTCGCTCACGTGCTCCTCGTCGTGGCCACCGAGCGGAATCGAAAAATGGCCGCTGTCGCTGAAGCCGTCATCTTCGTAGTCGCCTAGATCGAACTCGCTGGGAGGTCTGAGATCGCCGCTGCTGCCGTGGTGAATGCCGAGTCGTTTGGCGAAGTCGGTGTACGTCACGTCGTTGCCCGAGCTAAGCGAGCCCGAGTCGTCGCGATCGAGCCGGGTGCCGCCGCCGCGCATGCTGCCGCCGGTTTTGTGATCGGGCGGTTCGTTGCTTGCCGTCGAGCGCAGTGCCTCGAAGTGTTCGCCGAAGCGGATGATCGCGACGGGGTCTTCGCCGGTACTCGAACGCAGCCAGCGTACGGGATGACCATCCGCATGCGGTTCGACCCAGTGCACGTCGAGGTTCGCGCCACAGCGGGTGTTGATGTAGGCCAGCGCCGCTTTGATCGCCGGCTCGTCCGCATACAGCATCCGGTCGCTTTCGGCGATCTCCGGGTGCGCTTGCTCGAGCACCGCGCGGCACTTTTTCGCCTCGTCGGCCAGCTTCGGCTCGAACACCTTGTCGTAACGGCCCGTGGCATGCTGCAGCAGCGAGATCAGCAGGCAGTTCATGCCGGTGCCGCTGTTCGGCACGGTCTCGATCCCGCGGTTGGCCAGCCATGCGCGCACGGGCGCGGGGTCGATCTCGCGCTGTTGCTCGACGAGCAGCGCCTCGCCGGACTGCATGGCGGGCCGAGGGACGAACGCCGAACCGGAGAGGATGCCATGCGCGCCCCCGCCGGCCTCGATCTCCTGCGCCGATATTTCCGGGATCGCTTGCACTGCATGCGCGGCCTTCTGCAACGCGACATCGCGCGCTGCGGTATGGGCCGCCAACTCGGCGAAGGAGCCTGTGTGCCCAGGCGCATTGGGCAGCGTTTCATGCGAGGCGCCCTGCCATTGGCCGCCGCCGCGCAAATATGCTACGGCATCCTCGACGAGGGCCGAGGGGAGCGGATCGTACGAAGGCGTGCGCTCCATGCTCGCCCCTGCGTCGCCCTTGCTCTTTTTGCTGCTGCCTTTGCCGAGCGAACTCAGTTTGCTCAGCACATTGCTTCCGGACAAGCGCCGGCTCGACGACGCGGTGGTGCGCTTGCTGCTCGTCTTTACACGGTCGGCGCCGCTCGCGCCGCCGAAGCAAGCCGAAATCAAGTTTCCAATTTTCATGTCCCATGCTCCTCGACACTTCCGCCTGCGGATCGGCGCACGCGATGGCGCCCCTGCCGCGCGGAACGAGCGGCCAGACACCTATGCGCCATGTATGCGGAGTATGGAAAAAGTTGGCAGCGACCGATGCGCCGCGCACGAAGCCGCCGCCTATGCGGCGAAGTCCGCGCGCGTATCGGCGGCCTGACCTCAGGCAAGCTCGGCCATGAGTACCCTGTTGCGTCCCGCGGCCTTGGCCAGATAGAGCGCCTCATCCGCCGCTTTCACGAGCGCGCTTGGCCCGCGTTCGGCGTGCGCGCCCCTCGTCGCGGCACCGATGCTGACCGTAACGTGGCGTCCGGCGCCGGGACAATCGACGTCGAGCTCGTCGACCGCACGGCGCAGCGTCTGCGCCACCGTATGGGCGCCCGTCTCGTCGGTGTCGGGCAGGACCACGACGAACTCCTCTCCGCCGTAGCGCGCCGCAAAGTCGGCAGGCCGGCGCAGGTTCGCCGCGATGCAACGGGCCACCGCCGTCAGCGCCGCATCGCCGGCCTGGTGGCCATAGCGGTCGTTGTAGTCCTTGAAGTGATCGATATCGACGAACAGTATCGAGAGCGGCCGCCCGTCGCGCACGGCCCGGTGCCATTCGGTCGTGAGCCGGTCGTCGAACGAGCGGCGGTTATCGAGCCGTGTCAGTTCGTCCTGGCGCGCGAGCTGCTGCAGCTTGGCCACGATCCGGTCGCGCTGCGAGATCAGCAGCGCGAGATAACCCGCCAGGCCCAGGAAGACGACCGTACACCCGAGTATGAAGGCGGCCGTACCCAGCGCGTGCGCGCGCCAGGCGCGATAGACATCGTCCTCGGCAAAAGAAACGGCCAGCATCAGGGGCAACCCGTCGAGGTGCTTGAAAAAATAAAGGCGCCGCTCGCCCTGCACGGGCATGTCGTCCGAGAAAGCGCCCTTCACACTCGCCGGCATGACACTGAGCGGCTCGGTGCCTTGCTCGTCGAGGCCGACGACGGTGTCGGAACGATCGGGTCTGGGCTTCTCGTCTCGATCCGAGACCTGCAGCAGCGCCACCTGCCCGCGCGGCCCGCCGGGTAGATCGGGAAGCAAGCGCCGCAAGCATGTCGGGTCCACCGCCCCCGTCACGACGCCGCCGAAGGCGCCGTTGCGTTTCTCGACGCGGCGGCTCAGCATCAGCATCGTCGGTTGCCCGGCTCGGTGTGCAGCGTCGGCGTCAAGTCCGAGGCCCGGGTCGCGACGCTCCGGTGTGAGATAGGGTCGCCGCTCGGGTCCGGCATCGGCGTGCGACATCGTGCCCGCGGCGGCCGGGAAATCGGCGACGAGCAGGCCATGTTCGTCGCGCACGACGATCGAGCCGAGGCAAGGAAGCGGCGTCAACCCGCTGAAAAGCGTTCGCCCCGGAGTACGCAACCGCTGCGCCTCGATGCCGCCCGCCCTGGCGGCGACGCTTTGGAGCGTCGCGTCGTAGCCGTGCAGCACCTGCGTGAGCGCGCGCTCCATGGCGGGCAATGCACTGCTGGATAGCGCCATGGCGCGCTCCTGCGCATCCTCGCGGCCGCCGAACAACGTGCTCGCGCCGATCGAAAGCATGACCAGGACGATCACGACGCAGCCCACGAGCGCGGCGTGCTGTCCCCTTTGCAAGGGCGCAATCCCGTGGATCGGGCAGGATGGCTGGTGGCCCCGCATCGTCGTACCCGCTGGGATCAGCTATAGCGTCGAAGCGCGTGCGGTGGCCGACCGCACGCTGCCGCGATAGAAAAAGCCGCCGACGGCTCGCCTCGAGGCAATCGGGGGAACGCTTGCCGCAAGACATTGCGCGAGCCGCTCGCCGGCAAAAACAGGACATTGGGTACGACAGCATTCACGATGGCACCCGAGCTCGCTCAGCGCATCTGCACGAACCGCACTTCACGACGATGGCCGGCGCACGTGTGCCCTGGCGCATGCTCGTTGCAGCGACCGCGATCTGCGGTCTCGGTGTCCGCGGTCTCGATACTTGCGGTCTCAGCGCCCTTCGCACGCTCGGCCTCGAGCTTGCGCTCCATGATGCGGCGTGCGCGAACCGCTCCGCCGTCGATGGGGAGCATCAGCGGCCGAGCCGACCAGAAGTCGCGCTCGCCCAACGCTCGTTGCTGGGCTTCCAGCATAGGCAGGTCTTCGTCGCGAAACGGCCCCATCAGCATCTCGACGGCATACTCGACCACCTCCCTCGCGCGGGCGCCCAGCGCCTTCGGCAATCCGAAACCGAAGAAGTAGTGCGTCGACGCCTCGGTCTCGGGCGTCAGAAAGTGGCCCGAGAACGACGTCAAGCCGAACTCGCGCGGCAGGCCCGAAATCGTAGCGCCCACTTCGATCGACATCAGCGCCGGGGCGTTCCAGCGCACGTCCATCCAGCGATCGACGGGCACGCCCTTGGGCACGCCGAAAGGCAGCGCGACCGCATCGCGCAGATGCTCGCCGTGCGTTGCGCGCCGCGCCCAAACCGTTTCGCCGTCGTCGTCGAAGTTCATCGAGCCGGCCGTGATCGATGGCGTGCCGAGCGTATCGGGATGAAGAAACTGAAAGTGACTGAGGTCGAGCAAGTTATCGACGCTGAGTTGATAGTGCGCGCGCGTGAGCAGATAACCGACGCTCGTTTCGTTTTCGGTCGGATCGAGGTAACCGAAATCGGGCAGCGGCGTATCGGCGGCGTGCTGCGGCTCGCCCATCCAGATCCATACGGCGCCGTAGCGCTCCATAAGCGGATAGGACGTCACTCGCGCCGCTTCGGGAATGCGCCCATCGCCGTGCGGATTGTGCACGCAGCGCCCCGTCCCGTCGAAAGCAAGCCCGTGATACGGGCACTCGATCGCCCCATCGCGCACGCGGCCGCGCGAAAGCGGCGCGAACCGATGCGGGCACTGGTCGGCCAAGGCTACCGGCCGGCCGTCATTGTCTCGAAAGAGGGCGACCGGCTCGCCGAGCAGGACGCGCCGCATCGGCGCCTCGACGGAAAGCTCGCCGCTCCAGGCGGCGACGTACCAGGCATTGCGCAAAAAACTCATGTTCATGTTCCCCCGAACGTTCACGTTGCGATGCGCCCGACATCGCGGCACGGGTCTTGATGCCCACCGCCGGCGCATGATCAAGGTAGCGCCCTTCCCGGCGCCGCGGTGCGGCAGCCGGCGAAGACGCGAACGGGGAAACGAAGTACGGGCCGGCGGTCAGGAGCCGCCGTATTCGATCGGCTCGGCAAAACGCACGCCGGGCGCCGTGCGCAGCGTATCGATCTGTCTGTCGACATTGGCCGTGCCCGCACCCGCTGCAGGGGCGAGCGAATAGATGCCGTTCGCGCCCGGGCCGCCCACGATCTGCAAACCAAGCGACGTCAGCAATGCCTGCAGCCGGCCGATGGGCATTGTGTCGTCGACGACGAGCCGGATCGTGGCGCGCGGCGCCCGAGGCTGCTCGAGCCCAGGCGAGCCGGACGACAGCGTGCGATAGGCGGCGGGCCGAACCGCATCGCCGAGCCCCGAACGGAACAGCGCCGTGCCGCCGGCCCCGAGTACGAGCAGCGCGGCCAAACCGTAGGCGAGCGCGCTCGCCGACCAACGTTGCGCCCCGCGACGGGCGCGCGGGGGGGACTGCGCGCCGGGATGTTGGCCGATGCGCTCGAGGAGCCGTTCGAGCCCGGCTTCGAGGTCAGGGCCGACGGTTGCTCGCCTCGCTGTCATCGCCGTATACAGCCGCTGCTGGAACGCGAGCTCTTCGCGGCATGCGGGGCAGCCGGACAGATGGCGCTCCACGTCGCTGCGCTCGTCCGCGGATGCCGTGCCGTTGACGACCGATGGCAGCAATGCCCAGACGCGTAGGTGAGTCGGGTCACCGTGGGTGGAAAAAATCATCGCTTGGCTCGAGAGTGATCCGGGCGAATGCCTGGTACGTGACACGTAAGTGCGCCTTGGCGCCAAAAAAGTTGCGGGCCCGACAAAAAATTCGCGTCATGCGCCGTCGCTGCGCGTTTCCGGGGCTGAAGGCGGCCGATTCGTCGGATCGTTCCCGGTTTCGTACAACGACAAACAAAGGACTTCGCTACGAAATGGCAGAACACGGGGACGATTTCGAGTGGAAATTCATTACACCTCGGTTGCGGGTATTCATCATCGCGGCACAGGAAGCGGTGCAGCTTTGCCGCACGCTGCTGGAGAACGCGGAGGTCGCGGCCCGCGTGCCCTGGATACGCGAGAAAAAGGGCAAGGCCTTCGAGCAGGAGATGCTGCGCTTCGAACTTCTATGCGCGGCGGGTGCGCTTTGCGTGTGGGCGGTCGAGCGCATCGAGGACGGCGCCTTCGTCGCCGCGATCGTCGACAATCCGTCCGCACAGGGCAGCAACCTGGAGCTCATCGTGCGTCGCGAGTGCTGGGGCTTGGGTTACGGCGACGAGGCCATGGAGCCGCTGCTGCGATGGTTGCGTTGAAAGATGCGGGTGGCTTCGCATACGAAGTGCTGTCTTCGCTCCCAGTGCGGGCGAAGAGAGGCGGATTCACGACACTGAGCAAGGACAGTCCTCGCGCTTGCGGCGCAACGACTGTTTTCGCAGCGCGGCGCCGCGTATCGGCGTCGTCCGGTCACAATCTTCAACACGCAGGAGAATCCAGATGGCTGGCGTCACCCCCACCACGATCACCCCGACTTCCCTCCCCTTGTCCCAGCCCACGCAGTTCAACCCGGGCCAGGATCCGTCGAAGCTGTTCGGCAAGGATTTCGACAACCACCTCGGCAACATGCAGGGCAAGCACAAGCCCGCGCCGAAGAAGGCCGAGCCGAAGCACAAGCCCGAGCCGAAGAAGACTGAGCCGAAGAAGACCGAGTCCAAGGACCACGGCCACGATTCGTCGAAGCACCACAAGCATCAACCGCAGCACACCCATCAGCCGGCAACGGGCCAGTAATTCCGGCAGCCGATAACCCATCGGCCCGGACTCCCGGCGGCAGCGAGAGCGCGAGCTTGACCTACCGCCGGGAGCGCAACGGTTCAATGCAATCAATCGTGCATAGGAATCCGCATCGCGTGGCCCGCATCGCGCGTGCCGTGTCCTAAGCGACTGGCGTCGCAATGGCTGCACGAAGGACGGCATCGGCCGCATTAATGCGTCGACCTCGCTCGTGCGTCGGCCGTATTAGCGGCATTGGAACGTCTTCGGTATCGGCGGCATTAGCGCCATTGGCGGCATTGGCGAAACGAGCCTGCCATCGACCGATCGGCCGATCGACCGACCAACCGCCCGCCTGCAGGCCCGTGCTTTCGCACGGGACCCACTCGACTTCGCGAATCAGGCCGGCAGCACGTCACGCCTATCTTCCTGCGTGGAGGGTTCGTGCGGCTCGCCGGCCGCCGGCGTCGGGGCCGAAACCGCATCGTCCGCCGCGATCGTCTGCGCAGCTGCCGGTGGCGTGCGCGTCAGCGCATAGAGCAACGCGTCGTCGGCGATCAGGCCGCGATTGGGCCGCGGCTCCCAGTTGACGAGCCGTCCCTCGTACTTGAAACCGAGCTTTTCCATGGTCGGAGCCGACTTGCCGTACGGCGCGCAGCAAGCGTAGACACGGTAGACATTCGGCTGTGCGATCGTCCAGTCGAGCACTTTACGAAACGCTTCGAGCGATGCACGCCGGCGGCGCCATGCAAGCCGCTGCGCCGACGCCACGCCGAGCTCGATACGCGGTAGGGCAGGACGCAGTTCGAGCATGCTGCATAAATGACCCGTCTGCTTGTCCTCGAACACCCAAGTGAACATCGTCTTGTTTTTCCACCCGGTGTCGCACTCGCGGATATAGAGAATGGCCTCGTCGACCGACTCGAGCGTACGCCGCGGCAGCCATTCCATCACTTCGGGATCGCCGAGCAGCGCATAGTAGAGCTGCTCGGCGTCGCTCTCGACGAAAGGACGCAGCCAGAGACGCTCGGTCTCGATGATGCGCGGCGGATTGAACGGCTCGATCGGATCGAGCGGTTTGACCGGTTCCATGACAAGCTCCTCCTACATGAACGACGATTGAGCAGCGCGGCTCGGCCCGGCATGTCAACGCGCGAGCGTTTCCGAGGGCGCCTCTTGAAAGACCTTCCGATAGCTGTTGATGAGCGTCGAGCGGTGTTGGATGCCCCACTTGTGGGCCGCATCGAGCACGCCGGTAGCGCCGCCGTCCTCGCGCGTGAGTTCCTCGCGAATACGCTCCATACGCCGCTGGCGAATCAGTTCGCTCGGAGAAAGCCCGAGATGGGTCTTGAACGCGGCCTGCAGCGCGCGCTCGGTCACCCCGATCTGCGCGGCCAACTCGCGCACGGACAGATCGCGCTGATCGAGATGCTCCATCAGATAGCGATAGGCGCGACGGTACTTCGCAGGCAACCGCGCGCTCACGTCGTCGGCGCGCGGCTGGGCGCCCGCGGGGCTTGCGGCCTCGGCGGTCACGGCCGGCATCAGGATGCTGTCGGCGCGCACATGGCTGATCGACGCCAGCGCGTAACGGCCGTACAGTTCCGTGGACTCGTGCCCACGCCCCTGCTGCTGCCGCACCTTCGAAAGGCAGTAGATGTATTCCAGATACCAGCGCTTGTGCTGATGAGCGACGCCGTTGCCGACACGGCAGTGGCCGAGCATGGTCTCCGCGGTATGGGGGGCCTGCGCGGCGACGGCAGCCACGGAGATTTCGAGGCAAAGGCTGCGATGGTATTCGGCAAGCCCGCTCGCGGCTGCCCAAGAAAGATGCGAATCGAGACGTTCGCTGAGCCCCTTCGCGCCAAAGGCGAAACGTTGCAAATATCCGAGGTATTCGAGCCGCTGAGCGAGCAACGGCATCGAGGCCGCCGACGGCGCCGGCGCGATCGCGCCAAACGTGTCGGGCAGAACCCCTTGCGCAGCCGAGCGCCAGTAGATGTGGTCGCGCAGCGGTTCGGCTTCGCGCAGTTCGTGCTGAATGCGCGCATCGTAGCGCAGCGCGGCGGCCAGTTCGGCGAAGCCGCCGCCGCCCGCCTGTTCGGCGGTCTGCGCGAGCATGTCGAGTTGCTGGCCGACCGCCCCCAGACATCCGAGATGAAGGAGGATGAGCGACTTGCCGAGACGGCTCTCGAACCGCTGCGCCGCGCTCGCCTCGGGCTCCTCCAGGACGCGATTGAAGCAAGCCACGGCCGTGCTGAAACGGTCCTGGAAGAATGCCAGCCAGCCTGCGTTGCGGCACGAAGCGATGCGCAGCGCGTCGCGCGACTGGCGAATCTCGCGCTGCGCCTTGCGGTAGCCTTCCTCGGCTTCGATCAGGCGGCCGAGCGCAAGCTGAATGTCCGCATAGGCTTGCAGCACGATGGGGTCCGCGGCTTCATCTTCGCGCTCCGCTCGCGAAGCGAGCGTTGCGCAGGCCTCGCCAAGACGCCCCTCCGCGCTCAGGCGCGCATACGCCGGCAGCGCATCGGCCGCATAGAGGGAAGAGGCAAGAACGAAGTAGACGCTCGAGAACATGACGCGCTCCTGAATCGAGGGGATCTGCATTCCGACGTGTGGGTCGTTGGATGCATCGTCTCAATGGCGCGTCTTGTTTTCGATTGATTGTGACGGTCTGTTACCTTCGACGGCTTCTGATTCAGGGCTCAACTCTTTCGCGCCGCATCCGAGACGGCGGACGCCGCCGCTTTGGCAACGTCGACCTGTGCTTGAACCATCGATATGAACATCTGGCTCTCGGCGGCGAACATCTGGGCCTCGATCATGGGCGTCATGAACTGCCCGGTCGACTCCATCGTTTCCTCGGCGAATTCGGCCGCCGCGTTCGGCATGTTCTGAGGCCGCTTCGCCGGCCGGGCCGCCGTGGCGCCTTGCTCATGCGGCGCCTGGCCAGGCTCGAGGTCGGGTGCTGCCTCCTCGTGTCTCTGTCCCGCGTCGATCCCCGGCGTATGCGGCGTATGCGGCGTATCTGGGGCGACACGCGGCGAAGCAACCCCGTGCCGGTTGCGCAGCTTCGCGAATGCCGATGCCGTATCGGCACGCGGCCCCAGCGAAGGGCTTGCGTGCGGCGAGCCCGCTAGCGACGGAGACACTGGGGGCGTCTCGGGGGCGAGCACGGACACGGGCGAGCCCCACTCCTCGTCGAGCGACGCGCGAGGGGGAATCTTCAGCGGCGAAAGACGCACGCCCGGCTCCGGCTCCACGAGCGGGCGATCCGAGCCGTCACGCTGCTCTGCCGCCGCAGCGACCGGCTCGTCGTTCGCCAACGGATCGCCCGCGGGATGATCCGCTTCGTTCGTACCGAGCCGCATCGTCGAAGCAGGCTCATGACCACCGACTCGTGGCGTACCGAATGGGTTGGTACTGACCCGTGGCGTACCGAATGGGTTGGTACTGACTCGCGGCGTGTCGAACGGGTTGGTACTAACCCGTGGCGTGTCGAACGGGTTGGTGCTCACGCGCGCGCCTTGTGCCCGCGCGGAATGCGAGCTCAGGCGCCCGAGCACGCCCGTCGATGCGAGCGGTCGCGACGACGAGAGTGTGGGTGCCGGCGGCTTCGATGAAGACGTGGAAGGCGACGCGTGGGCGTCGCTGCTACTGAGGCCGTCGACGAACGGATTGGTATGGATGGGTCCCGTCACAGGCATGGTGTTCCTCGCTCGGTCTCGATGCGATAGGCGGACCGCCCGAGGCGAAGCACGAGGCGGCAGTGACCTCTTTATAGCCTGTCCGGCATCGACGCCGTGCCCTGAGGCCGAAGCGAACGCACGGATTGCGAAGCCTCGCGCGAGGCTGCGCCATCCCATGCGCGGCACGCTGACGATTGGGGCGAACCCGATGGTTAAGAAAAGCTTGAGCCCACCGGAAAGAAAAATTTAAGCGACGGATGCATCCAAATCGTTTTCAGCGGGCACTAACGTTTCACCGAACCCAGGAGCATTTCATGAAGTTCCATCCGGTTATAGGCGGCTCGCATCGCATCGCGCGCGGAAATGGCGTTGCGAGCCACAAGCGAAGCGAGATGCTCGTTCAACGAACGGGACATGTTGTCTTCCTTGCGGCGAATGAAATCGCTAATGAAATGCATCTTTTCCGGATCGACGAGCAGTTTGCTCACCTGCTGATTCGTATTGAAGAGCAGTTCGCTTGCAAGCACGAACGACTGGCCGTCTTCGCTCGGCACGAGGCTTTGGCAGATCGCGCCGATCAACGAATTCGCGAGCGAGGCCGCGTGGCGCTCGCGCTGCTCGGCGGGAAAGAAGGAAAGCAGCCGCGAGAGCGTGCTCGCGGCACTGTTGATATGCATGGTCGCGAAGACGAGATGACCCGATTCGCCGGCCTGCAGCACCGTCTCGGCCGTCTCGAGGTCGCGCACTTCGCCCACCATGATGACGTCGGGTTTCTGTCGCAGCGCTTCACGCAGTCCTGCCGAAAAGCTCGGGGTATCGGTCGGAACTTCGCGTTGCGAAATGATCGATTGGCGGCTGTCGAGGTAAAACTCGATCGGCTCTTCAATGGTGACGATATGACTGTTTCTGGTTCGGTTGATGTGATCGAGCAGCGATGCGATGGTCGTGGTTTTGCCGGAGCCCGTCGGCCCCGTCACGAGCACGATGCCCTTCGTCGCATCGAGCATCGTGCGAATGTAGGCAGGCAGCCCGAGCTTTTCGAGCGGCAGCGGCTCGAGCGGCAGGCGCCGTATCGAGATCACGGTCTTGCGGCCGCCGGAGCTGCGGTAGACGTTGCAGCGCAGCCGGCAGCGCGTGAGCACGAACGGGCGATCGATGGCGCCTTGCGTGAGTCGCGCTTCCCATTGCTCGTCGATGGCCTCGAGCATCGGGCGCATCTCTTCCATCATCACGGGCGTGCTGTCGCCGGTCTCGATCCAGCCCTGCGGGGTCTTGATCATGATCGGGCGATCCTGCTCGATGTGGATGTCGGTGAAGGTTTGGGGCAGATCGACGAGCGCGAGAATTTCGCGCGTGAGGTCGCGCAACCCGCTGGATTCAATGGTCATGTTGGTGGGTCCGTGAAGCGTTGCAATGACGACGCATTCGTGACTTTAAAGAATCGGCACGACGGAAGTAAAGCCGAAAGAGCGTACGCCCCTCGCGCCCGCGCGGGAAGCGTCTGTCGGAGGGGTTCATGCAATGGGGTCGCGCCATGCGCCGCGCGCTGATCTGCACCGCCGTCACGGCGGGCCTCGTAGCTGGCGTCGGCCAACCTGGCCGGGCCGTTGCCGCGCCGCGCCAGGCCGCCGCGGCCGGGCGCGTAGACGTGCTCGGCAAGCTGCATGCACGCAATGTGAGCGCGGCCGGCCATGACGTCCCGCTGCGCGAAGCGCTCGAGCGCATCGTTCCCGCCGATTACAGCATCAACCTGCCCAATGCCGGCGCCTGGGCGGAGACGCCCGTGAGCTGGCAGGGCGGGCGCACCTTCGTCGAGGCGCTGCGCGAAGCGCTCGCGGGTCTTCCCGAAGTCAGCGCGAAGATCGACACGAATCTGCAGATGGTCACGGTGCGCTCGCGCGCGCTGCCGTTCGGCGCGGCCGCCCTCCCCGCCGCTCACCCGCAGGGCGCCGCGCCCGGTACGCCGACGGCGATGGCCTCTCCGGCACCCGCACTCGGCAGCACGCCTCGTGCGGAACCCCCTCTTCTGACGGCGCAGACGCAGCTGCCCGGCGCGCCGCCATCGGCGTCGCCCGCTGCGCGCCTCGATGCAGCTGGCGTGCAAAAAACCGGTACATCCACCGCAGCCGCCGCAAAAACTGCCGTTGCACCGGTCTCGCAAACGTTGGCTACCCCCGCCATCGCAGCGGCACCGAAGACCATCGCCGCACCCGCCGAACCGCCGGTCGCCGTCCCCGCTTCGGCAATTTCGACGCAGGCCGGCTCTTTCGTGGTGCCGGAGGCCGAAACCTCGCGCACTTGGCGGCTCGAAGTCTCCGACCGCACGGTGAAGACGGCACTTTCGCGCTGGGCCAAAGAGGCGGGCTGGCAACTCGTGTGGGAAGTGCCGGTCGATTTTGGCATCGACGCCGACGCCACCATCACGGGCACGTTCGACGACGCGCTGCACGCCGTCGTCCATGCGCTCGACAAGAGCGACACGCCGATCCAGGCCATTCTTTACAAGGGCAACAAGGTGCTGCGCATCGTTGCCCACGGAGCCGCGTCATGAAAGCCGCCCTCGCCCTCCTCGCACTCGTGTTGGCCGGCTGCACGGGCCTGCTCCAATCGGTGTCGGACGCCGCGCACCGCGATTCCGAGCAAAGCAGCAAATTGTTGGCCTCCGCCAGCGAAGGCAAGATTCGCACGCACACGATCGACGACGTGGTCGTCGACAACGGCATCTGGCTGTCGGGCAGAACCGTCAAGCTCGCACAGGCGGCGAGCCTGCCGCCGGTCTTTTCGCAGCCCGTCACGTTCGATCGCCAGGTCGCTTCGCTGCAGGAGTTTTCGGAACGCATCACGCGGCTCACGCAGGTGCCGGCCAAAGTGTCGGCCGATGCCGTCGCGGCTTCCCAACGCGCCCTCGCCGGCATGGGCGGCGGCGCACCGGGCTCGCTCGGCAAGGCCGGCCAGACCGTCAACTTGCCGCCGCTGCCGACAGGGCGCGGCGCCGCCGCGGCGGCTGCGGCGGCCAACGACGGCTTCATGCCGTCCAGCGTGCGCATCCTCTATCGCAGCGGCGATTTGAAGGGGTTGCTCGATACCGCTTGCGCACGCTTCGGCATTTCGTGGAAGTACGCGGACGGCACCATCGATTTCTATTTCACCGACACGCGCACGTTCCAGGTCAGCGCGGTGCCGGGCGATTCGTCGGTCAATGCGAATGTCGTCAGCGAAGCAAGCAACAGCGGCGGCACGCAAAGCTCGGGCTCGGGCTCCGCAGGCAGCATCACCGGCGGCGGCGGCAACGGCGGCGGCACAAATAACGGGGTGTCGTCCAACAACACTTCGACCACCGCAGTGAACTCGCAACTGTCGATCTTCGGCAGCCTGGAATCAGCCATCAAGGCGATGCTCTCGCCGTACGGCCACGTGGTATCGGCGCCCGCCACGGGCTCGATCTCCGTGACCGACACCCCCGACGTGCTCGAGCGCGTCGCGCGGTTCATGGAGGAGCAAAACCGCGTGATGTCGCGCCAGATTCTCGTCAACGTCACCGTGCTGTCGGTGACGCTGTCGGCCGACGACAGTTACGGCATCAACTGGGGCGCCGTCTATCAGGCGCTCGGCTCGCGCTTCTCGCTGACGAGCGCCTTTACGTCGGGCTTGACCAGCGCGGCCACGCTCGGCGCCCAGGTCATCT
Source organism: Trinickia sp. (assembly GCA_036384755.1). Classification (GTDB taxonomy): domain Bacteria; phylum Pseudomonadota; class Gammaproteobacteria; order Burkholderiales; family Burkholderiaceae; genus Trinickia. Next base: position 290 of record DASVLS010000003.1, on the reverse strand, counting down.
CGCCCAACAGCCGGGCGGACGGCACCGCGGCGCTGATCTCGGCGCTCTCGCAGCAAGGCGCCGTGCGACGCAAGACCTCGGCTTCGGTGACGACCCTCAACAACCAGCCCGTGCCGATCCAAGTCGCCACGCAGCAGGGTTATCTGGCGTCGATTTCGACCACCAACACCGCGAACGTCGGCTCGCAAACCTCGCTGACGCCGGGCACGGTCACCACCGGCTTCAACATGACGCTGCTGCCGCACATGCTCGACGACGGTACCGTGTTGATGCAGTTCTATACCAATCTC
>DASVLS010000002.1:0-31955 GCA_036384755.1 Trinickia sp. | reverse complement strand
CGCGCCAGGACGCAAACGCAAGCTGTTCAACAACGTGTCCCACACTTGAAGCGCGCCGGCTTCGTCGACGGGCGAGGTGGCTTGTTCCGGCGTCAAATCGGGGCTGCTTGCGCCCAGCAGTAATTGAATGGCGGTGTGGGGTTTAGCCAGCGTACTCGGGTCGCCCGGCGCGAGCAGGTAGAACCGATAGGAAGTGATTCCGCTGTCTTGAAGCTCGAACAAGACCTCTTCGGCATTCATGCCGGCGACGATGCGCTTGCCCTCGCGGAGGATGCGATAGTGCCCCGGCTGCCGGGACAACTGTGCACGCAGAGCGGGTAATGTCTTGGTCAAAGGCGCGCTTTGATCCTGTTCGACCGAATCGCGCATCTGGATCACGAGCAGCGCCGGGCGTCCAGGCATCAGGGCGAACGACTGACTGACTTCCTCTGTAGTCGTCGACGAGCCAGTGACGATCCCGCCGTCAAAACAGAAGCCAGACTCCGGCGGTACTGACCAGTTATCGCGAGCCTTGATGCGACGAATCTCGTTGTCGTAAATTCTCTCGACTTTACCAATTGCCGACGATCCGATTCGGCCAGTAATGCCGAACAGAGTGCCATTATCGAAAACATAGCCCTCTGAGTCGAACGGCAGATCAATCCCTTCCGCCGCTGTATCCCGATAAATAAATACGCGAGAATGACTTGTTGGCGAAAATGCTTTTTCTAGCCAGGAGTGATTCCTTTCCTTCCCGTCGCCCGGATATACGCGCTTCTTCGAGCGAAGCTCACTCTCTCGGCCCTCGATCTTTGCCTGATAAGCAGATTGTGATACGTTATATCTTGTTTCCAACTTATCGCCTTCGAACTCATATCGTTGATTAGAGATTTCGCTTGCTGCCGGGCGATCAAACACGAATCGACCGATACACCATGGACGCGGCCTGGACAATAAAGCGTTACTCATCGTCGGTTCCCCGGAGAATGCGATTGAACAGGCACTGACGCCCGCGATAAATAGAAGGCTTTTTGCGAAAAGATTCAGCATGCTGGCTCCGGAGCATCCTGCGCGATTTGCAGATAACGGCCGCGCGTATTGCCGTCCTGCTGAATCAAGTAGCCCTGATGGAAAGCGCTGTAGCTCTTGCCCGTATAGCTCGTGAGGCGTGCGGCTCCCTGGTTCGTCGCAGGTCGTTGTAAGCGCCGGAGTTGCCGAACCCGTGCGAGCGGAAACCCGAAAGCAAGACGTTCGTGTGCCAAGGCGGTTGAGTTGTACCACCCGTGATTGGGTACGCAGTCGCGCGCGATCGTAGCCGGCATCCGAACTAGGATAGCCGTAGGGCAGCGATTCGAACACTTCCATCGGCGCCGCCGGAATCTGGCGCGACTCATCGTATCGCCATTTCTCGACGGTGTATGTCGTCGCTTGGAGTCGACTCGACGCCTCGAAGTTGTAGCTTGGGCGCATATAGTCAAACGACCGGTTGGTATAGCGCACGCTTTGGAGCGTCTGCAGGGCGGCCCATTGCGTGATGCCGTCGACTTCATCGTCCGTATTGCCCCGGTAGTACTGAACCGAAGTTCCCTTGGGCAGCGCCGCGAGACGATCCACGATGACAAGCGTGGTCTGCCCGGGCTTGTCGCTTGCGTGCTCCCAATAGAAATACCAGCCTTCGTCCTCGAGAATGCGATGGACGCAACGGCCTCAAACACCCCTTACCCAACCCCCCGAGGTTTGCGCGGCGCTTTCTCAAAAAGCCGGTCATACAGCCACCGCGGCAGGCACGACAGCAACGCCGCAACGACTCGCATTGGCCAAGGGAACACCGCGAACCGCGCCTTGCGTGCGATTGCGCCCGCGGCCTTCCGCGCGAAGCGCTCGGCGTCCATCAGAAACGGCATCGGATAAGGGTTATGCGCCGTCATCGGCGTGCGGATATACCCCGGCGCGATCGTCACCACCGCCACGCCGAACGGACGCATCTCGACGCGCAGCGATTCGAGGTAGGCAAGCGCCGCCGCTTTCGACGCGCTGTAAGCGCCCGATCCCGGCAGCCCTCGTACGCCCGCGACGCTGGCGATGCCGACCAGCGTTCCATGCCGCGCCTCGCTCATTGCGCGGGCGAACGGCTCGAACGTCGCGGCCATGCCGAAGTAATTCACGTCCATGACTTCGCGAAACGTGGCGAGGTCGCCATGCCCCGTGACGACGCCTTTGCTGATGCCGGCATTCGCGATGACGACATCGGGCAAGCCGTGCTCACCGATGAAGTGCGATGCGGCGTCCGCGATCGCCGCATCGTCGCGCACATCGGCCGAATAAACGGAGATGGAAAGATGAGGAAAGCGCCGAGCGAACTCGGCCAGCGCATCGACACGGCGCGCCACGAGCCCAAGCGTCGCGCCTTGCCGCGCATATTCGGCGGCCAAGGCCATGCCGATGCCGCTCGAGGCGCCGGTGATGAAAACCTTCAACGGTGAATTCACGCCGGCGCCCAGCGAATTACATCTTTTTCGCGCGGACTTGCGCAATCAGGTAGTCCAGCACCTGGATCGTGCCGGGCAAGCTGTCGGTGGTGGCGGGACCCGTTTCGTACTTGCCTTGAACGGCAAGCGTCGGCACACCGTCGATCTTGTAGTCCTGGATCAACTGCTTGTCGCGGTTCACCTCGCTTTGCGTCGAGAACGAGTTGTAAGCCGCCAAGAACTTCTTGGGATCGACACCCTTCGTCGCCAAGAATTTCGCCTGATCGTCCGGCGTCAGCAAGTAGTTCTTGTTGACGTGGATTTCGTTGAAGACCGTAGGCGTCAACTGCTGAACGAGACCGAGTGCGTCGAGGGCATGAAGGAGCTTCGAATGCGGAATGAAATCGTCGCGAAAGGCGACGGGCACGCGCTTGAAGACGACGTCGGGCGGCAAGGCCTTGACCCACTTTTCCAGGTACGGGTCGAATTCGTTGCAGTGCGGGCAGCCGTACCACATGAATTCGATGACCTCGATCTTACCCGCCGGAACATCGACGGGCTGCGGCGCTTTCAGGACCGTGTAGTCCTTGCCTGCGACGGGCGCGGCCGGCGACGCATGCGCGGCGCCCGTGCCGACGACGGCCAGGCTCAGGGAGAACAACAGCGTGCGGATCAGTTTTTTCATGTTGGCTCTAAGTGCTTGAACGTAGGATGTCTATCCGGCGAGCCGAGGCGGCGTTCATACGCACCCGGCTGCCGATTAAGACCCGCGCCGTCCGCCCAAGGTTCAGCGGCGGACAGCGCGGCGCCACCCCCGCATTACTGCTTGGTGAAGCGAATGACGGCCGTATCGATGCCGGCGTCGGACAGACGCTGGCGCGTGGTATTCATTTCGTCGAACTTCGCGAACGGCCCGATGCGCACGCGGAAGTAGGTGACGCCGCCCGCGTCGCGCTGCGACACCTTCGACTCGAAGCCTTGGAACGCCAGGCGGGCGCGTTGCCGCTCGGCGTCGGCCTGCGTCTTGTAGGCGCCCACTTGAAGGAAGTAGCCCGTGTTGGCCTCGCCCGCCGCCGGTGCGGCATTGTTCGCATGCGCTGAGCCGCTCGCGCCGGCCGGCGGCACATTCGCCACCTGCGGTGCGGGCTTCTTCTGCTGCTCGGGCGCTTGCGGATTCGCATTGGCCTGGCCTTGCGGCTGCGCAGGTGCGCCCGTCGCGCCGGCGGCAGGGTTCGATGCACCCGTCGGCGGCACTTCGACGATCTGCGGCTCTTGCAGCAAGCCCGGCGCTTGCGGCTGCCCCGACGTCGATTGCCCAGGCGCCGTATTCGGCGGCGCGGGCGTTTGCTGGGCTTGCGGCACCGGCTGGCCAGGCGTCTTGCCTTGCAGCGCGCGGTTCGGATCGTACTGCTGAGCGACGGTGCCTGCTTCGGACCCCGCGCTGGGCGGCGCGACCTTCGCGACGAACGGCGTAGGCGCGCGCGTGATGTAGAGCGCGACGACGACCGCGATCGCAAGACCGACGATCAGGCCCAGCACGACGCCGAGGAATGTCCCCCCGGTTTGTTTGGTTGGCTTGGGTGTGCTGCGTGGCGAAGTGCGGCTCGGTTTTGCCATTGTCTGAATCACCTGCGAAAGAAACTCGGGAGCGGTGGGCGCCGCGCGCATGCCGCGCGACAGCGGCATCGATTATAGCGACGGCGCGCGGCGCGGCATGGTCGACGCGAATTGCGTTACATCTTGGCGGGCGAGGAAACGCCGATCATCGCCAGGGCGTTGGCGAGCACTTGACGCGTGGCCGCCAAGAGCGCGACGCGCGCATCGCGCTCGGCCTGTACGTCGACGAGGACACGTTCGGCTTTGTCATTGTAGAACGAGTGAAATTCGCTCGCGAGTTCGCGAAGGTAGAACGCGATCGCATGCGGCGCGAGTTCGGAGGCGGCGTGCGTGAGCATGTCGGGATACTCGGCGAGCTTGTGCATGAGCGCCATCGCGCGCGTGCTCGTCAGCACCGAGACGTCGACCTGCGGCAGCACCGCTTCGTCGCCGCCGAAGCGCGATTTCCATTCGGCGATGATCGAGCAGATGCGCGCATGCGCGTATTGGACGTAATAGACGGGATTCTCGTCGTTCTGCTTGAGCGCGAGATCGACGTCGAACACGAATTCGGTATCGGCCTTGCGGGAGATCAGGAAGAAGCGCACGGCGTCGCGTCCGCGCGTAATCGTCGCCTCGTCGATGAGATCCGGTGAGGCTTCCTGCCCAGGCGCCGCGCCGCCCGACCATTCGATGAGATCGCGCACCGTGACGTAGCTGCCGGCGCGCTTGGAGATCTTCACCTCTTGGCCGTCGCGCATGACGGTGACCATCTTATGCAGGACATAGTCGGGATACCCCTTCGGGATGCCGACGCCGAGCGCCTGCAACCCCGCGCGCACGCGCGCGATCGTGCCGTGATGGTCGGAGCCCTGGACGTTGATGACTTTCGAAAACCCACGCTCCCACTTCGTGACGTGATAAGCGACGTCCGGCACGAAATAGGTATAGGTGCCGTCGGTTTTGCGCATCACGCGGTCTTTGTCGTCGCCGTATTCGGTCGTGCGCAGCCAGAGCGCGCCTTCTTCCTCGAAGGTCTTGCCCGCCGCGATCAGGGCGTCGACGGTCTTGGCGACGCGGCCCTCGGTATAGAGCGACGATTCGAGGTAGTACTGATCGAACTTCACGCCGAAGGCTTGCAAATCCATATCCTGCTCGTGACGCAGGTAAGCGACGGCGAATTGGCGGATCGCGTCGAGATCGTCGATGTCGCCCTTGCCCTTGACGGGCTCGCCGTCCTTCGCGGCGACCGTCTCGCCGTTCATGTAGTCGCGTGCGATGTCGCCGATGTACTCGCCGTTGTAGGCGGCTTCGGGCCACGCCGCATCGCCGGGCTTCAGGCCCTTGGCGCGCGCCTGCGTGGAGAAGGCCAGGTTATGGATCTGCACGCCGGCATCGTTGTAGTAGAACTCGCGGTGAACGGTGTAGCCTTGGCTCGCCAACACGTTGGCGAGCGCGTCGCCGAGCGCCGCCTGGCGGCCATGGCCGAGGTGCAGCGGGCCTGTCGGATTGGCGGAGACGAACTCGACCAGCACGCGCTTGCCGGTCGCGTGCGTCGAGCGGCCGAAGGCCTCGCCCTCGGCGATTACGGCGCCCACGACGGCCTGCTTCGCTTTCGAGGTCAGACGCAAGTTGATGAAGCCGGGGCCGGCGATCTCGGCCGCGTCGATCAATTCTTTCGCGGCCGGCTGGGCGAGCAGCGCGTCCACGATGCGTTGCGCGAGCTCGCGCGGGTTTTTCTGCAGCGGCTTGGCCAGTTGCATGGCCACGTTGCAGGCGACGTCGCCGTGCGCGGCCGCCTTCGGGCGCTCGAGCGCAATGGCGGGCGTGGCGGCGGCATCGCCGTTCGATTCGGTGATCACTTGCTTGACGCTGTCGGCGAGCAAGGCTTCGAGACTGTGTTTGTGTGCAGGCAGCATGCTGTTTCGATGGGTTTTCGCAATGGCGGTCCGCCGGGCGGACGCGAGGGGTTGGCGCAGGGCGGGCCGCGGCGCCCGCCGTCACGGCGGCCATGGGCCGAAGGCGCGTGTTTGGGTCTAGCCGGATTTTACCAGGTGCTAATATGTCTCGATGAGGCGCCCCATATCGGCCGATCGGCCTGCGCGGTCCACTGCAGGCCGGCCGCGCGCGGCAAGGGTTGCGGCGGCGTCGTCAGCGGAAGCGAACAGAACAAAGGAAATGGGTCCATCATGTTGATTACATTCAAATGTCGTGCGGCGCCGGACGTCGTCATGCTCGAGAATCTGGCGCAGTATCTGGTCGGTATCGTCGGAAAGCAGCTGGGCGCGCGCGGCGTGATCAGCCACGACGAGTTGCCGACGGCCATCTCGAAGCTCGAAGCGGCCATCGTCACCGACAAACGGGAAATCGCCGAACACGAAGGGCACTTCCACGAGGGCGAGGACGGACACGAGCCGCACGAGTTGCCGATCGGCCTCGCACAGCGCGCATTCCCGTTCCTCGACATGCTGCGCGCCGCCCGGCGCGAAAACGCCGATGTCCTGTGGGGCGTTTGAGTCGCGCGGCGGTTGGCTTTTCGTAAGGCCGTCGGCGGCAGGGCGTAAGTTGCGCTCGCCGCTATCGTAGGATCAAAGAGAAAGCCCGGTTCGCGCATGCTCGCGCGAACCGGGCTTTCTCGTTCTTTCGGCGAAGCGGGCTGCGGCCCGCCTGTCTTCGTGCGGTTACAGCAGCGGCGCGAGGGCCCGCTCGGCGTCGGACATCGTGAGCGCATTGCGGCGCGCGAAATCTTCCACCTGATCTCGTCCGATCTTCCCAACCGAGAAATAACGGCTGTCAGGGTGGGCGATATAGAAGCCCGAAACGCTCGCGGCGGGCAGCATCGCCAACGATTCGGTCACCGTCATACCCACTTCGTCGGCCTTGAGCACGGTGAACAGATCGCGCTTGACGAGGTGGTCTGGGCAGGCCGGATAACCCGGCGCCGGGCGGATGCCGACGTATTGCTCGGCGATCAGCGCCTCGTTGTCGAGCGTCTCGCTCTGCGCGTAGCCCCAGAACTCGCGCCGCACGCGCGCGTGCATGGCTTCGGCGAAGGCCTCGGCCAGGCGGTCCGCCAACGCCTTGAACATGATTGCGCTGTAATCGTCGAGATCGGCGAGGAACTGCTTTTCCTTGGCTTCGACGCCGAGGCCCGCCGTCACGGCGAACATGCCGATGTAGTCGGCCACGCCCGAATCCTTCGGCGCAATGAAATCGGCGAGCGAGCGGTTCGGCCGCATCACGCCGTCGACGACGGGACGCACGCTTTGCTGGCGCAGGTTGTGCCACGTCAACGCTACCTTCGTGCGGGATTCGTCGGTGTAGATTTCGATGTCGTCGTCGCCGACAGTGTTCGCCGGCAGGAGCGCGATCACACCGCTCGCCGTAAGCCAGCGGCCCTGAATCAGCCGCGCGAGCATCGATTTGGCGTCGGAAAACACGCGCCGCGCCGATTCGCCGACGATCTCGTCGTTGAGAATCGCAGGATAGGGGCCGGCGAGGTCCCACGTTTGGAAGAACGGCCCCCAGTCGATGTACTGAGCCAGTTCGTTCAGATCGTAGTTTTTGAACACGCGGCGGCCGACGAAAGCAGGCTTGACCGGCGCATAGGCGGCCCAATCGATCTTCGCCTTGTTCGCGCGCGCTTGCTCGAGCGTCACCATCGGCTGCGCCTTCTTGTTCGCGTGCTGCTGGCGAATGCGCTCGTATTCGGTCTTGAGTTCGTCGAGATACTTGGCCGCACCTTCGTCGGAAAGCAGGCTGGAGGCGACCGACACCGAGCGCGACGCATCGGGCACGTAGACGACGGGCCCTTCGTAGTTCGGCGCGATCTTGACGGCCGTGTGCACGCGCGAGGTGGTTGCGCCGCCGATCAGGAGCGGGATCTTCTTCACGCGGAAGTAGTCGTCGCGCTGCATTTCCGAGGCGACGTAGGCCATCTCTTCGAGGCTTGGCGTAATGAGCCCCGACAGGCCCACGATGTCGGCGCCTTCGACCTTCGCTTTGGCGAGGATCTCGTTGCACGGCACCATGACGCCCATGTTGACGACTTCGAAGTTGTTGCACTGGAGCACGACCGACACGATGTTCTTGCCGATGTCGTGCACGTCGCCCTTCACGGTGGCGATGACGATCTTGCCTTTCGCTCGCACGTCGCCGCCTGCCGCCGCGAGCTTCTTCTTTTCTTCTTCGATGAACGGGATCAAGTGCGCGACGGCTTGCTTCATGACGCGCGCCGATTTCACGACTTGCGGCAGGAACATCTTGCCTTGCCCGAACAAGTCGCCGACGACGTTCATGCCGTCCATCAGCGGCCCTTCGATCACGTTGATCGGTCGTCCGCCCGCGGCTGCGATTTTCTGGCGTGCTTCTTCGGTATCCTCGACGATGAAATTCGTGATGCCGAGCACGAGCGCGTGAGCGAGCCGCGCCTCGACCGGCTGGTTGCGCCATTCGAGGTTCTCTTCCTTCTTCGCAGCGCCCGTTTTGAACTTGTCGGCGATTTCGAGCAGGCGGTCGGTGGCGTCGGCGCGACGGTTCAGGATGACGTCTTCCACGCGCTCGCGCAGCTCGGGATCGAGATCGGCATAGACGCCGAGCTGCCCCGCGTTGACGATGCCCATGTCCATGCCGGCCTGAATCGCGTGATACAAGAACACCGTGTGGATCGCTTCGCGCACCGGATCGTTGCCGCGGAACGAGAACGACACGTTCGACACGCCGCCGCTCACCTTGGCGTACGGCAGGTTTTGCTTGATCCAGCGCGTGGCCTCGATGAAATCGACGGCGTAGTTGTTGTGCTCCTCGATGCCCGTGGCGACGGCGAAGATGTTCGGATCGAAGACGATGTCTTCGGGCGCGAAGCCCACTTCATCGACGAGAATCCGGTACGAACGCCGGCAGATTTGCGTTTTGCGCTCGAACGTATCGGCCTGGCCGGTTTCGTCGAACGCCATGACGACGGCGGCGGCGCCATAGCGCCGAATGAGGCGCGCGTGATGTCGGAACGCATCCTCGCCTTCCTTGAGCGAGATCGAATTGACGATCGCTTTGCCTTGCACGCATTTGAGGCCCGCCTCGATCACTTCCCACTTCGACGAGTCGATCATGATCGGCACGCGGGCGATGTCGGGCTCGGACGCGATGAGGTTCAGAAAGCGCACCATGGCCGCTTTCGAATCGAGCATCGCCTCGTCCATGTTGATGTCGATGATCTGCGCGCCGTTCTCGACCTGCTGCCGCGCGACCGCGAGCGCATCGTCGAACTGGCCGTTCAGGATCATCCGCGCGAAGGCCTTGGAACCCGTGACGTTCGTGCGTTCGCCCACGTTGATGAAGAGCGCGCCCGAGGCGACGTTAAACGGCTCGAGGCCGGCAAGGCGCATCATGTGTTCGGTCATGGTTGTCGTCGATGAAAAGCGGTGTAGCTCGAAACGAAGCAGCGTGCGGCGGCGCGCCGGCTCAAGCGGCGTCGCGGTAATGCGCCAAGGCGCGCGGCTTCATGCCGGACAGCGCTCGAGCGATCTCGGCGATGTGCTCGGGCGTCGTGCCGCAGCAGCCGCCGGCGAGATTGACGAGCCCCGCTTGCGCGAACTCCTTCAATTGCCGCGACGTGTCTTCCGGCGTTTCGTCGAAGCCCGTCTCGCTCATCGGGTTCGGCAAGCCGGCGTTCGGATAGCACGACACGTAGGTGTCGCACAGTTTGGCGAGTTCGGCGATATACGGGCGCATCAGCGCGGCCCCGAGCGCGCAATTGAGCCCGAACGTCAGCGGTTTCGCATGGCGCAGCGAATTCCAGAACGCTTCGACCGTTTGCCCCGAGAGAATGCGGCCCGACGCATCGGTCACCGTGCCCGAAATCATGATCGGCAGTACTTCGCCCGTGTGTTCGAACAGCTCGTCTAGCGCGAACAGCGCGGCTTTGGCATTGAGCGTATCGAAGATCGTTTCGACGAGGAACAAGTCCGCGCCGCCTTCGAGCAGAGCCTGAGCCTGCTCGTAATACGTCGCGCGCAATTCGTCGAACGTGACGTTGCGCGCACCCGGGTCGTTGACGTCGGGCGAGATGCTCGCCGTTTTGGGCGTCGGCCCGATGGCGCCCGCGACGAAACGCGGCTTATCGGGCGTCGAGTACTTGTCGCAAGCCGCGCGCGCGAGCTTGGCCGATTCGAGGTTCATCTCTCGCACGAGCGATTCCATCCCGTAGTCGGCTTGCGCGACGGTCGTCGCGCCGAACGTGTTCGTCTCGACGATGTCGGCGCCGGCCGCGAGGTATTGCTCGTGGATCTCCCGGATGATCTGGGGTTGCGTAAGCGAGAGCAGCTCGTTGTTGCCCTTCACGTCGCGCGAGAAATCCTTGAAGCGCTCGCCGCGATAGCGCGCTTCATCGAGCTTGTAACGCTGGATCATCGTGCCCATCGCGCCGTCCAGAATCAGAATGCGCGAGCCGAGCAGCGCGGGCAGTTGGGCGCCGCGAGTGTAGTGCGTGCCCGAAGCGGGCGATCCGGCGGGAGCGGCGGCGGACGAATTCATGGCGAGCGTGCGCGGTGCGTGAAGAGGGAAAACCCACATTGTAGCGGCTGGCGGCACGGGCCGCCGGGCACGGGCCGTGCCGCTCGGCGCGCTCGAAAAAAAACCCCGTCCGGCGGACCGGGCGGGGTTCGATGAGCCATCCCGTGCGCCTATCGGCGCGCCGGCTCTCGGGTGTCGCCGTTAGTGAAGCACGACGGGCTGTGTCATGAGGCTGTCGAACTGCCCAAGGAACTCGTCGACTTCATCGAGCGTGGGCTCCTCTTCGATCAGCTTTCGGACGTGTTCGCGAAACTGCGCCGCCATTGCGCCGTCGATGAAGATCTCGCGCTGCGTGTTCTTGTCTACGATTTCGTAGCCACCTGCGTTCATCGCCAGATGGCCGGCTTGCGGCGCGAATTCGACGACACAATAGTTGGGGCTGTTGTAGATCATTTGCATGGCGACACTCCTTATTCCGATTGGCTCCTGGCCGTTTTCCGCCCAGTACATGGAGCGTGTTGCATGGAATTTCAAGGGGTGGGTCTTAAACGACGCTTAAAACGGGTTGGAACATTGCAACCAAAAAATACACGTCATATTCGACTTGACGCTTGCTGCCCTACCAACCTGTTAGACCCCAACCATACAAAACGTTCGAGCGGCGAGGGAAAACATCGAGGATCGTCCGTGGCCTCGATAACCTTGATAACGGCAGGCATGAGCCGCCGGTTTAGGGGCGCTCGTGCATGCCATCCGCGCCGGCGTCGAACGCGCCGGCGCCGGCGGTCGCGGTATGGGACGAATCATCCGGTGTCCTTGCGCTCGGTGTTGCATTTTCCGCGCCCGGAGGCGCGAGCCTGCCGCGCCATACGAGCTCGATCTGCGTGCCGTTCGGCTCGGTTTGCATGATGCGGGCCGGCAGCCAGCCGAGCGACGGTGCGAGCCAGACGTCGATACGCCGACGATCGCCCTCGCGACGCGGCAGTCTCATGAAGTGGCGCGTTTCGAGGAAACCTTCAGCAGTCCGAATCGATTCGTCGCCGATCGTTTCGATCGGCCATAGCTCGCCGCTGTCGTCGTCGGCCACATAAAACGCCCGCGTGACGCCCGGCCGGTACGTGTCCGGCGCGCCGCGCACGAGGCTTGCGAGCTGCATCACCATGCTGAATCGGTCCTGCGCGCCCTCGGGCAGCCCGAGCGTCGCGCTCGTTTGCGTGAAGCCGATCCGCTTGGACGCGCGATCGAACGTCGTGACTTCTTCCGGGCGTCGCCCTCGCTTTTCGACGTAGCGATCGGGGGCCAGGCCAAACGCGTCGATGTGCCCGCGGCTCTCGTACGTGAACGTTCCGACGAACGGCAACGGCACGGACACGATCATTTCGTAGCGGCTGCCGTCGCTCGTCCAGTGGATCGTGCCTGGCGCGTTTTCCACTCCGTTGTAAAAGGTGTTGTAGTGCAGATCGCCCGAGGGCGGTACCGAGAAGCGTACGTCCGCGCTCGCCGCGCTTGCCGGGGCGGCGGCCGGCGCGCTGGCGCTCGATGCCGCCGCGGCGTCGGCGGCGGTGCGCCCGGGCGCATTGCCGAGCGTTGCGCTGGCCGAGTTCGCCGTTGCCGGTGCGGTGGCGGCAGGCGCGAGCGCATGCAAAGTAGGGGGCTGCCGGCCATGCGACGCCGGCGGACGGCTCGGGCGCGAGGGCGCGGGGGATGCGCTGCCCGTGCGGTGCGCACGTTCGGTGTCGCGCGCAATCGGTTGCGGCGTCAACAACGCGACTTGAACCGGCGGTTTGACCGTTTCGGGCGCGAACGCGTCCCGGTATCGCTCGAACCAGAGGAATCCGGCGACGTGAAGCGCCAGGACCGCCGCCAGCGCAATGGCCCACCGCCAGGCGAGCCGGCGCGTCCCGCCAGGGGCAGGACCGGTGCTGACTGCATGGGGTACGAAAACGTATGACATGGCGGCGCGCTCGACGCTCGGCGAAACGGCGATCGGTCGAACGATGAACGCTCGTTCGACACTAGAAACGGGCGAACAACGGACATGATGCCCGCAATCGGTACGTCTTGCCGAACGCCGAATTCGGCCCCACGGCGGGAGCGGGGGCAGTGGGCTGGGCGCTCGGCAGCACGGCGGCACGGCCAACGCGCCGCGGGGCTGTAAAGCATCGCCCGCCTATTCGCAGCGCGGCGTCCCGTTATAGCCCAGGTCGTACGACAGTTTGCTCGCGCACGCCTTCAGCGCGACGGCGATCTCTCCATCCCACGACAGATCGAACGCGCCTTCGTGCCCGAGCGCAATGAGCCCGAGCGCGAGATCGCCCGAGGCGTCGAACACCGGCATGCAAAAAGCGTGAATCGTCGGCAACAGCATGCCGGCCACACGTGCCGCGCCATGAACGCGGACGTCCTCCAACGCTCGTTCGAGTTCGCTTTCGCTGCGCGGCCCGCTCGCATGCGCCGAGCGCCGCGAGTCGGCAAGCTCGCGCTCGATCGTCGCGCGCGTCTTGCTGCGCGGCAGATAAGCCGCAAAGAGCAGGCCCGTGGCCGAGCCGAGCAACGGCATGACGTCGCCGAGCTTGAGCGACGCCTTCGCGGGGTGGCTCGATTCCGCCCAGTGGACGACCGTCGGCCCCTGGTTGCCCCAGACGGCGATGCCGACCGTGACATCGAGGCTGTCGCGCAACTCGCCCAATGCGAGCCGGGCGAGCTTGACCCCATCGACGCGAGCGAGGCGAGCCAGGCCCATCTGCAACGCGAAGCCGCCGAGCTCGTAGCGGCCCGAAACCGGGTCTTGCGCCACGACCCCTAGGCGCAAGAAGCTCACGAGGTAGCGATGCGCCTTGGCCGGGCTCATTTGCGCACGTTTGGCGAGGTCGCGCAGCATCATCGCGCGCGGCTCGTTGGTGAGCACCTCGAGCAGGCGAAACCCCACTTCGATCGACTGAATGCCGGAGCGGGTCTTCTCTTCGCCTTCCGCCTCGGCGCCTTCGTCGAGCGCATCGAGCGCATCGAGCGGATCGCCGAGCGCGGGGGCGAGCGTGGCGGGCGTGCCGGGCGTAGGGGGCGGCGTAGCGGGCATGGATGTGCGAGACGGATCGAATAACGATGACAATACGGAAACGGAGATACCGTGGCGGACCCCTCGCGGCCGATCGACGAACGCGGACCGAACGCCTCGGCGCATTCACCATCGTAAAATAGATTCCCTCTATCGTCACCACACGGCTTCGATCCCCTCCATGAAACTTGCCACGCTCAAAGACGGTTCGCGCGACGGTCAACTGATCGTCGTCTCGCGCGACTTGCGCACGGCCGCCATTGCCGACGCCATCGCGCCGACGCTGCAGCGGGCGCTCGACGACTGGCCGTTCTATGCGCCGCAGCTCGCCGAACTTTACGATGCGCTCAACCAGGGGCGCGCCCGCCATACCTTCGCCTTCGATCCGGCCAACTGCATGGCGCCGTTGCCGCGCGCATTCCAGTGGGCTGACGGTTCGGCCTATGTGAACCACGTCGAGCTCGTGCGCCGCGCGCGCGGCGCGCAAATGCCGCCCGAGTTCTGGACCGATCCGCTGATGTACCAAGGCGGCAGCGACGACTTTCTCGGCCCGCGCGACGATATCGTCTGCGCCTCGGAAGCATTCGGCGTCGATTTCGAGGCCGAGGTGGCCGTCGTCACGACCGATGTGCCGATGGGCGCCGCGCCCGATGCGGCGCTCAAGGCCGTGCGCTTGCTCATGCTCGTCAACGACGTCTCGCTGCGCAACCTGATTCCCGACGAACTGGCGAAGGGCTTCGGCTTTTTCCAAAGCAAGCCGGCCACGGCGTTTTCGCCAGTCGCGGCGACGCCCGACGAACTCGGCGAACATTGGCGCGAAGGGCGCGTGCAGCGGCCGATGATCGTCCATTGGAACGGCAAGAAAGTCGGCCAGCCCGATGCCGGCGTCGACATGGTGTTCCACTTCGGCCAGCTCATCGCGCATGCGGCGAAGACGCGCAATTTGCGCGCGGGCTCGATCGTCGGGTCGGGCACGATCTCGAACAAGGACGACAAGCGCGGCTACTGCTGTATCGCCGAGAAGCGCTGCCTCGAAACGATCGCGAACGGCGCGCCGCAAACGGACTTCATGAAGTACGGCGATACGGTCAAGATCGAGATGTTCGACGAGGCCGGCAAATCGATCTTCGGCGCGATCGAGCAGTCGGTCGCCCCGATCGAGCAGGCGTAGCGCCGCACCGCGCCGGGTTTGGCCCGATGCGCGGGCCGCCCGCCGCGCCTACACTGACGTGCGAGCGGCACGGCCGCTCTTGCGAGCGCCGCGGCATCTTCACCTCGACACGAGCCTACACGCATGACCGATACGAACGACACGGCCGACATGACGCCCCCCGACGATCTCGCGCCTTACGCGCACTACCGCGCTTTGCGTTTGCGGCGTCATCCGCATGGTGTACTCGAAGTCGTCATGAGCGGCGAAGGGATGAACAAGAGCGGTCTTCCCGCGGCCGACGAGCACATGCATCGCGAGCTCGCCGAAATTTGGCGCGACATCGACCGCGATCCGCTCACGCGGGTGGCGATGATTCGAGGCGAAGGCAAAGGGTTTTCGGCGGGCGGCGATCTCGCGCTCGTCGAGCAGATGGCCGATCGATTCGAGGTGCGCACGCGCGTGTGGCGCGAAGCGCGCGACCTCGTCTACAACGTCATCAATTGCAGCAAGCCGATCGTCTCCTCGATGCACGGACCGGCGGTCGGCGCGGGGCTCGTCGCCGGGCTGTTGGCCGATATTTCGATCGCGGCCAACGATGCGCGCATCATCGACGGGCACACGCGCTTGGGCGTCGCGGCCGGCGATCACGCGGCCATCGTGTGGCCGCTGCTGTGCGGCATGGCGAAGGCGAAGTACTACCTGCTCCTGTGCGAAGCCGTGAGCGGGGCCGAGGCCGAGCGCATCGGGCTCGTGTCGCTGGCGGTCGATGCATCGGAATTGATGCCGAAGGCGCTCGAAGTGGCCACGCGGCTCGCACAAGGCTCGCAAAGCGCGATACGCTGGACGAAGTACGCACTGAACAACTGGCTGCGCATGGCGGGCCCGACGTTCGATACGTCGCTGGCGCTCGAATTCATGGGCTTCTCGGGGCCCGACGTGCGCGAAGGCATCAGCTCGTTGCGCGAGCGGCGCACGCCCGATTTCCGGGGCGGCGACGATCTTTCCTGATTCCTCCAACGTCTTTACGCAATCTCACCGTATCGGAGAGCACTCGATGACCGACACCGCCGGCGACCATTCGCCTTTTCCGGGCTTTCCGGGTTTCCCGCCCGCGGAAATGCTCGACAAGATGTGGGACATGATGCGTCTCACGCCGTTCGGCGCGGCGTTTCCGGGAATGCAGCCGGGCTCGGCGCAAGGTTTCACCTCGCCGCTCACCGCGATGTCGGACATGATGTCGCCGCTCATGAGCGTCGAAGAGCTCGACAAGCGCATCACCGACATGCGCGCCGTCGAGCAATGGCTCAAGCTCAATCTCAGCATGCTGCAGTCCGCCATTCAGGCGCTGGAAGTGCAGCGCGCGACGCTGTCGACGCTGCGCGCGTTCGGCGCGTTCGCGCAGGCGTCGATGACGCAGCCGAGCGAGGCTGCCGCGCAGCCGTCGAGCGCGTCGACATGGGGCGCGGCCGCAAGCCGGCCGGCCGAAGCGAGCGAAACGGGCGCGAGCGGCCGTGACGCGCAGCACACCGAGGCGGCGGCCGACGCACCGTCGTCCAATGCCGAGGCCGGCGACGCGAGCGCCGCGTTCGACCCGTCCGGCTGGTGGAATCTGCTGCAATCGCAATTCAATCAGCTCGCGGCGTTCGCCATGACGCAGCCTGGCGCCGCGGCGGATACCGAGGCTGCGTCGAAACCGGCCAAGAAAACCGGCGGCGCGGCGGCCCGGAGAGCTAAGCCCGCGAGCGCGTCCAGCGGCGCGTCGGCGCGGGACGGAAAGCCGGCCGCCAAGCCTGCGCCCGCGCGCAAACGTGCAGCGAAACCGGCCGGCTCATCGGGCCACGGCACCACGCGCAACGAGAAATGACCGGCGACGTCAAGCGCGCGACGCTCCCCCCATCGAGTCGGCGGAACGGCGGTCGTGGGATTGCCGCTTCGCGCGATCCCTTTGCTTCCTTCGATCGTATGCCGTGCGGATCGCGCTGGTTCTGATGGGCGGCGGCGCGCGCGCCGCGTACCAAGTCGGCGCGCTCAAGGCGCTCGCGCAGATCGCGCACGAACTCGCGCCGCACCGGCGCGCGTCGCCGTTCACGATCGTCTGCGGGACGTCGGCGGGCGCGATCAACGCGGCGTCGATCGCAAGCCACGCGGACGATTTCGCGCTCGGCGTCGGGCGCCTCATCGATTTCTGGTCGCATATCCGCGCGCGGCAGGTCTATCGCACCGATTGGCGCGGCGTAGCGGCGGCCGGCGCGCGCTGGCTCGCGGCGATGAGCTTCGGCTGGGCGGTGCGGCGCACGCCGCGCGCGCTGTTCGACAACGGCCCGCTGGCCGAGCTCTTGCACGAGGCACTCGATTTCACGCGGATCGGCGAAATGCTCGACACGCATGCGTTACACGCGCTGTCGGTTACGGCGCTCAGCTATTCGAGCGGCCGGCACTTGACGTTCTACCAGGCCGAGGAGCCGATCCAATCGTGGCGGCGGGCGCAGCGCGGCGCGCGAATGGTGCCGCTCGCTCCGGCGCATCTGCTCGCTTCGGCGGCCATTCCGTTTCTGTTCCCGGCGGTGCCGCTGGAACTCGACGGCTGCCTGGAATACTTCGGGGACGGTTCGATACGGCAAATCGCCCCGCTGAGCCCGGCCATCCATTTCGGCGCGCATCGCGTCGTCGTGCTGGGCGCGGCTGCGCCGCGTCCCGAGGTGCCGGCGGCGGCCGGGATCGAAAGCGGGTATCCCTCGCTCGCCCAGATCGGCCAACAAGTGCTCGCCAGCGTCTTTCTCGATTCGATCGGGGCCGACATCGAGCGCATCGAGCACATCAACAACATGATTTCGCACCTGCCGCAGCATGTCGAACCGGAAAGCGGATGGCGGCATATCGACGTGCTTCCGATCGCGCCCAGCGAGCGGATCGAGTTGCTCGCGGCGCGGCACTTGAAGCGGTTGCCGCTCACCGTGCGCGGGCTGCTGGGCGCGGTGGGCGGCAACCGGGCCGCCGGTGCGTCGTTCGCGAGCTACCTGCTGTTCGAGGCGGAATTCGCGAGCGAGCTGATCGACCTCGGTTTTCGCGACGCGCTTGCGCATCGGGAGCGACTGACCGAATGGATCGGCGAAATACTGGCTCATCGCCCCCACGCCGACGTAAATGAGTCGTAAGAAAGGCGGGTGCCGCGGCCGCGCATGCTATCATTCCAAAGATTTCGCTCCGTGGGCGAACACCGAAAAACGAAGATCGCGGCGGGTGGTTGCGCCGCCCGTCCGACGGAAGCGAATAGGGGCTCGGCGCGAGGCGCGGCGCCGCGTTCGATCATCGCCCAGGCGCCCGACGCCGGCCGATGCCTCCGCGCGCGAAGCATCGTCGACCGGGCTGCCTTGAGTTCGATCAAGAAAATGGGCGCGATTCACTGCGTAAGATTGTGGTTTTTTTGCCGCACCGGCGCGGAAAGTTCGCGTGCATGCGGCAATCGTCATACGAGTTGCAATGGGCAGACCAGGGGTGGGACCTATGAACACCATGCTTTATCCGGAACTTTATAAATCGCTCGAATCGGTCCGATGGGACATGGAGAAGGACATTCCTTGGGACAAGTTCGACGCGTCGCTGCTCACCGACGAGCAGGCGACCACGATCAAGATGAACGCCATTACCGAGTGGTCGGCGCTGCCGGCCACCGAAATGTTCCTGCGCGACAACCATCACGACAGTGACTTTTCCGCGTTCATGAGCGTTTGGTTCTTCGAAGAGCAAAAGCATTCGCTGGTCCTGATGGAGTACCTGCGCCGCTTCCGGCCCGAGATGGTGCCGACCGAGGCCGAACTGCACGCGGTGCGCTTCGAGTTCGATCCGGCGCCGCCGCTCGAAACGCTGATGCTTCACTTCTGCGGTGAAATTCGCCTGAACCACTGGTATCGCCGCGCCGCCGAATGGCATACCGAGCCGGTGATCAAGCACATCTACGAAACGATCTCGCGCGATGAAGCGCGCCATGGCGGCGCCTATCTGCGCTACATGAAGAAGGCGATGACGAACTGCGGCGACGTCGCACGCGCGGCATTCGCCAAGATCGGCGTGTTGATGGCGTCGGCGCGCCGCACCGAGAAGCCGCTGCACCCGACGAATCTGCACGTCAATCGCGACCTGTTCCCGCGCGACACGATTCAATCGCGGCTGCCGGATCCCGAATGGCTCGAGCGTTGGCTCGACGAGCAAATCCGCTTCGACGACGGCTGGGAGAAAAAGGTCATCGAGCGCATTTTGCACAACCTGTCGTTGTTGTTCGAGCGCACGTTCACGACGGCGCAGGAACTGAACCGCTACCGCAAGGAAGTCGCGGCGCGGCTGCAAGCGGCAGGCTCGGCAGAGCACCAGCCGGCCTGACGCGCGTCAGCGATTCGCCGAGCCCGCGGGCGCATGGGGAACCGCTCCCCGCGCCGGCGGGCTTTTTTGTCATCTGGGCCGGGGGCGTAGCCGCCGGCGTCGATCGGATTTCTCCTGCCCATGTCTCCCGTTTCGTTCGAAGCCAAGATCGTCACCCGCGAGGCGCTGGCTGCGCGGCGGAATGTGCTCGCGGCGCCCGTCGTGTTCACGAATGGCGTGTTCGACATTCTCCACCGCGGTCACGTGACCTACCTCGCCCGCGCCAAGGCGCTCGGCGCATGTCTCGTCGTCGGGGTCAACAGCGATGCCTCCGTGCGCATGCTCGGCAAGGGCGACGATCGGCCGATCAATCGCGAGGACGATCGGATGGCGCTCTTGGCGGCACTGGAAAGCGTCGATTGGGTCGTGCGGTTCGACGAGCGCACGCCGATCGACCTCATCGAAGCGCTGCGTCCGGATATTCTCGTCAAGGGCGGCGATTACGACATGGACGCGCTGCCGGAGTCCGCGATCGTGCGCGGCTGGGGCGGCCAGGCGCTGGCGATCGCATTCGAGCACCAACGCTCGACCACCGCGCTGCTCGAAAAGGTCCGCGCACAAGCAGGCCGTTCCTAAGCCGCCTGTCAGGCGTGCAGGCGCGCAGGCGCGGGTGCGCCTGTCGGAGGGGCTACCGGCCGAGCGGCACGGCCGCGATCTTCGGCACGGGATCGGGCCGGCCGATGACCGGCTGCTCGGACGATTCCGCCTCCGAAATCGGACGCGCCTTCAGCCATTCCGGATGGACCTGCCGTTCCAAATGATGGGGCTCGCGCGGCCCTGACGCGGGCAACGGGCCCAGCATGCCGCTAGCCAACGCGAACGCGATCAAATTGGCGAGAAACAAAATAGCGATCAGCCAACGCAACATCGTTTCGTCTCCAGTCGGTCAGGGCGCCGAGGCGCCGTCTTCGGAAGCAATCCGCGCGAGCCCGGACAGCACGAGCGTATCGTGGCGCGTATGCGGCACGCCGAGCGCGGCGGCTATGTCATCGGCGGCGCCGCCGCTCACGACGAGCCGCACCGCGCGATCCCAAGCGCGGCATAGCTCGCGCCACGCGCGTTCGATGAGCCCCGCCTGCGCGAGCAAGGCGCCGGCCGCGATGGCATGGTGCGTGTCGGCCGCGAACCAGTGTTTGGCGAGTGCATCGCCGACCAGCGCGCGCCCCGAGTCGTCGCCGAGCGTCGGCAACTGCGCCGTGTGCTCGCCGAGCGAGCGCATCATCAGCGACCACCCCGGCGCAATCATGCCACCCACGAAATGGCCGTCGGCCGTCAACGCCTCGAGCGTCGTGGCCGTCCCGAGTGTGGCGATCAAAAGCGGCTCGCCCGGAAACGCCGCATGCGCGCCGATGAGGCCGGCCCACCGGTCGCTGCCTAGTCGCTCGGGTGCGCGATAGCCGTTGACGACGCCGCACTGCCGCTCGCAAGCCCGGACGAACGTGCGCGGCAAGCCAGGCCAATGCGCGTCGAGCAGCGCCTCGAGCCGTTCGGCGACGGCAGGCCCCGCCACGTTCGAAATCCAGGCCCCGCGCGGCGCCGGAAGGTCGGCCCAGGGCGCCGCCCAGTTCTCGTGCGCATCGGCAGCGAACGCCTCGTCCGCACGCGTGCCGGCCGAACCGTCGTGGGCGTGCGCGAAGACGCCGCTTCGGACGAACATGCCCTGCGTGTCGGCCAGCGCCCATTTCACGCGGCTGTTGCCCGCGTCGATCAGCAGAAACGGCATGCCTGCGCTCATGGCGCGTCGCCGGCGAGCCGTAGCGAAACGTCACCCGTCGCGATGGCCTGCATGCCCGTGTCCGTCAGCAACAGCAATTGGCCCGAACCGTCGACGCCCGTCGCGACCCCGCGCGCGAGTTCCACGCCTTTCTCGAGCAGCACGACTTCACGGTTCGCGTAGGCATGGCAGGCGTTCCAGCGCTGGACATACGACGCGAAGCCCTGCGCGCCGAAGCGTTCGATCATGTCCTTCAGCGCTTTCACGACGACGGCCAGCGTATCGGTCAAGTTTGCGTCCGGCAGCGCTTGCGAGAGCGCGGCCGGCGGCGTGGCGCGGCTTTGTGCCGGCAGGCCGGCGGCCGCGGCGTCGAGTTCGGCTTCGAGCGCTTCGTCGCGCCGCACGTTGATGCCGACGCCGATGACGGCGGCGCTCGCGCTTGCCGTGCTCCAGGCGGTCTCGATCAGGATGCCTGCGAGCTTGCGGCCGTCGAGCAGCACGTCGTTCGGCCACTTGAGCGAGAGCCGCGAGGCCTCGGCGGGCGCGAGCCGCGCCAGCGCGTCGACGACCGCGACGCCCGTGGCCAGGCTGAGCCCGGCGAGCCCCGCCAGAGGGCGAGGCAACACGCAGGCGAGCGAGAACGTCAGCGCATTGCCCGGCGTGGTCCGCCAGCTTCTGCCTTGGCGTCCGCGCCCGGCCGTCTGACTGTATGCGGCGCGCACGGCATGAACGCCGAGCGCCGCGCGCTCGCGAGGCAGCGCCTTCATGCGCGCCATGAGATCGGTATTGGTCGAGGCCGTCTCATCGACGATTTCGAGCGCTTCCGGCGCAATCGCGTTCGCCCCGCCGGCTCGAACGCGCTCCGCGTCGATGCGCCAATCGCCGCCGCGGCCGTTGGCCGCTGAGCCGGGGCTCGGGGGAGGAAAAAGGGAATCGGTCATGGCCGTATTGTAGTGGCCCGGCGGCCCCGGCGCGCTGCGGTGCGCGCAGATCCCGCGGGCCCTTCGATATCGGGCCGTTCCCGGTGGCGGGCAGCGATGGCAGGCGTACGGCAATATCTGCGCCTCGCCCGCTACAATGGCCGCCATTGAGCTCATTGCGTGGGATTTTCCTTCCTTGGACTTCGACACCCCGCCCCGCTTGCGGATCGAAACGGGCAGCGCCGGCCCGCTCGTGCGGCTGTCCGGACAGTGGACCGCACTCGCGCTGGCGCGCGAGCGCGCTCGCACGGGCGTGGCTTCGCGCCTTGCCGCGCTCGCGCGCGCCGCGCCCGCGCAATGGGATCTGTCGGCGGTCGAGCGGATGGATCACGTCGGCGGGCAGGCGCTGTGGCGCGTCTGGGGCCGCAAGCTGCCCGAGGCCGTCACGCTCACGGATACGCAGCGCGACATCTTCGCGCGCATCGCACTGCTAGAAACGCAGCGCGAGCAGCCCGAGGCGCCGGAGCGCGTCGATCCGATCACCGCGCTCGGCCGCTCGGTGCTCGGCTTCGCCGATCACGCCTACGGCGGCTTGGCGATGTTCGGCCGCTTCATGCTCGACGTGCTGGCCGTGTTGCGCCGGCCGGCGCTCGCGCCTTGGCTCGAAATCTCGGCAAACGTCTATAGCTCGGGCGCCAGGGCGCTCCCGATCACGGCGCTCGTCGCGTTCTTGATCGGCATCGTGCTCAGCTACCTGTCCGCGCAGCAACTGCGGCTGTTCGGGGCGAATCAATACATCGTCAATATCCTCGGGCTCTCGGTGATTCGCGAGTTGGGGCCGGTATTGTCCGCCATCCTCGTAGCCGGCCGGTCGGGCTCGGCCATCACGGCGCAGATCGGCGTGATGCGGGTCACCGAGGAACTCGACGCGATGCTCGTCATGGGCATTCCGCACGGCTTGCGCCTCGTGCTGCCGCGGGTCGTCGCGCTGTCGGTGGCGATGCCGCTGCTCGTCATGTGGACCAACATCGTCGCGCTGATCGGCGGCGCGCTGGCGGCGCAAGTCGTGCTCGGCATCGACTTCGTTTTCTTTGCGCGGGCCTTGCCGAGCGTCGTGCCGATCGCCAACTTATGGATTGGGCTCGGCAAAGGCGTCGTCTTCGGCATGCTGATCGCGCTGGTCGCCTGCCACTTCGGTTTTCGGATCAAACCGAATTCGCAGAGCCTCGGGGTGGGAACGACTGCATCGGTCGTCTCGTCGATCACGGTAGTCATCCTCGCCGATGCGATCTTCGCCATCGTCTTTCAGAACGTCGGATTATGACCGCGCCTCTTTCCGCCGCCGTGCGCAACCGCCCGCCGCCCGCGATCGCCGAGCGCGTGATCGAGGTGCGCGACCTCACCAAGCGCTACGGCGGCACGGTCGTGCACGAGCATTTGAACTTCGACGTGCGGCGCGGCGAGATCGTCTCGATCGTCGGCGGGTCGGGCTCGGGCAAGACCGCGCTCGTGCGCCAGATCCTCGGGCTCGAGGCGCCGAGCGCCGGCGCGATCGAAGTCTTCGGACGCGACATATCGACGGTGGACGAACAGACGGCGCGCGTCATGCGCAGCCGTGTGGGCATGCTGTTTCAGCAGGGCGCGCTCTTCTCGTCGATGTCGGTCTTCGATAACGTGGCGCAGCCGATACGCGAGCTCGGCCGCGTCCCGGCCGCGTTGCTGAACGACATCGTCATGCTCAAGCTCGAAATGGTCGGGCTGCCGTGCAGGCATGCCTCGAAAATGCCGGCCGACCTGTCGGGCGGCATGATCAAGCGCGTGGGCATCGCGCGCGCGTTGGCGCTCGAACCGGAGTTGCTGTTTCTCGACGAACCCACCGCAGGCCTCGATCCGCAGGCATCGGAAGATTTCGTCGAGCTGATCGCGACGCTGCATCGTGCGCTCGGGCTGACGGTCGTCATGGTGACGCACGATCTCGATACGATGACGGCGCTGTCGACGCGCGTGGCCGTCATCGCCGATCGGCGGGTGCTCGTCGCCGCACCGGTCGAAGAGGCGGCCGCGGTGGACCATCCGTTCATCCGCGAATTTTTTCTGGGGCGCCGGGGCCGGCGCGCGCTGCAGGCATTGCCGCCCGAGCGGCGGGCCAAGCTGCCGCCGGCGGCATTGGCGTCGGCATCGGCCGAGGTGCCGCTATGACGCCGCATCGGGCCGCCGCTCGACGTGCCGCGCGCTACGACGGGAGTCACGCGAATGGAAAATAAATCGCACGCATTCTGGGCAGGGCTCTTTACGATCGGGCTCGGTTTTGCGATCGCGTTCGTCGTGTTCTGGTTCAACTTCGACCGCACGGTGCGCGTGCCCTACGACTTGATTTCGCACACGAACGTGACGGGGCTGTCGACCGATGCGGACGTGCGTTATCGCGGGCTCGCCGTGGGCAAAGTGCAGTGGATCCGGTTCGATCGCGCGCATCCGGGCACGATCGTCATACGCATCCTCGTCGACAAGAATGCCCCGATCACGCGCTCGACTTTCGGCAGCCTCGGGCTACAGGGCGTGACTGGCATCGCGTTCGTGCAGCTCGACGATACGGGCGCCGATTTGAACCCGGTGCCGACGTCCACGGAGCACGTCGCGCAATTGCCGATGCGGCCGGGCCTGCTCGATCAATTGCAGCAGCGAGGCGATGCGCTGCTCGACGAATTGCAGACCGTCGTCGTACGCGCCGACGCCATGCTGTCGGATCAGAACCGCACGCAACTGCTCGCGGCGGCGGCGAGCCTGCAGCATGCGGCGGACGCCGTGACGACGCTCGCGCAAGCGGCGGCGCCCGTGGCCTCGCAGTTGCCGGACACGATGAATGCGCTCACGCGCACGTTGGCTTCGACCAATGCGCTCGTGACGACGCTCTCGTCGCCGCACGGGCCGCTCGTCTCGAACTTGAACAAAATCGGCGCAGCGGCCGATCGCGCGGACGGCGCGCTCGCAACGATGAACGCCTCGCTGCAGGACATGTCGACGCGGCTCGACTACGAAACGCTGCCTCGCGTGAACGCGCTCGCAACAGATGTCAGCGGCGCGGCGCGCGCGTTCGATCGGGCGGCCAACGCGTTCAGCACGAATCCGACGAGCGTTCTGTTCGGCGTGGCGCGGGCTCAGCCCGGGCCCGGCGAGCCGGGCTTCGCGTGGCCGCGCGCGACGAATGCCGAAGCGCCGCGTGGACCGGTCGGGAAGTGAATCGAAAAGGAAGCAAAGCATATGGCACATTCAAAGACCAAGACGGCGCGCGCGCGCTCGCGCGAAGGGCGTACGCCGGGCTCGATGCGGATTCGCTCGCTACTCAATGCGATCGCAGCGGCGGGATTGCTGAGTTCGACCATGAGCGGGTGCACGCTCGGGATGCCCGCCGCCGTCTCCGACATTCATTACGATCTCGGCCCGGCCCATGCGCCGGCCTTCGCGGGCTCGCTGCCGACGCTGCGCCTGTTCGACGTGCGCACGACGCGCGCGCTCGACAGCGAGAACATTCTTTACCGCTTGAGCTATGCCGACCCGAACCAGACGGCCGCTTACGCGAACAGTCACTGGACGATGCGCCCCTCGCAGTTGTTGACTCAGCGCGTACGCGACGCCCTGGCCGCGCATGGGACCGTGCTCGGCGGCGGCCAAGCGGTCAGCGCGCCGCTGCTGACGATCGATCTGGAGCAATTCGAGCAGGTTTTCGACGGGGAGGGCCAGAGTCACGGCGCATTGACCGCGCGCGCCACGCTGACGGGCGAAGGCAAGGTGCTTGCCCAGCAGACGTTCCTGGCCCGCGCCCCGGCGAGCATGCCCAATGCGGCCGGCGGCGTGCATGCGCTAGCGGCCGCGAGCGACGAATTCGTGGCTCAGCTCGTCGCCTGGCTCGGCATGCAGACGGATGTGGTTGCGCATTGAAGCCGGCTAGCCGCGGCTCAGCGCGTGCGCGCATCGCTCGCTATAATCGGCCCAGCTTATCCAGCCTCCTTTGCCGGATGCCCATGCCATGCTGCCGCAGCCTTCGCGCAGCGCCGAGCGTGCGTCGGCCCGGCCCCACCATTCGAACCCAAAGGCCATGGACTCCTTCTACAAGTACCACGTCTTTTTCTGCTTGAACGAACGCGCACCCGACGCGGAGCGCCCGAGCTGCGGACGCCGCTGCGATGCCGAGAAAATGCTCGACCATACGAAACAGCGCGTGAAGAAACTCGGTCTCGCGGGTCCCGGCAACGTTCGGATCAACAAGGCGGGCTGCCTCGACCGCTGCGAACAGGGGCCCGCGATCGTCGTGTATCCCGAAGGCACCTGGTACACGTATTTCGATGAATCCGACCTCGACGAGATCGTCGAATCGCATTTGAAGGAAGGCAAGATCGTCGAACGGTTGCTGATCGATCAGCCCGCCTGAGTCTCTCGTCCCGCTGCTGCACCATGAACGTTCATACGAAGAAATTTCTCATCGACGGCCCCGTCGGAAAAATCGAAGTCGCGCTCGACGAGCCCGACGGTCGGCCGCGCGGCATCGCGCTCGTCGCGCATCCGCATCCGCTGTTCGGCGGAACGATGGACAACAAGGTGGCGCAAACGCTCGCGCGCACGCTGGTGCAATTGGGTTACGCGACTTATCGCTCGAATTTTCGTGGCGTGGGGCAGACCGAGGGCGAATACGACGAAGGCGTGGGCGAGCGCGACGATCTGCTGGCTTTGCTCGCGCATATGCGCGAGCAGCCCGGGCATGAAGCGCTGCCGCTCGTGCTGGCGGGCTTTTCGTTCGGCACGGCTGTCATTTCGCACGTCGCGCGCGCCCTGGCCGAGCGCGGGCAAGCCGCCGAGCGGATGGTGTTCGTCGGGACGGCCGCTAGCCGCTTCGATGTCGCGACCGTGCCCGACAACACGCTCGTGATTCATGGCGAGCAGGACGAAACGGTGCCGATCGGCTCGGTATTCGACTGGGCTCGGCCGCAGGAACTGCCCGTCGTCGTCATTCCGGGCGCGGAGCATTTTCTGCATCGCAAGCTGCACATCTTGAAGCGGATCATCGTCGATGCGTGGCGTTGAGCGGCGGCATTGAAACGACGATTTGCATGGGCTAGCGCGGCCACCGTTGGGGCGCGGGCGCCGGTGAGGCGCAGCGCAAGCGCGGCTCGCCGGTTGGCGCCGAGTGCGTGCCCAGCGAGAAAATGCGCGTTTTCGCCGAGACGCGCCGCGTATAATGGGCGAAATTTTTGCGCACCGTTCCGTCGATCCGGCCCTACACGTGCGATGCGTCATGGGCAGCAACATCGTCGCGCGGGAGCGAACGCCGCGAACCGAATCGCATAGCGCCGGTCAAACCGGCGCCGCGCAGGCCGCGTCGCTCGTTCATCGTGCGTCGCGACGGGCGGCGAGAACCGCCAACCGGCGGCCGTCACTTTCCGATCGCGCCTTGCGCGCCGCTTTCTGCACGAATCGATCTATGCGTTCTTCCTCCTTCGGCCTTTCGTCGCTTGCTTCGTCTGTCGTTCCTTCCGCGTTTTATCGCTCCGCGCCCGTCGCCGCACTGATCGCCGCTACGCTCGCGGCCGGCGCCGCCTATGCGCCCGCCGCGTCGGCGCAAGTGCCGCCGCCGGCGGTGACGGCCCGCTCGTGGGTGCTCGTCGACGCGACGAGCAATCAGGTGCTCGCCTCGGGCAACCCCGACGAGCGTGTCGAGCCCGCGTCGCTCACCAAGCTGATGACGGCCTACCTCGTCTTCGAAGCGTTGCAAACGAAGAAGATTTCGATGGATCAGGTCGTCACCCCGAGCTTGGCGGTGCGCCGCGTGCGCAATGACGAATCGCGCATGTTCATCGAAGCCGAGAAGCCCGTGACGGTTCACGATCTCGTCTACGGCATGATCGTCCAATCGGGCAACGACGCGGCGATCGCGCTGGCCGAGCTCGTGGGCGGCAGCGAGGCGCATTTCGTCGAAATGATGAACGCGGAAGCGAAGCGGCTCGGCATGAAGGGCACGCATTACGCCGACGTCAACGGCATGCCCGATCCGCAGCACTACACGACGGCCGGCGATCTTGCCATTTTGTCGGCGCACCTCATTCGCGATTATCCCCAGTACTACAGCATCTTTTCGGTCAAAGAGTTCACGTACAACAAGATCAAGCAGCCGAACCGCAACCGGCTGCTGTGGCTCGATCCGAGCGTGGACGGCCTGAAGACGGGCCACACGGAAGCGGCCGGCTACTGCCTCATCGCGTCGGCCAAGCGTCCGCTGCCCGGCGTGCCCGACGCCTCGCGCCGTCTCGTCAGCGTGGTGATGGGCGAGCAGAAGGAGCACGAGCGGGTGCAAGACAGCATGAAGATGCTGAATTACGGCTATTCCGCTTATGATGCGGTGCGCCTGTTCAAGGCGAACCAGGCCGTGCAGACGCCGCGCGTCTACAAGGGGGCGTCCGACACCGTGCAGGTGGGCGTGAAGAGCGACCAGTACATCACCGTGCCGCGCGGCATGGGCGACAAGATCAAGCCGCAATTCACGTTGAGCGAGCCGCTCGTGGCGCCGCTCGCCAACGGGCAGCAAGTCGGCACGGTGCAAATCGTCGCCGATGGCAAGACGCTCACGCAGTTCCCTGTCGTCGCCCTGCAGGCGGTGCCGCAAGCGGGCATCGGCGGGCGCATCTGGGATTCGCTCTTGCTGATGTTCAGCAAGAAGAAGTGACGGCGATGGAGGCCAAGATGAGCCCGGTCAACGAGTCCCTTTTCGAGTTTCCTTGCGATTTTCCGATCAAGGTCATGGGCAAGTCGCATCCCGACTTCACCGAGACCATCGTGACCGTCGTGCGGCAATTCGACGCGAGTTTCGACGCCGAGCGCATCGAGACGCGGCCGTCGAGCGGCGGCAATTATGTCGGATTGACGGTGACGGTGCGCGCGCAAAGCCGCGAGCACCTCGACGACATCTATCGGGCGCTCACGGGGCATCCGATGGTGTCGGTGGTGCTGTAAAAAGCGCACGGAAGCGCTCCACCTCTTCCATGAGCCAGGCGTGGAACGCCTGCACGCGCGCCGTTTCGAAGATCGGCGGCGGGCAGACGAACCAGTGGGCGGACGCGCTGGGCGCATCGATGTCGAACAATCGCACGAGCCGTCCCGTGGCGAGCTCGTGCGAGCCGATGGAGCGCCGGATCAGCGCAATGCCTTGTCCGTCCATCGCCGCCTGCAGCAAATTCGACGAATCCTGATAAAACACGCCTCGCCGCGGCTCCTGCGCGCCGGCGAGTCCCGCCGCCTTGAACCACGTGTTCCACATCTGATCGTCGGAACGCAGCAGGCGGGGCGATGCCGCGAGTTCGGCCGGGGTTTTCGGTAGATCGCCGCCGTTGAACGTGGGTGCGCAGACCGGAAACGACACTTCGTCGAGCAGACGTTCGACATGCAGGTCGCGGTAGCCGCCGGGGCCGAAGCGAATCCCGACGTCGACGTCGTCCCGCGTGAAGTCGGTCAGCGCGTTGGTCGACTGCAGCTCCAGATCGATTTCCGGGTGGCGCTCGATGAATCGGCCGATCCGCGGCGTGATCCAGCGCGCCGAGAACGACGATGACGACGATACGACGAGCCGCCGTGCACGATGGCCCTCGCGCACGCTGCGCGTCGCGTCGGCGAGCGACATCAACGCGGTGCGAACGTCTTTCGCGTAGCGGCAGCCGGCGTCGGTCAGACGGACGCGCTTGCCTTCGCGCGCGAACAGCGGCGTGCCGAGCTCGTCCTCCAGCGCGCGGATCTGATGACTCACGGCGCCGTGCGTGACGAACAGCTCCTCCGCCGCGCGGGAAAAGCTCTCGTGACGGGCCGCGGCCTCGAATGTTTTCAGCGCGTTGAGCGCGGGCAGTTCTCGCAGATTCATGTGGAGCGCTATATGTTAATTTTTCTCACATAAGCGTGAGAATTGATCGTTTTGCGCAAGCGCTTGTCCTGTCTACGATTGTAGCCACGGAACACCCTCATGGCGGATACGATCATGCGACAAATTTCTTCAAGTTTCACATTCGAAATCGGTCCCGGCGAAACGGTGCCGGTCATGGTGTCTCACAGCACGCGCGTCTCTGCGCACGGCGCGCCGCTGTGGGTCACGCGCAGCAACGACGTCGAAGACTACTGGCTCGCCCCGGGGCGCTCGCTCCGATTGCGCCGCGGCGAGCGGCTTTGGCTCAGCGTCGAAGGGCAGCGCACGGCCCACGTCGCGTTCGTCGCGCCGCTGCCGCGAACGGCCTTGTTGACCGATCTGATCGGGGCCGTGGCCGATTGGTGGGCGGCGCGTTTCGGCGGCGGCTGGCGCGCCGTCTGAGTCAGGCGTCGCGGCTGCGGGCGGCGCTAAACGATTGATTCGATACGGGCAAGGACGGATCGAGGCGGGCGGGGCGGAGCCGATTCCGGTAAACTGCGGCACATCATGTGCGCTGCATCGTCTCTCTCGTCCGCCCCTCCTTCGCTGTCTTCCACGAACGCAGTCTCCACCGACGCGACCGCCGCCGTCTCGGCGCCGGTCGTGCGTTGGCGCGGGCGGGAATCGTACGACGTATGCTTCGAGGCAATGCGCGCCTTCACGGACGCGCGCACAGCCGAATCGTCGGACGAAATCTGGCTCGTCGAGCATCCACCCGTTTTTACGCTGGGCCAAGCGGGCGATTCCGCCCACCTGTTGGCGGCCGATCCGGCGATCCCCCTCGTCAAGGTGGATCGCGGCGGACAAATCACCTATCACGGCCCGGGGCAGATCGTCGCTTACGTCCTGCTCGACTTGCGCCGCCGCAAGCTGTTCGTGCGCGATCTCGTGACGCGGATCGAGCAAGCGGTCATCGATACCCTGGCGGCGTATAATCTCGTCGGCGTGCGGCGGGCCGGCGCGCCCGGCATTTACGTGGCGCCGGGGCCGCAGGCCAAGGGGCACGAGGGCGCCAAGATCGCGGCGCTCGGCCTGAAAATCCGCAACGGCTGCAGTTACCACGGTGTGAGCCTGAACGTGGCGATGGACTTGCGGCCGTTTCTCGCGATCAACCCATGCGGCTATGCGGGTTTGGAAACGGTCGACATGGCGACGCTCGGCGTCGCCGCCGGCTGGCAAGAAGTAGCCGAAACTTTGGCGGCATCGCTCGCCGCAAACCTCGACGGCGCTGCCGCGCATCGCTCATCGACTGGATCACCGAATGACTGACGTTACCGCTCAACCGGGCGGCGCATTAGACGCGCCGCAAGCCGCTTCCGCTCCGTACGACGCCACAGCCAAGCAAAAGGCTCAGGCCAAGACGGCGCGCATTCCGATCAAAGTCGTGCCGATCGAGAAGCTGAAAAAACCCGAATGGATTCGCGTCAAGGCGGCGACGGGCAGTTCGCGTTTCACGGAAATCAAGCAGATCCTGCGCGAGCACAACCTGCACACCGTCTGCGAAGAGGCGAGCTGTCCGAACATCGGCGAATGCTTCGGCAAGGGCACGGCCACGTTCATGATCATGGGCGACAAGTGCACGCGCCGTTGCCCGTTCTGCGACGTCGGCCATGGCCGTCCCGATCCGCTCGATACCGACGAGCCGCTCAATTTGGCTCGCACGATCGGCGCGCTCAAGCTCAAGTACGTCGTGATCACGAGCGTCGACCGTGACGATTTGCGCGACGGCGGCGCCGGGCACTTCGTCGAATGCATTCGCCAGGTGCGCGAGCATTCGCCTGCCACGCGCATCGAAATCTTGACGCCCGACTTCCGGGGCCGCTTGGACCGTGCGTTGGAAATCTTGAACGCGGCGCCGCCCGATGTCATGAATCACAACCTCGAAACGGTGCCGCGTCTGTACAAGGAGGCGCGCCCCGGCTCCGACTACGCGCACTCGCTGAAGCTGCTCAAGGACTTCAAGGCGCTGCATCCGGACGTGCCGACGAAGTCGGGCCTGATGGTCGGCTTGGGCGAAACCGAGGAAGAGATCTTGCAGGTGATGCGCGATTTGCGCGCCCACGATGTCGACATGCTGACGGTCGGACAGTACCTTCAGCCGTCCGAGCATCACTTGCCGGTGCGCGCGTACGTGCACCCCGATACGTTCAAGATGTATGAGGAAGAGGCCTACAAGATGGGCTTCACGCACGCGGCCGTGGGGGC
>DASVLS010000001.1:0-53664 GCA_036384755.1 Trinickia sp. | reverse complement strand
CGGCATGGGCTTCATCGAAGAGACGGGCGCAGCGCAGTACTATCGCGACGCACGCATCCTGCCGATCTATGAAGGCACGACGGCCATTCAAGCGAACGACCTCGTCGGGCGCAAGACGCTGCGTGACGATGGTGCGGTGGCGCAGGCGCTGCTCTGCGAAGTCGAGCGGACGATCGAAGCACTGAAGCAGCAGGACGATCGCGCCTTCCGGTCGATCGCGGCGCAACTCGAGGCGGGCCGGCGCGCATTGGGGGCGGTGATCGCCTTCGTCGTCGAACACGGCAAGCGCGACCCGAACGCCGTATTCGTCGGCAGTGTGCCTTATCTGAAACTTGCCGGTTTGGTGCTCGGGGGCTGGCAGATGGCGCGTGCGGCCCTCGTTGCTCAGGCGAAGCGAGCCGAGGATCCGTCGTTCTACGCAGCGAAGATCGCGACCGCGCAATGCTTCGCGGAACACGTGCTGCCGCACGCCGCGGCGCTCGAAACGGCGGTGCTCACGGCGAAGAACGGCGAAGGGCTGCTTGCCTTGGATCTCGAACAGTTCTAAGGTTGCCCGATCGGCGATCGAAAAAAACAAGGCCGTTGCCGCGTGCGACATTGCGCAGGAACGAACCGACGCACGCGTCGAACCATTTAGGAGAACGCATGAACAAGGAAGTGGTCGTTGTAAGCGGTGTCCGTACCGCCGTCGGCAAATTCGGCGGCAGCCTGAAGGATCTGGCGCCGACCGAGCTCGCCACGATCGTCGTGCGCGAAACGCTGGCGCGTGCGGGCGTCGAAGCCGCCCAGGTCGATCACGTCGTGTTCGGCAACGTCATTGCGACGGAGCCGAAGGACTTGTATCTGTCCCGGGTGGCCGCGATCAATGCCGGCGTGCCCGAAACGACGCCGGCTTTCAACGTGAACCGCCTGTGCGGCTCGGGTTTGCAAGCGATCGTCTCCGCGGCGCAAACGATCTTGCTCGGCGATGCCGAAGTGGCCATCGGCGGCGGAGCGGAGAACATGAGCCGCGCACCCTACATTGCGACCGAAGCGCGCTTCGGTGCGCGCATGGGCGACATGCGCATGGTCGACATGATGCTCGGCGCGCTGAACGATCCCTTTCATGCGGTGCCGATGGGCATCACCGCGGAAAACGTGGCGCGCAAGTTCGGCATCTCGCGGCAGGATCAAGACGCGCTAGCGCTCGAATCGCATCGTCGAGCCGAGCGCGCAACGGCGGAAGGGCGCTTCGCAGGCCAGATCGTACCCATCACGCGCCGCGTCAAAGGAAAGGATGTCGTTTTCAATACGGACGAGCATGTGCGCACCGGTGCGACGCTCGAAGATTTCTCGCAACTGAAGCCCGTTTTCGATCGCGAGAACGGGACCGTCACGGCAGGTAACTCGTCAGGTATCAACGATGCCGCGGCGGCGGTCCTGCTGATGTCGCGCGAAGCGGCGCAGCAACGCGGCGCCAAGCCGATGGCGCGTCTCGTCGCCTATGCCCACGCGGGCGTCGATCCGTTGCACATGGGTATCGGCCCCGTGCCGGCGACGCGGCTCGCCTTGCAGCGGGCGGGGCTGTCGGTCGGCGACATCGACGTCGTCGAGGCGAACGAAGCGTTTGCGGCCCAGGCCTGCGCGGTCACGCGCGAACTCGGGTTCGATCCCGCCAAGGTCAACCCTAACGGCTCCGGCATTTCGCTCGGGCATCCGATCGGAGCGACGGGCGCGCTGATCACCGTAAAGGCGCTCCACGAACTGCAGCGCATCGGCGGGCGTTACGCACTGGTGACGATGTGTATCGGCGGCGGGCAGGGTATCGCCGCCGTCTTCGAGAACCTGCAGTAACGTATGCGGCGGTACGTGCGGATCGGGTCTCGCTCGTACCGCAACCGCACCTCATGCGCTGCCCGTCGCGATCGGTACGGCTTCGCGCATGAGGGCGATGAATCGAACCAATCGCGACGGATAGAACTGCGCGTGAGGATAGGTCAAATAGACAGGCAGCGAGGCCGCTTGCCACTTCGGCGCGAGATGCACGAGGCGCTCTTGGGCGAGATCGTCGGCCAGCAGCCATGCGGACGCCGCGCATGCGCCCATGCCGAGCAGCGCGCCGCTGCGCAGGGCGTAGAGATTGTCCGTGCTGATCCGCGGATCGATCGGGACGCGCCGCGTCTCGCCCGTTTCCGCATGGGTGAGCGTCAGCTCGGTTCGGTAATACGTCCGTAGCGCGAGCCAGGGCAGGCCCACGAGTTCCTCAGGCGCTTGCGGCACGCGGCCGCCTTGCAGCAGCGAGGGCGAGGCCACCACGAACCGCTCGACCTTCGAGAGGCGGATGGCGACGACGGCCGGATCGTTGGGCTCGCCCACTTGGATGGCGCAATCGATCCCATTGGCGATGAAGTCGCGCACGTCGTCCTGCAACAGCCACTCGATCGATACGCGCGGATAGTCGCTCAAATACCGCGCCAACGGCTCGACCAATTTCTCCTGTCCGAACGCGTGCGGTACCGCCACGCGCAGCATGCCTTCGGGTTCCTCCTGGGCGCCGCGCAAGTCGGCTTCGAAGGACGCCCAGCTCGCGAGCAATGCCTTGGCGCGCTTGAAGCACCGCTCGCCGTCGACGGTGAGCCGCATCGTATGCGTCGAGCGTTGCAGCAAACGCACGCCGAGCGATCGCTCGAGCGCCTGCAGCCGGCGGCTGATGGTGGGCTGCGTCGTACGCAACTGCGCCGCGGCTGCCGACAAGTTGCCGGCTTCGACTATACGTACGAACGTTTCCATTAACTGAAAACGCTGGCTTGCGCCCTCGGCCGAAAAATCGGACGAGCGCGTCGAGGCCCCATGGGCGGCGGAGTGGCGGGTTTGAGCGGTCATACGTGCAGCGTATAACAAATGTGCGCGCGGCGGTACTACCGGCGGACGATCAGAGGCCTCAAACTCGCGTCCAATCCAGCTCCGTCCGAACGAACAAGGACCCGACATCATGTCCACGCCGCAAACGCTGCAAGCCGCCCCCGCCGCCTTGCATCAAGACGCCGCGCCGAGCGCCGTCGCATCCGTTCCTCCTCGCCTCGTGCTGTTGCTCGCCGCCGCCGCGGGCCTTGCCGTCGCACCGCTCTATTACAGCCAGCCGATGCTCGGCATCCTCGAATCGCGCCTGGGCGCGTCGGCGCGCGCGGTCGGCATGGTGCCGATGCTGACGCAACTGGGCTACGCGCTCGGTATCTTGCTGCTGGCGCCGCTCGGCGATCGCTTCGACCGCCGCCGCGTCATATTGGCGAAGGCCAGTGCGCTCGTGGCCGCGTTGTTGCTCGCTGCCGTTTCTCCGTCGATCGGCTGCATGCTCGCAGCCAGTTTCGCGATCGGTCTGTCGGCAACGATGGCGCAAGACATCGTGCCCGCCGCGGCGACGCTTGCGCCCGACGCAAGCCGCGGAAAAATCGTCGGAACGGTGATGACGGGGCTGCTGCTCGGCATTTTGTTGTCGCGCGTGGTGAGCGGGTTCGTCGCCGAGCATTACAGCTGGCGCGCGATGTTCGTCGCCGCGGCCATCAGCGTCGCCCTGATCGGGTTCGCGGCTCGTCGCGGTCTGCCTTCGTTCAAGCCGACGACGCATCTTTCCTATCGCGCGCTGATCGGCTCGCTCGCCCACCTCTGGTGGCACCATCGTGCGCTGCGGCGCGCGGCGTTCGCGCAGGGCTTGCTGTCGATGGGCTTCAGTGCGTTCTGGTCGACGCTGGCCGTCATGCTCCACGGTGCGCCGTTTCATCTGGGCAGCGCGGTTGCGGGGGCATTCGGTTTGGCCGGTGCGGCGGGTGCATTGGCTGCGCCGATCGCCGGCCGCTTGGCCGATCGGCGAGGGCCCGAACGGGTGACGCGGCTCGGCATCGGATTCGCGACGGTCTCGTTCGCGACCATGGCCGTTGGTTTGACGATGACGCCGCATGCGGAACTGGTGGTGCTCGCCATCGCGACGATCGGCTTCGATCTCGGGGCGCAAGCCACGCTTATCGCCCACCAAACGATCGTCTACGGCATCGATCCGGCGTCGCGTAGCCGGCTGAACGCCGTCCTGTTCGTGGGCATGTTCATCGGCATGGCAGCCGGCGCGGGCATCGGCAGTTTGGCGCTGGCGCAATGGGGTTGGGCAGGCGTCATCGGTCTGGCCGTGGCAACTTCGCTGGCCGCGTTGGCCGTGCGGATGTGGCCGCGGTAACCGCCTAGCGCACCGACGCCGCGATAGGCTCACGCAAGGTGGCGCCGGGCGCAAACGGGTTCGGCGCGCACCTCGCCCCGTAAGCGGGTCGTTGCTCGCTTTACTCGCCGGGCGCGTACATATCGAGCAGTTTCAGCGTGACGCCGTTGGTCCAGCCGAAGCCGTCTTGCAGCGGATATTCGCCGCCTCCGCCTCCGCCGGCGTTGGGCCCTTCGACCACGTACTTCTCGACGAGCTTCCGATCCGATGCGTAGACTTGCTTCACGTCGGCGAGAAAACGTGTGCCTACGGCTTGGGCAAGCTGCGTGTTACCGTAGTGCTGCGCGCCTTTGACCGCCATCCAATGCAGCGGCGCCCAACCGTTCGGCGCGTCCCATTGCTGTCCGGTCTGGAACAGGGTCGTCGCTAGACCGCGTTTCTTCAGCAATTGAGTGGAAACGGCGTGAAGGGTCCTGACGGCGCGCTCCGGCCAAGCGGCGCGCACGAACAACGGATAGACCGCAGCGGCCGAAAGATTGTCGCGCAGCTTATCGAGGCGCCAGTCGTAGTCGGCGTAATAGCCCTTGGGATTCCAAAGGTACCGATTGATCGCGACTGCCCGCCGTTTGGCTTTCCGGACGTATTCGCCCGCGCATCGGAAGTCGAACGTTTGGGCGCAGCCCTTGGCGATCGTCGCCTCGAGCGAGAACAGCAGGCTGTTCAAATCGACGGGAACGATCGACGTCGTGCGGATCGTCGTCAGCGTTTGGTTGTCGCCGAACCAGCGCGAGCTGAAGTCCCAGCCCGATTCCGCGGCCGCCCGCAAATCGCGGTAGACCTCGTGCGGATCGCGGCCCGCCGCTTGCTTGGCCGTCGTCACGTCTTCGAGGTACGACTCGTCGCGCGGCGTATCGCGCGCGTCCCAATAGCGGTTGAGCACCGTGCCGTCCTTGAGCACTACGACGTTGCGTGCCGCTTGGCCGCGCGGCGTCGTATCGGCGCCCATCATCCAGTACGCGTACTCCTTCTTGAGTGCGGGCAGATACTTCTGGTACACGCGATCGCCTTCCACTTTCGCCGCCAGTTGGACCATGAGCCCATAGAACGGCGGCTGCGAGCGGCTCAGGTAATAAGTGCGGTTGCCGTTCGGAATGTGCCCGAAACGATCGATCTCGTAGGCGAAATCGTCGAGCATGTTGTCGACGAGGTCCTCGCGTCCGGCTTCCTGCAAGCCCAGCATCGTGAAATAGGTGTCCCAGTAGTAGCCTTCGCGAAAGCGTCCGCCGGGCACGACGTACGGCTTGGGCAGCGGAATCAACGAGCTGTTCGGCGGGACGTCGGCCGCCGTCGTCGTACGAGTGAGCTTCGGCCAGAGCCAATCGATATGCTCGCGCAGCGTTTGCCCGCTCGGCGGTGTGATGATGGGCTCGCTCGGCAGCGTAAAGTTGGCTTGGACGAACCGCTTCAAATCGAAATTCGGCTGATTCTTCGATTGTTCGTAGAGTTGGACGATTGCCGCGGGATCGCTGTTGGGGACGGCGTCGACGAACGTCTTCTGATCGGGGAAGATCTGCTGCGTCTGCACGGCAACGAACAGATCGCCGTAAAGCTCGGATGGCGGCGGCGGCGGCGGCGGCAGGGCGGCGGCATCCGCGCGGCACACCGGCGCGATCGCGAGCCCGGTCAACAGCGCGAGCGCCGCGAGCCGCGTCTTGCGATGGCTCACGGCGAGGGGACGGTGCGCGAGGGATATTTCGAACATGGCTCCTCCATAGGTTTGAGATGGTTCGCTCTTGGTCCCCTTGTTCTAATTGACGATCGACGCGCGAGCCCGTCCACGCCTATGCGGCGGCTTCGCGATTTTGACAAAGAAGAACTCGAAAGAAATGGGTGGAAAACGATTGCGCGCCGAAGGTCGGCCGCGCGTGCCCGACATCACCGCGAATCACCTCGATTGCAGAAAAGCCTTGCAGACGTCGGCAGCGTGCCGTTGCGGCACGCGCAGCAAGATGGCGTGGGATCGATCAGTGGCCGACGGAAAAGCCTGCAGACGTCGGCAGCGTGCCGTTGCGGCACGCGCAGCACGATGACGTGGGATCGATCAGTGGCGGTGGGATTGGCCTTGCTCGCGCAGGTTCTCGCGGACGCGTTTCGTCACGAGCACGGGAAGATAGTCGGTGACGCGCGCCCCGTCGCTGAATGCTTCCCAGGTCTGCGAGACCATCTCCGATACGGTCTCGGGCGAAGCGCCCGTGTCGTTGGCGATCGACTGGACCAGATCGTCGACGTTCGATTGAGTCATGCTGATCTCCACGAGAAGGCAGGGCGCCCGCAACTCTCGCTATTTAAGATGATCTGGGACTATATGCCAATTGAATTGCTCTATCGCCCGCGCTGGCTAGCACTTCGGCCATGACCGCGGCGATCCGCGCGAAACGACGCCCGTTGCGAGCGGACTTTCCTCAGGTTGGAAGCGCCATATGCAAGCGGTTCGGGGGTGCACCGCTCGTATTTCCCCGGTCATCGTTTTAACTTGACGGCGTGGTATCGTGCGCCCCGTTTCCCGCTGCTCGCGCTTCGCGCGGGTTGGGATTGCCGCAGCCCGCGGCCCGTCACGCGCTTGATATGCAACTTCCGCGACCGAGCACCGGTCCGAGGAACTTGCTTACATATCGACAGCTAGAACATATCGTATGAACGGATTGATGAGACTCGATCAGATGACAGTCGTCGTGGTTGAAGACGATCCATCGAGCAGAGAGTCGCTCGCGATGCTGCTGGAATCCGAAGGCGCGCGAGTCGTGGCCGCCGCGGATGCAGAAGAAGGGGTCGAGGCTGTGATGAAAGTGGCGCCCCATGCCGTCGTTTGCGACCTCGACCTGCCGACGATGGACGGCTTCTACCTGATTCAACGCTTGCGCGACGACGAAATTCGCAACGATCGCATGCCCGCCGTGGCCGTGGCGATCACCGGGCATGCCGACGAAGCCTACCGCTTGCGCAGTATCGGCGAAGGCTTTCACCACTTCATGAGAAAGCCGGCCGAGCCTGAACGACTTGTCGCGTTGTTGGCCGACGCGGTGGGGGCGCGAGCCGTCGGTTGACGCGCCTGCGGCAGTTTTTGCAAACGACACTGTCAAAGTTGCTCTCGCAACGATCGGCGCCCCTATGCTCATGCGCCGCACGCTCCGGCTTGGCCTGGGCAGCGGCTTATGAGATGCGCCGCCCCGTCCTTGGCGCACCGAGTCTGTTCGCTGGCGGATCCGGACACGTCGGCAGGCATAAGTCATGCTTACGTAGGTCCCCGAGCGGCAAACAACATGTCGCATTTCTTCCAAAACGAAACGCCGCCGTCATGCGTCCGGACAGCTTCGCCAGCGATCACTCGTCCTCCACTGCGCCGCCAGACCCGGTGGTGCCGCCCGAGGAACGGCTGCGCATTCTTCTCGAGTCCGTTCAGGACTATGCGATCTATATGCTCGATCCCAGCGGGGTCGTCGTCAGTTGGAACCACGGCGCCGAGCGGATAAAGGGCTATACGGAGCAAGAGGTCGTCGGGCAGCACGTTTCGATCTTCTATCCCCCGGACGACATCGAGAGCGGCAAGCCGGACGCCGAACTGGCGGTGGCGGCTCGCACGGGGCGTATCGAGGAAGAAGGCTGGCGCGTGCGCAAGGACGGCACGATGTTCTGGGCCAATGTCGTGATCTCGGCGGTGTACGCTCCGGCGTCCGGCGGCGAGGGGCGGCGGCTGCGCGGTTACGCCAAGGTCACGCGGGACATGACCGAGCGCAAGCGTTTGCGCGAGCTCGAAGCGGCGAGCCAGCACATGAACGAGTTTCTTGCGACGCTCGCCCACGAGCTGCGCAATCCGCTCGCGCCCGTCAGCAATGCGTTGAGCGTGATGATGCTAGAGCCGCTCGTCAGCCCGACGCTGCGGCAGTGCCGCGACATGATCGACCGGCAGATCTCGCATCTCACGCGGCTCGTCGACGATCTGCTCGACGCCGGACGCGTCACGACGGGCAAGGTGGTCTTACGGCTGGAGCCTGTCGATATGTCGGAAGTCGTCGTGCGCGCCGTCGAGATGATCCGTCCGCACGTGGCGTCGCGCCAGCAAACCATCGACGTGCATCCGGGGCCGGCGAGGGTCGTCGTCAACGGCGACGCAACCCGGCTCGTGCAAGTCGTTCAAGGTCTGCTCAACAATGCGTCCAAATTCTCCGAGCACGGCGGGCGCATCGGCGTGAGCATCGACAAGGTGGGCGGCGCGTTCGCTCGCTTGCGCGTCACCGATGGAGGCTGCGGCATCGAGTCCGATGCGCTCGAATCGATCTTCGACTTGTTCGTTCAAGCCGACAACCGGTTCGAGCGCAGGGAAAGCGGCCTGGGCATCGGTTTGACGCTTTGCCGATGGCTCGTCGAAATGCACGGCGGATCGATCGAGGCGAGCAGCGAGGGGCTCGGGCGCGGCGCGACGTTTACGGTCAGATTGCCGCTGTTCGCGGTGCAAGACGCCGCGAACGACGAGGGCATGAACGACGCGTTGCCGAGCGGCGCCGCGCACGAGATGCTGAGCGTGCTTGTCGTCGACGACAATCGCGACTCCGCCGACAGCATGGCCATGTTGCTGCGCATGAAGGGCCATCGTGTGCAGGTGGCGTATAGCGGCGCGCAGGCGCTGGATTTCGCCGAGCGCACCGAACACATCGACGTCGCGCTCATCGATATCGCGATGCCCGGCGCGGACGGTTTCACCGTGTTGCGCGAGCTCAAGCGCACGCACGCGTTGCGCGACGCGAATTTCGCCGCCATGACGGGCTTCGGGCAGGAAAGCGACGTAGCGCGCTCGCTCGATCGGGGTTTCGACCTACATTTGACGAAACCCGTGCAATGGCCGCTGCTCGACACGCTGCTCACGCGAGCCAGCGAGCGGCGCATACGGCCGCCATCCTGATCCGCCGTCGAGCCGGCGTGCGCGCCTCGGCCCCGTCACGCAGCGTGAGCTTTGCCGATCGGTTAGCTCAGCGGCAGGTCGATGTACTTCTTGAACGCTACCCGTTGTGTCAGCCGCTGATACCAGCGCGCGAGGCTGGGCATCGGCGGCCGTTCGATACCCTCGACGCCGAACCAGCGTTTCGCGAACGCGCCGAGCACGATGTCGGCAATCGTGAAGCGGTCCCCTTCCATGTGAAAGCGCCCTTGCAGGTGCCCGTCGACGATCTTCCAACGGGCGATGAGCGTTTTGACGTCCGCGGCCAGCGCCTGCGCGTCTCGTTCTTCGGGCGGCGTGCGCACGAGCGTGAGGAAAACCGGACGCTCGGCCGGCGCAAGCGTCGAAAGCGACCAATCGAGCCAACGGTCGACGCTGGCGCGCAGCTTCGGTTCGCTCGGATAGAGCGAGCTCGACGCACCGTATTGCATAACGAGATAGCGCAGGATCGAGTTCGACTCCCAGAGCACGAAGGTGCCGTCCACGAGCGTGGGCACGGTCGCGTTCGGGTTGAGTTCACGGTAGTCGGGATCGTTGACGCGGCCGTATTGCAGGCCGGCGTCGACGCGCTCGAACGGGAGGCCCAGCTCGTCGCAGCACCAGAGCACCTTTTGCACGTTGACGGAGTTGGCTCGTCCCCAAATCTTCAGCATTGAATTTTCCTCCGGAAGAATAGGGCGGCGAAACGCAGGGTGACGCCGCGCGGTTTGTACAATACGCCGAATTCGATACGTCTAAGCGAGGATCAACCCGCCATGGCACGCCTTATTCCCGACGACTGGAAGAATCTGGCCGCGACCGGCGCCGCCGAGCGCGAGCGCGAAACGCTCACCTTGCTCGAAGCGGCGCTACCCGAGGACTACACCGTTTATCACGGCGTACATTGGACGCGCCTGAATCGGGCTTTCTCCGTATTCGGAGAAGCGGATTTCGTGATCGTGAGCCCGGCCGGGCGCGTCATGCTGATCGAGCAGAAGGCCGGCTTCCTGCGCGAGACGCCGAAGGGACTCGTCAAGGTCTATCTTCAGACGGAACGCAACGTGTCGATTCAGCTAGCGCGTACGATCGAAGGCATGCATCGGAGGTTCACGGCGGCGTTCGGCGCGGGCACCTACTGCATCGAAGCGCTGCTGTATTGTCCCGATTACATCGTCAAGCAGGCCGCGATCGCCGGCGTGTCGCCCGAGAGTATCGTCGACGCGACGCGTAAAGACCGCCTCGCCTCGATCATTTTGTCGGCGCTGCCGGCCGACGAGCCCAAGCTGCCGTGCGCGGCGAAGATTCATCACTTCCTGGCCGACGAATTGTCGCTGACGCCCGATACGAGCGCGCTCGTCGGGCAGGCGGGCACGCTCGTCACGCGTTTGTCGGGCGGTTTGGCGACGTGGGCGCGCCGGCTCGAGTTCGCGCCTTTTCGATTGCGCGTGGTGGGCACGGCCGGATCGGGCAAGACTCAACTTGCCGTGCAGGTCATGAAAGACGCGGCGGCGAGCGGCAAGCGCGCGCTTTACGTCTGCTTTAACCGGCCGCTTGCCGATCACATTGCGCGCGTCGCCCCGCCGGGCGCGAAGGTGGCGAACTACCACCAGCTTTGCGATTGGGTGGCGCGAGACGTGGGAGCGGTGCAGGATTTTCGCGCGCCGGACGTGTTCGGCCGTCTCGAGACCGTATTTGCACAGGCGCCGATCGACGAGCGGTGGACGTTCGACGTCGTGATCGTCGACGAAGGACAAGATTTCCAGGAAGCGTGGGTGGAAGCGCTTTCGCGCCTCGTGCGGCCGAACGGCGCATGGTGGTGGCTCGAGGACCCCTTGCAGAATCTCTACATGCGAGAGCCGGTCGCCTTGCCGGGGTGGACCGTCCTGACCGAAACGACGAACTATCGCAGCCCGCGCGACATTCTCGACTTC
This sequence comes from Trinickia sp., assembly GCA_036384755.1. Lineage (GTDB taxonomy): Bacteria > Pseudomonadota > Gammaproteobacteria > Burkholderiales > Burkholderiaceae > Trinickia. The sequence goes on along the minus strand of DASVLS010000001.1, from coordinate 42,578 downwards.
GTCCGCGAGAAGGTGGGCGCCGCCGTGCCGGTCGCGGCGGGGCTCGTCGCGGGCAGTCCCTTCGACGGCTCGGATATCTCGCTCGCCTCGTACGACGAGACCGACGGGGAGAGCGTCGTCGAATCGACCAAGCGCGCCATCACGCAGGCGCTCTCGCTGGGCTTTCGCAAGCAGGACATCGCGGTGCTGTCGTTCAGAGGCCGCGAAGGCTCGGCGCTTACGGGGCTCGAGCATTTGGGGCCGCACCGGCTGCGCAGCTTCACGGGCAAGTACGATTTGTTCGGCAATCCTGAATATCGCGACGGCGACGTTCTGCTCGAATCGATCTACCGCTTCAAGGGCCAGTCGGCCCCATGCGTCGTGTTGACCGAGGTGGACTTCGAAGCGTTCGACGAACGCGCTGCGCGCAAGCTGTTCGTCGGGGCGACGCGGGCCACGATGAAGCTGATCGTGGTGGCGTCGCGTCGCGCCAGTTCGGCGCTTCAAAACCCCCAATGAACGGGGGGGCGGCGGAGCTCGGTCTCCGCTGCCCGCGACACCGGCGTCGATCGCCCAAAAACAACTACATTAGTAAACGTTTTCACCGCCCCCGCTTAATTCACTCGCCGAGATTTATGCGCTCCCGCCTTTTGGTGCAATGCGAAATTGATTTGGATCAAGTTTTTATTGCGCATCGCCTTTAGGATCTTTCGTCGCCGGTGAATTATCTAATCGCGGTATTGCCCAACGGGGTAGCGCGCTCGGTAGCGTTGCGCCAAGCCCGAGTGCGCGGCCGACAATAGTACGACTGTTACCGTTTGAAGTATATCTGTCCCTAAAGCGGTAAATGGGCTTTTGCTGCGATGGGGCAAGCTGGCGAGAGTTTGAAGAGGGGGAGAGGAGCGCGAAACGCGCTCATCGTTTTCCCTAAAATTGCTTGTAGAATAAAAATTCTATTGTTAATCTTCGCTTGACCTCGATCGGTTATGGCGAGTTCGAAGCGAGCGGTAAGTGCAGGTAAGTGCATTGGATTTCCGTTCGCAAACCCACAATTCTTCGTTGCCGTTTTCGTTCCAACGGTCCCATGCTTTGCGACGGAGTTCATATGCTGACAGCTACCCTTGATATGGTTGAACAGTTTTGCGTGGGCGATGTCGTGACGCTGAAAGCGGGCGGTTCGCGGATGACCGTGACGGCCATCGTCCCCGATGGCGTGCTCTGCCAATGGTTCGACGAACAAGGGGAACTGCGTCAGGAAATTTTTGGGCAAGCCGAACTGGGTCGCCAGCCGCGATCGATCTCGCCCGGTCTCATGCACGTTCGCCGCTACGCCGCCGCGATGGCGGGGGCGACGTTCCCCTCCGCCGCATTGAAACCGGCTATCTAGTCGCAGTCGCGCCGAGCGCGCAAACGCACCGGCGCCTCCTGCGCCGCGTCAGTGTGGCGCGCCGTGGTGCTTCGCATCGCGCCGTTCGACGCGGGAAATCAGCGCAGCCGAAAACGCCGCCATGCGCAGCAAGCGCCGCTTACGGTGGACGTCGCGCGCGATGTCGGGCGGCGGATTCGGTTGAATGGACCAATACAGGGCCAGCAGCCAGCCGAGCACCGTCCAGCCGAGACACGCGTTGAACAACGCGATCGTGAGCAGGTCGTGGCGTTTGCGGCGGTCCGCGATAATGGCCGGCAAGAAGTAAAGCGCCAGCGCAAACACCACTTCGACGATTTGTAAGGCAATTCGGCCTAACATCATGCTTCGCCTCGAAGCGGGGTGAGTTCGATTGTCGCGCATTCGGCGAAGTTCTGCATTGCGATCGGGTCTATCATGAGCGCTTTGACCGCCACAGCCGACCGCCATGACCGCACTTGATGCGAAGCAGCAAAGCGCCGCGATCGATCGACAGGCATTGACCGAGTTCGTCGAGCGCAAATGGGACGGGGAGATCGTTCCGGCGCTGACCGATTACATCGCGATTCCCGCGAAGAGTCCCGCATTCGATTCCGATTGGCAAAAGCACGGATACCTCGAGCGCGTCGTCGCCGATGCGGCCGACTGGGCGCAGACGCAGCACGTGAAAGGGCTCAAGCTCGAGATCGTCCGCCTGCCCGGGCGCACGCCGGTCATCTTCTTCGAAGCGCCCGCCACTCGGGCCGGCAGCGCCGACACCGTGGTGCTCTATGGGCACTTGGACAAACAGCCCGAATTCGACGGCTGGCGCAGCGATCTCGGTCCGTGGACGCCCAAATACGAGAACGGCAAGCTGTACGGCCGCGGCGGCGCCGACGACGGCTACGCTATCTATGCCAGCGTGTGCGCGCTCGCGGCGCTCGACGCGCAAGGCGTGGCGCGCCCCCGGTGCGTGGGGCTCATCGAGACTTGCGAGGAATCGGGCAGCTACGATCTGCTGCCATACGTCGACGCGCTGCGCGAACGGCTCGGCAACGTCGCGCTCGTCGTTTGCCTCGATTCGGGGGCCGGCAACTACGACCAGCTTTGGCTGACTACGTCGCTGCGCGGCCTCGTCGGCGGCTCTCTCGAAGTGCAGGTCCTCGACGAAGGCGTGCATTCGGGCGGCTACGGCGGCATCGTCCCGTCGAGCTTCCGCATCATGCGGCAGTTGTTCGAGCGGCTGGAGGATTCCGCCACCGGTAATTTGCTGCCGGATCGGTTTCACTGCGAGATTCCGGCGAGCCGTTTGGCCGAGGCGCGCGCCACGGCCGGCATTCTCGGCGACGAAGTGTGGAAGGCGTCGCCCTGGGCGTGCGGACAGGACGGCAAGAGCGTGCTGCCCGTGACGGCCGATCCTTACGAAGCGTTGCTCAATGCAACGTGGCGGCCGTCGCTGTCGGTGACGGGGGCGGAAGGCCTGCCCGCGCTCGCGAGCGCGGGCAACGTGCTGCGTCCGCGCACGGCGTTCAAGCTGTCGTTGCGCTTGCCGGCGCTCGTCGACGCGGCGCGTGCGGTGGCCGATCTGAAGGCGCTGCTCGAGCTCGATCCGCCCTATAACGCGAAAGTGACGTTCAAACCCGATGCGAGCGCCAACGGCTGGAATGCGCCGGAACTCGCGCCTTGGCTCGGGCAGGCCCTCAACGAGGCGTCGCGCGCTTATTTCGACGCCGACTGCGCATTCATCGGTCAGGGCGGCACGATCCCGCTGATGAACGTCTTGCAAGAAGGGTTTCCGAAATCGCAGTTCGTCGTATGCGGCGTGCTCGGGCCCAAGTCGAATGCCCACGGCCCGAATGAATTCCTTCACGTGCCGTTTGCCAAGAAGTTGACCGCCGCCATGGCTCAGGTCATCGCGGCGACGCCCTGACGCAAGCACCGGGGCTGCGGGCGCCCGCCCGCGAATCGCGCATCACATGGAACGACGCAGTCAATAACAAGAGAGGTTCGACGTGGCGATATTGATTTTGGGCCTGATCGCGTTCATCGGCGTGCACTGCATCCGGCTCGCGGCGCCGGCGTGGCGCGACGCGCAGGTTGCGCGTTTCGGCGAGCAGGGGTGGAAGGGCTTGTATTCGGCGGCTTCGCTGGTCGGGCTCGTGCTGATCGTCTGGGGTTACGGCGTCGCAAGGCGTACGCCGACCGTACTATGGACGCCGCCCATCGGGGCTCGGCATCTGACGGCGCTGCTCGTCCTCGTCGCCTTCGTCCTAATCGCGGCCGCCTATGTGCCCGGCAATCGCATCAAGCGCACCATCGGGCACCCCATGATGGCGGGCGTGAGTCTCTGGGCGCTCGGGCACCTATTGGCGAACGGGACGCTCAATGCGGTGGTTCTTTTCGTCGCGTTCCTAGTGTGGGGCGCCGTAGGCGTCGTCGTTTGGCGCCGCCGCGATGCCGCGGCGGGAGTGCGCTATCCGGCCGGGACGATATCCGGCGACGTCAAGGTCGTCATCGCCGGCTTGGTCGCTTGGGCCGTTTTTGCATTCGCGCTGCATCGCTGGCTCATCGGCGTGAGCCCGCTGGGTTGAGGAGCGCCGACCTTTAGCGCCGAGCCGGCCGAGGAAAGAGCGGATAGACGACGAGCGCCACGAGCCCCGCCGCGAACCAGACGATGGTCCACGAACTGGCGGCAAGCAGATGCGGAAGCAGGAACGGCACCACGAAGAGGCCGATGTAGACGATCGTATTGGCCATGCCGAGCGCCGTCCCGGCGCGGGCCGGCCCGGCAAGCGTGGCGAGTTCGGCGTAAGCGACGCCGTGCCACGCCGATACGCACACGCCCGCCAGGACGATCATGGTGACAACGGCCGCGATCGGGACGGCGTGCCCGAATCCCACGGATGCGGCCAGCCCTGCGAACGCGGCAGCGGCAACGAGCGTCGAGCCGCGCATGTATGCGCGCCGGTTGCCGTGGCGATCCGTATAGCGCCCGCTCCAGACGCGCATGACCATGGCGCCCAATTGCACGCACGCCATCGCGGCGCTGATACCCGCCGTGCCGAGCCGCCCGAAGTCATGCAGAAAGACCGTCGCGAACGTCAAGATGGCGAACTGCGGCACGCACAGCACGCCGATGCCGAACGCGACGCGCCAAATTTGAAAATCGGCGAGCGGGCTGCGATCGGCGGCGCGCGCGGGTTTCGTCGCAGCCGCGGCGCGCGGCGGCTCGATCAGCCACCGCATCGCGAAGACGGCCGGCGCCGCGCACATCAGCGCGAGCGTACTGAAGACGGCGGCAAAGCCGTGAGTCGAGGCGAGCCACGGCAATAGCGAGGCGCCAATCCCGCCGCCAAGCGGCACCGCCGTTTGCCGAATGCTCATGGCGACGCCGCGCTCGCCTTCTTGGAACCAGCTCATGATGGCGCGGCCGCTCGACCCGTTGACGCTGCCGCCGAGCAAACCGACCAACGCCATCGCGAGAACGAGCCATAGCAGCGGCGGCGCGGATCCTGCCGACGGCGCCAGGAAGAGTGCCATCGTCAGCAGCGCCAGCGCAGTGCCGGCCAAGCCTGCAACCAGAACGGGACGATCGCCGAGCCGGTCCGTCGCCACGCCCCAGGGGAGCTCGGACAGCGCGATGCCAAGCCCCGTCGCGCCCAGGGCGAGACCGAGCTGGGCGTTGTCCAAGTGGTATCCGCCGCGCATCCAGACGGCGGTCGTCGGAATGCCGGCCGCGACGGCGGAAAAGCCCGCGTTCGCCGCAACCCCCACGCCGAGCACCTTCCACCGATGCGATGCGCCGAACGCCTTCCTCGGCGCGGCTGTCCTTTCTAGATATTGCGTATCCATTCGTGCGCTCCGTTTGCGATGCAATTTGACGAAGGCAGTGTCCCACTCTATGATCGTCCGTAAAATCGGATAATTCAGGATGAATCGTTCGAAAAATCGGGATGATTGGAGGCGCCACGATGAGCCAAACGAATTTCGACGTCGCCGCGTTGCGCAGCTTCGTCATGGGTATCGACCTGGGCAGCTTCGCCAAGGCGGCGGACCGCGTCGGGCGTTCGACTTCGGCTGTCAGCGCCCAGATCCGCAAGCTCGAGGAGCAAGTCGGCGCGCCGCTGTTTCGCAAGGCGGGGCGCGGGCTCGGGCTCACCGAAGCGGGCGAGGTCATGCTCCGCTACGCGCGGCGGCTCGTCGAACTGAACGACGAAGCGATCGCTGCCGCGCGCGGGACGGATCTCGAAGGCTGGGTGCGGCTGGGATTGCAGGAGGATTTCGGCGAGTCGCTGCTGCCCGGCGTGTTGGCTCGGTTCGCTCGCGCACATCCGAAAGTGCGCATCGAAGCGCGCGTCGCGCGCAACGCCGAATTGATGGAACGCCTCGACGCCGGCGAACTCGACCTCGCGCTCGTCTGGGAAGACCTCGATCTTTCCATGCTTTCCCGGCAAGCTGCCGGTTCGGGCGTCGAAGTGGCGAAGCCGGCGATGCAGTGGATCGGATCGGACGCATTGCAGTGGAAGCCCGACTCGGGCGAACCGCTGCCGCTCGTCCTGTTCGACGGCGCGTGCATGCTTTGCTCGCGCGCCACGGACGCGCTCGATCGTGCAGGCGTGCCTTGGCGCGTGGTGCTGACGAGCCCGAGCTTGGCCGGTCTCTGGGCGGCGGCGGCCGCCGGCCTGGGAATGACCGTGCGCACGCCGTACGGCTTGCCGCCGACCGTTCATGCGCTCGATCGGAAGGCGTACGGCTTGCCCGCACTGCCGTCGCTGGGCCTTACGCTGATGCGTGCGTCGAGCGTTTCGACGCCGCTCGTCGATCAGCTCGCGACGATCGTCGTCGACGCCGTGCGCGGCTATGCGGGCCTTGACGCTATCGAGCAGATCGCGGCTTGAGCGTTCGGCTACCCGCGCGTGCCGCGGGCAATTTCGTCGCCGGCATCGGGCGCGAGTTTGCGCGTGATCGGAATCGAGCCCAGCGAGAATAGGCCGACGACGAGAAACGACGGCCAGAAATCCGACCACTGGGCATGCGTGTGGCCATGCACTCCCCGGGCGACTTGCAGCACGATCCCGCCCACTGTCACCCCGAGCCCCAGCGACATCTGCTGAACGACGCTGCCGAGGCTCGTCGCTCGGCCTACGTCTTGGCTCTTGATCTCGGCGTAGATCATCGAATTCAAACTCGTGAACTGCAGTGCCGGGAAGAAGCCGCCGAACAGCACGACGATCCAGATCGCCCAGATCGGGGTGCCCGGAAAGAATGCGCCGTAAGCGGCGATTGCGATGCCTGAAAAAATCGCGTTGTAGATGAGCACCGTGCGGAAGCCGAACGTTCGCAGCACCGACGACGTAAGCGAGCGCATGAACATGCTGCCGAAGGCGGAGGCGCACGTGATCGCACCGGACTCGAACGCCGACATGCCGAGCCCTTCTTGCAGCGCGAGCGGAAGCAGGAACGGCACGGCGCCGAGACCGATCCGAAACATCGAACCGCCGAGCACGCTTGCGCGAAACGTCGGCACGCTCAGCAGCCGCAGATCGAGCACGGGCCGCACGGCGCGTTGGGCATACAGCACGTAGAACGCGAGAAGCAGCAGGCCCGTGACGGACATTTCGTAGGCGGTGCGGTCGGAGACGAGTTCGCTGCCGATCAGCGACAGCCCGAGCATGACGAGCGACCCGCCGACGGCGGACAGCAAGAAGCCGAACCAGTCGAGCGGCCCCGGATGCGGCTCGTGCGTGTTGACGATGTGCCGGTTCGTCAAATAGATGCCGAGCACGCCGACGGGCACGTTGATGAAAAAAATGAGCCGCCAATGCAGGTAAGTCGTGATGAAGCCGCCGAGCAGCGGCGCCGCGGCCGGCGCGAACATGGCGGGCAGGCTCAGATAGTTCATGGCGCGCACGAACTCGGTTTTGGGCACCGCGCGAAAAATGATGATGCGGCCAACCGGCACCATCATCGCGCCGCCGATCCCTTGAAGGAAGCGCGCGAGCGTAAAGACATGGAGCGAACGCGACGCGGCGCACAGGACCGACCCGACGACGAAAATGCCGATGGCCGTGCGAAACACGGTGCGCGCCCCGAATCGATCGGCGAGCCATCCGCAAATCGGAATGAATACGCCTAGCCCGACGACATAACTCGTGATCGCTACTTTCAACGCGACAGGGTCGCTGCCGAAATCGCGGGCCATCGCCGGCAACGCCGTGACGATGATGTTCGCGTCGACGCTCTCCATGAACATGGCGCAGGCCACGATCAGCGGGGCGATGAAGGCTTTGATGGCAAGCGGCATGGAAGAAGCGGCGCTGCAGCGACGCGTCGTGGGCAATGACGCAAAGCAGCGATTATGCGCCGACTTCTAAGGGTTTGCCTACGAACGCGCATCCGATTGTTGCGCGCACAACGACACGGCCGATCCGACAAACGAGCCGGACCGGCTGGCGGACGACACGCCGCTTAGACGCCCCGCTTACTTAGGCATGCTTACTTAGGCATGCTTACCGTCGTCGGCAGGCTCGCCGCGGCCCATCGTCTGCGGTTGGCGAAGGGCACAAATGGCTGCCGACGACCGTTTAACGCAGCCGCCCGTCACCGCCCGAACGGGTGGCGATTCAGATACGACGCGAGGTTCGACATGATGAAGCTGCCCCAGCCCGTCGGATAATCCCAGCCCTTCGCCGCCTTGTAGCCGTAGCTGCCATAGCCGTTGTTGCCCGATGTGACGTCGTGGACTAGCGAGGGTGTCGATTTGACGGCGCTGTAGAGGCTCGATGCCGGAAAGCCCAGCGAATTGGCGTGAGCCGTTTGCAGCCGCGCCCACAACCCGGCGAAGATCGGCGACGACAAGCTCGTGCCGCCGATCTGCTGGATCTCGCCGTAGTTATAGACGAGAGCTCCCGACCCTTGCGCCGCGTCGAAGGAAATATCGGGCACGGCGCGCCCGGTAGGCTTGGGGCTCACCGAAAGCGTGTTTTGCCATGAGGGTCGATCTTCGACCGCGCTGATGCCGCCCGTCGACGCCCATAGCTTGCCGTTGCCGTCGAGCCCTTCGTTCCAGACGGTTTCGTTCGCCCACTTGCCGCCGGAAGTCAAGAGCGTCGTGCCGCCGACGGCGATGACGTTCGGCGAGGACGCAGGCCACGATAGCGAGTAGGTCCGGCCGTCGGGGTACCCGCGGTAGTTGCACTCGTAGACGCCTTCGTCGCCCGACGACACCGAAAACGTCTGCCCTTGGGCTACGGCCGCGGCGAAGATCTGGTCCTCCGCAGCGACAGTGCCGTCGGCTTGGGCATCGGTTTCGCACCAGCCCAGCGACACGTTGACGACCTTCGCCGTGTTGTCGCTGACGGCTTGGTTGAACGCCTGCGTCAGGCCCGTGTTGCCGGACGCGGCCAGGTCCGCCTCATAGAAGATCAACTGGCGCACGGCCCCGCCGGCGGCGCCGACGATGCTCTGACTGTCGAGATCCCATTCGCCTTGGCCCTCTTGGTCATCGCCGTAGTCGCCGTTCGGGTCGCCCGTCGGTACGGCCGCGACGGTTACCCGGCCGAGCCCATTGGCATCCGTGAATTGGTTCAAGTCCTGCGTGGCCTGGCTCGCGCCGCCGATCGTGATGACGCCGACGGTCGTCGCTGAAGCGGCCGGTAGGCTGCTCGCGCCGTAGATGGACCCGAATTCGAGCGGGTAGTGTCCCGTTTCGGTGCCGGTAGCATGCGGCTTGGCCGGCGAGCGCGGACCCTTGATCGCCATCGTGTGCGCACGGGTCACGTTTTGCAGGCCGAGTACGGACAGCACGGTGCCGCCTAGTGCTTCCGGCACTTCGGCGGGGGCCGAATTCGCGAAGACCGTTCGGTCGCCCTTGCGGAAATGCACGAGCGGCGTATTGAACGCGGTCTTCACGGTGCCGGCCGTGCCGTCCGCCGAGACGAGCAGCCGGTTTTTCGACACGCGGATGTTGATGAACCCGCTCCGGCGCAAGTGCGCGACGACTTGCCGGACTTGTTCTTCGGTCGGCGCGAATCGAGCGAGAAATGCCTCGGGTGTCAGGAAGCGACCGTACTGCGCGTTGCCGTGCTCGTTGACGGCGCGGCCCAGCGCCTCGAGTGCTTTCATGTTCCTCACGCGCAGGCTGACGACGACATGCGCTGTCTGCCCTGGCGCAACTTGGGCTTCGGGCGCTGCGGAAAACGTCCGCATCTGTGAGGGCGAGAGAAAGGCCTTCGTTTCGGTGCTGACCCATGCCGTCGGTGTGCCGGCCGCATAGGCGGGCAAGGCGGCGGCGACGAGCGGCATCGCATAGGCTGCCGTTTTGCAGATGCGCGATACCGCCCGCTTCGATTTCACTGTCGACTTCAATTTGACCTCCTAGGATTGCAACGCCAAGAGACGCCGTATCCGCGGGATAGCGGGGAGTCAACGGATTGAGAATATTTTGCCGTCTCGAGCCATCGTTATTCATCAATAAATGGAAAATAAAAATCGCTCGAAATTGATCGAGCGTATTTAACCTATCAAGCTAAACGCGATGTCGTGTAGCTGTTAGGTGTAGTAGTGGAAGTGACCGTCTGTCCGCGGTAGGCCACCCGCGTGTAGCAGGCTTCGTGCGCGGAATCTGGGCCTGACCGCGTGGCCTTGATTGAAGGTATTTCGATATGCCGCTTCGATAATGGACGAGCTAGTTCGTCAAACTTATTGGTGATGAATGAGTTGATGAAGCGAGACGCTGTGTTTATAAAATTGCGTTTTATTCAATGCAAGACCTCATGCCTGCCTGCGGTGCACGGAGCGGACTTGTTTAAAATGGCCGTTCACCGGCGGGTCGCGTCATCGTAAAAGGTGGACAAATCGCCTTTGAGCGCGTGCAGCGCGGCGTCGTCGAGATAGATCATGTGGCCCGTTGCGTAGTACGTGATGCGCACGTTTTTGCGCAGCGAGGGCTCGAGCCCCATGTGCGAGAGATCGTATTCGGTCGCGAAGAACGGCGTGGCGAGGTCGAAGTAGCCGTTCGCCGACAGCACCAAGAGGTGGGGATTCTGCCGCATCGCTTCGGCCAAGTCGGCGGCGGCATAAGGCGCGTTGAGCGTTTCGCCCCACCACGCGTGGTGCTTCCAGTCCCACGCACCGAGCACATGGTCGTTGAAGACGCGGTAGGTGTTGTCGTTCGTGTAATGCAGGTCCTGCGCCAAATGTCGATGGAACGCCGCGTCGAACGCGCTCGTCACGTATTTCTCCGATGGATCGTAGTCCGGCGAGGAGGAGGTTTGATCGTATTCGATACCCTCGAAGCGGCTGTCGTAACGCCCTACGTTGCGCGTTTGTGCGAGCAGCAGCTGCTTGCGAAAGTGCGAAGGCAAGATACGCAGCTTCGCCCCGATGACGTATCGTGCGTCGAGCCCCGTGTAGCGCGCGACTTGCGCAGCGATCTCGTCGCGCTGCGCGTCGGGCAGCGCATCGCCCTGGGCGAGCGCCGCGGCGTAGGGCCCAGCGGCGAACTGGCGGACTTCGTCGAGGAAGGCGGGCAGGTTCGGGCGCTTGCCCGGCCCGAGCTTGTCGTGGTACCAAGCGGTCGCGGCGTACGACGGCAAGTACCGCACGTACATCAGGTCCAAGCCCGGCGCACGCATGTTCGAATTGAGCACCGACGACAGCAGCACCACACCGTTCAGTGAAATATTGTGCTGGCCGAGGCGATAGGCCAGCATCGCCGCGCGGGTCGTGCCGTACGATTCGCCGATCAGAAATTTCGGCGAATTCCAACGGTCGGTGACGCTCAGATAACGATCGATGAAGCGCACGAACGCGTCGAGATCGCCATCCACGCTCCAAAAGCGCTTTCCGTTTCCATGCCCGACGGGTTTCGAGAATCCCGTGCCGACGGCATCGATGAAGACGAGGTCGGTCTTATCGAGCAAGGTGTCCGGGTTGTCGGCCAGCAGATAGGGCGCGGGCGGGGTGGCCGCGGGGCTGTCCGTGCGCACGCGCTTGGGCCCCACCGAGCCCATCAGCAGAAACACGCTTGCCGCGCCGGGGCCGCCGTTGAACAGGAACGTCACGGGGCGAGCAGCGCCGTGCTCCGCCTTGTGCGTATAGGCCACATAGAAGACGCTGGCTTCCGGCTCGCCGTTGTCGTCGCGCAAAAGCAGTGTGCCCGCCGTCGCGCGATAGTCGAACTTTCGGCCGTGCAGGCTCAATACGTGCTCGGAGGTAGTCGACGCCTCGCGCGGTATCGCCTGGCCCACGCTCGGCGCGCGAGACGCCGCCCCTGTGCCGCTGGCCGCGAGCGCCGCATGCGCATCGGCCTTCGGCGGCGAGGCCGAGCTTGCCGCGGAGGCGGCCGTGTCGTTATCGCTCTGTTCATCGGCGAATGCCGGCCCGCTCGGGCTCAGCGAGCATGTCAGCGCGAGCGCATATGCGGCCGCAAGCACACGGCTCGTTGCGGAACGACGATTGTGCGGCCTTGAAGCGGAACGAAAGCGCATGAAGGCTCCTGTGCAGCGAAGACCGAGCAGCGAAGGACCGAGGCGGGCTGTCGGAAATTGTTCGTAAAGTCTGAGGACAAGTCAATGACACGATGATCGGGCGATGCGGCTGCCGTTATCTTCGATAAGATGTCGACGATCGACAGACTCGTTGCAAAGGCGTTCGATATGCCCATTCCTCCGCTAGCCGGAAAAAAACCCGCCGACGGAAAGCAGAGTCAACGCATCGCCCTGCTGGCGTTGTACGCGGTGCTCTTCGCGCTGGCGCTGTGGATCATTCGCTCGTTCATTCCATCGATCGTCTGGGCGTTGGTGATCGCGATCGTCGTGTGGCCGCTCCTGCAGCGCTTGAGCTCGCGGCGGCAGAGCGCCGCGCAGGCGAACGCGGTCGCCGCGCTGTTGACGACGGTCGTCGGCCTATTCGTCGTGTTGCCTATCGTCCTCCTTTTCTCCCAGGTCTTGCATGAGACGCATCAACTGATCCATTGGATCAAGGACCTGGAACAGAACGGCTTCCCCATGCCCGCCTTCGTCGCGCGGTTGCCGTACGGCGCTCAAATCGCGCAGTGGTGGCAAGCAAATCTCGACCGCCCGCTCGAGGGCTCCCCGGCCATGCAAGCGCTGGGCGAGGGCCACGTCGCGACGGCGGGCCGGCACTTCGGCTCGATCGCCCTGCGGGGCATCGTCCGCTTCGGCTTTATGCTCCTCACGCTGTTCGTTTTACTGCGTTCGGGCCCGAAGCTCGCCGAACAAACGCTCAAAGCCGTGCGCCGCGTGTTCGGCGTCGACGGGACGCACCTCGCGGCGCGCATGGCGGCAGCCGTTCGCGGGACGGTGACGGGACTCGTCGTGGTCGGCCTGGGCGAGGGATTGATCATCGGCATTGCCTATTTCGCGGTGGGCTTGCCGCACGCGGCCGAACTCGGCGTCGTGACGGCCGTCGCGGCCATGCTGCCGTTTTGCGCACCCATCGCATTCGGCGGCGCCGCGCTGTGGCTGCTCGTGCATAGCCAGATGGTCGGCGCCGCTGTGGTGCTCGTCACGGGCAGCGTGGTCGTGTTCGTTGCCGAGCACTTCGTGCGCCCGGGACTCATCGGCAGTACGACGCGTTTGCCGTTTTTACTCGTGTTGTTCGGCATTCTCGGCGGGGCGGAGACATTCGGCCTCGTAGGCCTGTTCATCGGCCCCGCACTGATGACCGTCTTGGCGCTGCTCTGGCATGAGGCGCAGCGCTGAGCGCCGTGGCCGTGCAATGTGCCGAACGCCGTCGGCCGCCGTAAGACCGGTTAGCGCGCCGTGCAGGAGAGGGCGTACGCCAGCCCCGGGCCCAGCAATGTGCGCCAGACTTCCCACGTGTGTCCGCCCGCGACGAGATCGAGCGTCGCGGGATTGCCGGCTCGACGAAGGCGTTCGTAAAGCGCGGATGCGTCGCCGGCGATCGGCCGGTCGTCGCTTCCGGCGCCGATGAACATCGAGACGCGCGCGGATTGGCGCAAATAGTCGCCCCAGAGCGCCGGGTAATTGAGCGCGTGCCAGATGGCGGGATCGAACGCGGATGACCCGAATACCCCGACGCGGCGGGCCGCCGAGCTTGCCGGCGGGAGGTCGGCGTAAATGGCGGGGCTGAGCAGCAGCGCCCCGCAAAAGCGCTCGGGGCGCGTCAGCGCGTAGCGCAGCGCCCCGAACCCGCCCATCGAAACGCCGCCGATCACACGCGCTTCGCGGCGCGGATCGACGGCGTAGCGCGCTTCGATGTGGGGGATCAGATCGTCGAAGAACGCCGATTCGATCGGTTCCTTTCGGTCGACATACCAATCGGTCTCCCCTTCGGGCATCACGATCACGACCGGCGGCAGCGCGCGCTGCGCGATCAGCCGGTCGACGGTGTCTTGCAGGCCGCCTTGCGTGACCCAGTCGTTCGGGACGCCGCCATTGCCGTGCAGCAAATAGACGACGGGGTAGCGTAGTTTGCGCGAGCCGTAGCCGTCGGGCAGATAGACCTCGTACTGCCACGGGCGTTTGAGCGTCGCCGATGCGAACGTATGCGTTTGGACCGCACCGGCCCAAGCATCGGCGCCCCACACGAATGCGCCGCACAGCGCGGGCAAGATGGCGGCGACAAACGCTCGCATGACGGCGCGCCGTATGGTGTCTCGCCGGCTGCGGCGCGCTTGGCGCATTACGCTGCCGCCGCCGACGCGCGATAGCCGCTCCGAAGGCGGCGCGACCACGTCACGGCGAAAAGTGCAGCGAGCGCGGCCGCATCGGCGGCGAGCCCCATCGGAACGTGCAGCAGCCCGTCCGTCATCGTGTAGAGCAGCGAATCGATGACGAGCGAAATGACCGCGCCCGCGACGAACGAGGCGAGGCCGTCGCGTCCCACCTCGCCGATCCAACTGAGCCGGCGCGCGATCTTGCCGATCCAGCCCCGGCGCGTCATATCGGCGGCGAGCCAAGCGATGGCGGCGAAGTTCGCCAAGCGCAGCCAGTCGAGATCGGGCTTGCCGGCATAGGCGTCTAGGCTGCCGACACCGGCTAGCTTGGCCCAGCCGAGGCCGACCGCGGCGGCAAGCGCAACCACGCTGACGAGCCGCGACGCGGACCAAGCCCGGATGCGCCCATAAACGGGCTGGCAACGCGCGAGCACGCCGAGAACGAAGACGAGCTGCCACGCGAGCGGATTGAAATCCCAGTACGACTCATCGGCCGACGGCAACCAGTCGGCCGCCTCGCCGGCGACGCACCAGATCGCGGCGCTGCAGACCAAGAGGCGCCATGGCGCGCGCCGTGCGAGCGGCACGACGATGGGCGTCGCGAGCGCAAAGGCGACGTACATGGGCAGGACGGAGGCCAGATAAGGCTGGCGCTGAAACGATGCCAGGTCGATCAAAGTGCGCATCGGCGCATGGACGAGGTCGCGCAGATCGTTCGAGGCGAGATTGGGCGCTTCGATGTGCAGCCCGAGAAAAACGGCGCTGACCGCAAGCATCGCGGCGGCGGTCAAAAGGAATGCGCGATAGAGCGAGCCTGCACGTTTCACGAACCGGTGCGCCGCCGCCCGCGCCCCGCGCCGCTCGGCCAGCGATAGATAAGCGCCCGCCGTTGCAAAGCCGCCTAGAAAAACGAACACTTCCGCCGCATCGTTGAACGCATACGAATGCAATGTAAAGCGTGACAAGATGCTGCCGCCGATATGATCGACGAGGATGACGAGCAAAGCGAGGCCGCGAAAAAAATCGAGTTCGGGGAGGCGATGCGCCTGCATGGGCTGAGAAGGGCGTCGGCGCGCCGGTGGTTTCGAGTGGGCGTGATTGTAATGTAAAAGTAATGTTTGGCGCTCGGCGCTCGGCGCTCGGCCGAGCACACGCCGCTATCGGAATGAGGACCGGCATTCGGTCAGACTTTCTCCGGCACCGGGTTGCGGAAGCTGACGTTGAGCAGGTTCCACGCCGTGATCGTCACGATGACGAATCCGAGCTCGGCAATTTCCTCGTCGCTGAACTGCTTGCGCAGGCGGGCGAAGGCCTCGTCGTCGGGGTCGGCTTTCGGCACGTGGGTCACGAGTTCGGCCCATTCGAGCGCCGCGCGTTCGCGTTCGTCGAAGAACGGCGCTTCGCGCCAGCCCGCGACGGCATTCAGGTGCCGCGGATCGGCTTCCATCTTGATGAGATCGCGCCAGTGCATGTCGATGCAGTAGGCGCAGCCGTTGATTTGCGATACGCGTAGCAGCACGAGATCGACGAGGCGATGGCCGAGCAAGTCGCGGCGCAACCCCGCGGAGAGCTGATACAGGTGACGAAACGCCGTGGGCGCAAGCTGCGGATAGTTGATGCGGGCGGTGAGTGTCATAGGTTGCCTTTCCGTTGGAAGCGGACTGCCGCCCCATGCGGCGTCCATGCACCCAAGACGAGGCGTGGCTCGCGTTTGTGACAGGCTCAGGCGGGCGATGAATCGGGCGATTGCGGAATGTGCGCGAGTTTGTCGGGGTTGCGCACGGCGTAGATGCCGACGATCCGCTCGCCGTCGGTCGCAATCGCCATCGCGGATTCGAGCTTGCCGTCGACGTACCGCAGAAAGCCCGGTTCGCCATTGATGAGCGCATGCCGGTACACCGCCTGGGCCCCCCAGCGCCGCCCGGTGACCCAGAAAAGATTGGCGATGCGAAAGGCGCCGTGCAGCACTTTCGAAATCGACGGCACTTTGCCCCCGCCGTCGCCGACGAGTTCGATGTCCTCGGCGAGCAGCGCCTGAATCGAGTCGCGATCGCCCGATTGCGCCGCGAGGATGAATTTTTCGACGACGCGCCGATGCGCGTCGCGCGGAACGTCGAACCGCGCGCGCGTTTGCTGCACGCGTTCCATCGCCCGGTGGACCATCTGTCGGCAGGCGGCTTGCGTCTTACCGAGTTGCGAAGCGATCTCGTCGTAGCCATGATCGAACACGTGGCGCAGCAAGAACGCGGCGCGTTCTTCGGCCGATAACCGTTCGAGCACCCAAAGCAGCGCGATCGACAAATCGCTCGCGAGTTCGACCGCGGCTTCCGGCGTGCGCTCGTCGGTTTGCACTAGCGGTTCGGGCAGCCACCAGCCTACGTAGGCTTCACGCTCGACTTTCAACGCGCGCAGCCGGTCGATCGCAAGCCGCGTCACGACGGTGACGAGCCACGCCTCGGGCGATTGAACCGCGTATCGATCGGTGTTTTGCCGCCAGCGCAGCCAGGCGTCCTGCACGACGTCCTCGGCGTCGGCGCGCGTGCCGAGCATGCGGTAGGCCACCGCGAACAGACGCGGGCGCAGGGCGTCGAACGGATCGGCATCGGCCTCTGCGTTCGGTGGGTTCGGGATCGTAGTCATATCGGGGCGAAACTCAACGCGTGGATGTCCTCAACTGCCGTTAGACGAAGCATCCGGCCGGTTTGTGACACCCCGGCCCCCCAGATCGGCCTTACGCGCGCGGTGGCATCGTCAACCCGAATTCATGAGCGAGGATGCCGACCGTCTCTTCCCAGGCGATCGTCCGCTTTTCGGTACGGCCGTGCTCGACGATTTTAAAACTGTCGCCGGCGAGGATCTTACGGCCCGTTTCCGTCATCAGCATGGCGATGGTCTTTTGTACGAAGATCGAATCGGGGTGGGTCGAATTCAAATGATTCGCCGGTACGAAATCGATCCATTCCTGGTAGGAGAGATCGAAAGCGTACTGGTTCGCCCATTGTCCTTCGATTTTGGCCTGCAGGAGGTAGAAGCCGTCGTCGATGGGGCTCAGCATATAAATGTCGTCGTCTTGACGGACTTCGACATCCGTCATCGAAAGACGCATCGGCGCCCGAATACCATAGTTGCCGAAACCGAGATCGCAAAGCCAGCGTTCGCCTTCGAGCATCACGATGAGCACCATATGCGTGCGCGGGCGGCGCGCCGGGTAGATCATCGGCCGAGCGGCGGCGAAGCGGTACGGAATGCCCAGCGCTTGCAGGGCCATCGCGAACAGCCCGTTGACCTCGTAGCAATAGCCGCCACGCTTGCGGTACACGATTTTTTGGACGATTTCCTCGGGCACGAGCGAGACGATTTTGCCGGCCTGGACGTCCAGATTTTCGAACGGTACCGTAAAGAGCTGATGCCGCATCAGGCTGGCTACCGTCCCGATGTCGGGCGTCGGCGTTCCCTTGAAGCGGATGCGCTCGAGGTAGTCGGGCAGAGAAAAGTTTTCGGCGTACATAGGCGTGGTCTCTAGGTGGGTATACGAGCGAGGCGTGCGAGCATCGCGATGCGGTGCGCCCGGATCAACGCGACAGGAAATTCGACGCCACGGCCAGGGCATCCTCGACGGCTTGCGCATCGACATCCAAGTGCGTGACCCAGCGTTGGCGAGTCGAACCGTAAGTCGACACCACGCCGATGCCGTGCTGCGCGAGGTGCGCGGAAAACGCGGGAGCGACCGACGCCTCGACCTCGACGAACACGATGTTCGTATCGGGCGGGTTGACGCTGAGCCCGGGTAGCCGAGCCAAGCCTTGGGCCAGCGTGCGCGCGTTCGCGTGATCGAGCGCGAGGCGGTCGATATGATGATCGAGCGCGTACAAACCGGCGGCGGCGAGAATGCCGGCCTGACGCATTCCGCCGCCCAGCATCTTGCGCAAGCGGCGCGCGCGTGCGATTGCCGCCTGGGTGCCGACGAGCACCGAGCCGACGGGCGCGCCGAGGCCTTTCGAAAGGCAGACCGACACCGTATCGAAGGGCTGCGCAAGCTGCGCCGGGGCCACGCCGAGCGCGACGGCGGCATTGAGCAGGCGCGCGCCGTCGAGATGGCACGACAAGCCGTGCTGCTTGGCCAGCGCCGTCGCAGCTTGCACGTAGCCGGCGGGCAGGATTTTGCCGCCGATCGTGTTCTCGAGCGCGAGCAAGCGCGTGCGTGCGAAATGAGGATCGTCGGGTTTGATCGCCGCTTCGATGTCGGCGAGCGGGAGGGTGCCGTCGGGAGCGTTGTCGAGCGGCTGCGGCTGGATGCTGCCTAGGACCGCGGCGCCGCCGGCCTCCCAACGGTAGCAATGCGCCTGCTGACCGACGATGTACTCGTCGCCGCGTTCGCAGTGGACCATCAATGCGATCAAGTTCGACTGCGTGCCCGACGGAACGAAAATGCCGGCTTCTTTGCCGATGAGTTCGGCCACGCGCGCTTCGAGGCGCTTGACCGTCGGATCGTCGCCGAACACGTCGTCGCCGACCTGCGCCGAGGCCATGGCCGCCCGCATGCCCGCGCTGGGCCGCGTCACCGTGTCGCTGCGAAAGTCGTACTTCAACGCTGTTGCTTCCATGTCGATCTCCGTTGCCGAGGCGGCTATCCGTGTTTCCCAGTAGTGCGCCCATGATGGCACGCCGCAAACGCCGTCCCTATACACAGCAGGGCTGAATCTGTTACATAACAGATTTCCGGAAACATTCGCGCCGAAATGGATTTTGCCGAGGACGACGCGCCGCTGTACCGCCGGTTGGCGCAGCGGCTTTGGGACGGCATCGAGCAGGCGGCGATGGGCGAAGGGGCCCGTTTGCCGTCGGTACGAACGCTGGCCGCGCAGCATGGGGTCAGCCTGACGACGGCCTTGCAGGCGTTGCGCTGGCTGGAGACGCGCGGACATATCGAAGCGCGGCCGCGCTCCGGGTACTTCGTTGCGAAGCGCACCCGGCGCGGTAAACGCGCGGCCGGCGGGCCGGGGGCGGGCGAAACGAAGGCCGGCGGCCCGAAACGATGGGCGCGGCCCGTGGCCGAGTTGGATGCCCAGGCACGCGACCATCTCACGATAGCGGGCGAGCCGGCCGCCGTGCGGCTGGACCTCGCTTCGGCCGAAACTGCGCTTTATCCCATCGATCGTTTCAGCGTGCTGTTGCGCCGGCATGCCTACCAGCACCGCGATCTCGTGGGCTCCCATGTTCGCGGAGCGGGCTATCCGGCGCTGCGCGCGCAAATCGCGCGGCAGGCGATGCAGTACGCGTGCGACCTCGATCCGGACGAACTCGTGGTCACGAACGGTTGTGTCGAAGCGCTCAATCTTGCGCTGCGCGCCGTGGCGCGCCCCGGCGATCTCGTCGCGGTCGAATCCCCGACCTATTTCGTGCTGCTTCAGATGCTGCGCGCGCTGGACATGCCGGTTTATCCGATTCCATGCCGGCCGCGGTCCGGCGTCGACATCGATGCCCTGAAAGACGCGCTCGATCGCGGGGTGCCGATCAAAGCCGTCGTGACGGTCGCGAACGGCAACAATCCGCTCGGCAGCGTGCCGACCGACCCGGCCAAGCGCGCACTCGTCGCGCTTTTGCGCGAGCGCGACGTGCCGCTGATCGAGGACGACATCTTCGGCGATCTCTGCTTCGGCGAGACGCGGCCGCGACCCGTGCGCGCCTTCGGCGATGCGCACGGCGACGTATTGCTGTGCGGAGGATTCTCGAAGAGCTTGTGCCCAGGATTGCGCTTGGGGTGGATTGCGGCGGGGCGCTTCACCGAGCGCGTCAAGGCGCTGAAATATACGACCAGCATGGCGACGGCGGAACTGCAGCAGGCGGCCGTGGCGGAGTTGCTCGCGACAGGCGGGTACGGGCTGCATCTGCGCCGGTTGAAAGCGGCCTTGCAGCGCCAGCAACATGCGCTGCGCGATGCCGTGCTGCGCTACTTCCCGCCAGGCACCGAGGTGACGGATCCGGCCGGCGGTTTCGTGCTCTGGACGAAGCTGGCCGATGCCGATGGGACGAGGCGCAGCACGCGCAAGTTGTTCGAGCTTGCGCGTGCCGAGGGAATCAGCTTTGCGCCGGGCCACTTGTTCGGCGAAGGCGATACGTTCGACGATTGCTTGCGGCTGAACGCGGGCAATCGCTGGACGAGCGACCTGGAGGCGGCCGTGCGGCGGTTGGGGGAGCTGGCGCGGGCGTTACCGGACTAGCGCATCGAACGCTTGCAGCAAGCGTTCGATGTCCGCCGAACTCAGATCGCCCATCGTCGAGATGCGGAAAAGGCGCTTGGATAAATCGCCTTGCCCCGCGTAGATCACGAACCCGTGCGCCTTGAGCGCATCGTGAAGCGGCTCGTACGCGATGCCGGACGGCAACGCATACGAGCGAAGCACGACCGACGATTGCTCGGGCGGCACGATGGATGCGATGCCGCGCGCCGCCAAGCCGCTGCGCACTTGTTCGGCGAGCGCCGCGTAGCGCGCGTGCCTCGCGCTGACCCCGCCTTCGTCCTCGAATTCGCGCAGCGCTTCGACGAGCGCATAGTATGCGTGGACGGAGGGCGTGAACGGCGTATTGCGTTGCGCCTGCATACGCGCCAAGCGAGCGAGGTCGAGGTAGTAGGTGCGGCTGGCGGCGCGTTCGATCGCCTCGCGGCTCGCGATGACGAACGAAGCCCCCGGCACGCCGTGCAGGCACTTGTTCGCGGTGGCCGCGGCAGCCGCGATATTCGCGCCATCGAAATCGATGCTTTCCGCGCCGAAGCTGCTGACGGCGTCCACGAGCAATTGCGCGTCGTGGGCGCGGCAAAGCGTGCCGAGCGCTTGCAAGTCGTTGAGCCGGCCCGTCGTCGTCTCATGATGCACGACCGCGACATGAGTGAACGGCGCTCGTGCATTCGATTGCAGACGTTCGGCGATCTGGTCGAGGTCCGGCGCGCTCATCCAGTCGTGGGCGATCGTCTCGTGCGCGATGCCGTATTGCTTGGCGATGTTGGCGATACGCTCGCCGTACACGCCGTTTTGCACGACCAGCAGTTTGCCTTCGGCAGGCACCAGAGACGCGATCATGCTCTCCACGGCGCCCGTGCCCGAAGCCGTCATCAGGACCGCCGACCAATTCGCGGAATCCAAGCCATAGACGTCGAGCAGGCGGCTGCGCGCTTCGTCCTGCAGGTCGTAGAACTCGCTCTCGCGATGACACAGATCGGGTTGAAGCAGGCTGCGCCGCACGCGTTCGGTCAAGGTGACGGGACCGGGATTCAGCAATAGCGTTTTCATGAATGAAGTTCCTCAAGCCGCACCGATGCGACGCATCAGCCGCGCTTTGACGTCAGTCGGCGTAATCGTTGGGCGCGGCAGATCATCGGGTGTGCCGCGTCGAATCGTCAGACATGCGAAGCGAGGGCCGCTGCGCGCAGCGTCGGCCGACGGTGAGGCGAAGAGTGCGTCCACGACCGAGAGATCGTCGCCCTCGATCGCCGAAGCATACCCGCATGCGGCCGCCACGCCCGCGAACGACACGTGCGCCGAAACGGTCGCCTGCCCGCCTGTCGAATCGTGCGCGCCGTTGTCGAGCAGCAGATGCGTGAGGTTGGCGGGGGCGTAGGCGCCGATCGTCGCGAACGCGCCCATGCGCATGAGCGCGGCGCCGTCGCCGTCGAGCGCGACGACGCTCAGGTCGGGCCGGGCGAGTGCGAGGCCGAGCGCGAGCGGCGTCACGCAGCCCATCGATCCGACCATGTAAAGCTGATTGGCGCGATCGTTTAGCGCATAGAGCTCGCGTCCGCAGAAGCCTGTCGATGCGAGCACGACCGTGGAATCGATCGGCGTATGCGCGATGACGCGTTCGAGCGCATCACGCCGGGACGGCAGTGTTTCCGGCGGCGTATTGCGCCATTGGGCGCGCGCGGCGGACACGCTGGTGCGCGGGGTTGCCTGCTGCGCAAGCGGATACGGTGCGACGCTCCCCTTGTGCATGACGAGCGCATAGGGGCGTCCCGTCTTGTCCATATGCTCGGCCGCGCGCGCAAGCGCGGGTTCGATTGCATCGGCTTCGCGCGGAAAGGGCTCCCAGGGAATCTCCATCGTTTCGAGCAGCGATGGCGTGATCGGACCCATCAGCGCGTGCTGCGGTTCGTCCGCCACCCCCGGCTCGCCCCGCCAGGTGACGATCAGCAGTTGCGGCAGCCGGAACGTCCACGTCAACGACGTCAACGGACTGACGGCGTTGCCGAGGCCGGAGTTTTGCATCATGGTGACGCCGCGTTCTCCGTTGCGCGCGCCGAGCGCGACCCCCGCGATCAGCGCCACCGCATCGCCTTCGTTAGCGGCGCCGACATAGTGCAGCGCCGGGTCCTGCAGAACGTAGTTGATGAACGGCGTGAGAAACGAACACGGCACGCCCGCGTACCACGTGAATCCGCGGCGCCGCGCCGCTTCGACGAACTGGGCTGCTTCGATCATGAGGTCTCGCCGTTTCCATTGCGCCCGAGCGCGAACGGGCTTTGCGCATGGGCGAAATCGCCCGCGCGCCGAAAGTCTTCGAGGTCGTTCACCCCGCACCAATGACCGTGAACGTACTGCACCTCGATGGCTTGCCCTGCGTCGATCAACGCGTTGATCAGCGCCGGCATGTCGAGGGCAACGAAGTCGGGGCGCAGCCTGAGTTCGGCCAGCACCGCATGCAAACGCTCCATTCCCTTTCCGCGAACGCTCAAGAGCCCGATCCATCGGCCATCTGGCGGCGCGGTATCGGGCTTGCCGCTGCGAATGCGCTGCAGCAGCGTTTTGCGGCCGAACATGGCCCGGTCGTCCGCGGCCGAGCAGTAGGCGAAATCGCGCACGCTGCTGTTCGCGGGTTGCGACTGCGACGAATCGACGACGACCGTGAACGGCGCGTCGTTCTCGACGAGATCGCGCAAGATGTAGCTGCGAAACAGCAGATCGCCGTACGAGATGACGGTATCGGACGTCAGTTCGCCGGCATCCGCGGCGCAGGCCAGCGAAGCGAGTTCGCCCGTTTGCGCGTGCGCATCGTTGACGACGAGCTTGATGCCGGCCGTGTCGATCGCATCGGCTCGATAGCCGCCGACGACGGTGATGTCGTTGACGCTTTGCTTCTTGAAGGCATCGACGAGCCATCGAAGCAGCGGCTTGCCGGCCACCGGCAACATGACCTTCGGGCGCTCCGCCGTCACCGCTTCCAGGCCATGGCCGCGGCTTGCCGCCAGCACGACGGCCGCGCCGGGCTTGCGCGAGGTCGAAAGATAGAGCCGCTCGGCGGCGGCGTATTCGTCGGCATCCTGCAGCCGGAAAATTTCTCCGACGGTCGCGATGCGATCCTCGACGTTGACGAGCGTTTCGCTGTCGCGGATTTCCTTCGCGACGGCCTGCATCGACGATGCGGCCGCGCGTACGAGATGGTTGGCCCAGATGACGGTGCTGATGCCCGCTTTGCGAAAGACTTCGGTCGGCGTGCTGTAGTACTTCGTCGGCACGATGACGAGCGGCGCGCGTCCCGCCCATTCGCGGGCGAAAGCGAGGATTTCGTCGGGGCGCGAGAGCTTGCTGTGAATCAAGATCGCGTCGGCTCCGGCGAGCCGATAGGCTTCGGCGCGCTCGAGCGCCTCTTGCAGTCCCCAGCCCGCGATCAGCGCCTCGACGCGCGCAACGATCGAGAAATCCGCTTCCGATTGCGAATCTTTGCCGGCCTTGATCTTGCCGCAGAATTCGTCGATGTCGGCGAGCGGCTGGCGCTCGCCGCCGATGAAACTGTTCGTTTTCGGGAACTGCTTGTCCTCGATGCACACGCCGGCGATGCCGCGCTGTTCGAGCTTGCGCACGAGGCGCCGCACATTGTTGAAGTTGCCGTACCCCGTGTCGCCGTCGAGCAGGATCGGCAAATCGCTCGCATCGGCCATGAATTCGAGCGTATCGACCACCTGCGTCCAGCTTGCCTCGTTGTTGTCGCGCACGCCGAACTGTGCGGAGATGGCGAGACCCGACGCCCAAATGCCTTTGAACCCGGCCTCGCGAACGATACGGGCGGACAAGCCGTTATGCGCTTCCATCAGAAATTCGAGCTCGTCGCTGACGAGCATCGCGCGCAGGCGTTCGAAACGCGAGCGCGCAGGGACGACCGGTTCGCGAGCGTTCATCGCGTCACCCCCGCCGGTTGCGAGAGGCGCGGCAACACCTCGTGTTCGGCACGGGCGACGTCGCCCGGAAAGTCGATTTCGATCCACGGCAGCCCGGTGACGTCCGCGACTTCATAGGGGCGCCCGCCTTCGAGCAGCAGGTCGCGCACGGCTTCTTCGTGCGGCATGTTCTGCCGTCCGCTCGAGACATAGCTGTCGACGATTTCAGCGAGGCGGCGAGCCGTGCTGTCGCGAAAGCGGAAAAAGCCCACCGATTCGCCGATCGTGTCGAATTGCAGGCCGACCGCCAGTTGCTTGCGCAGCTCGACGGGCACGCCGTCGCGCAGACACAGCTTGACGGGCTCGTCGCCCGCTTCGAAGTCGCGGTCGATCAAGAGGCGATCGGCGCTTGCGCCCGCCACGAGCGCGCGCAAAATCGCTTCGTCGTACAAAACGTCCGCGTCCATCAGCAGCACGTCGCCGCCGCGCGTGAGTGCTTCGGCCATTGTATGCACGGTCAGCACGCTGCCGAGGTCGTAACGCGGATTGACGACGATGCCGGGCCGCGGCGCCCAGCCGATGCGATCGAGTTCGGCCTCGACGCTTTCAGGCTGGAAACCGAGCGCGAGCTCCACTTCGTCGACGCCGGCCGCGCGCAGTGCGCGCAAGTGGCGTTCGAGCAGCGTCACGCCTTGGAAGCGCAACAAACACTTCGGGAACTGTTGCTCAGGCGGTTGTTGCAGGCGCAGGCCGAGGCCCGCGGCGAGGATGATCGCACGCATTTTTTTCTGCTCCTTGCAAGAGTCGAACGACGTAAAGGTCAGTCAGCGTCGTTCGGCAAGCGGCAGGCCGGTTGCACGCCGGCGCTGCCAATCTCGTTCGCTCCAATGTAAATAGACGAGGCCGGGCAGCCCCAACGCCAGTTCGCGCGCTCGCTTGGCAAGCGACAAGGCGAGGGCGGCGTCGGGCGTGAGGCCCACGAGTGGTGCCAGCAGCAGATAGCCGCCTTCCTGAGCGCCGAGCGAGCCCGGAATCGCGAACGCCGCTCCGCGTATTGCCTGTCCCACGCTTTCGAGCAGCAGGGCGTCGAGCCAACTGACGGGGTGCCCGATGAACGACAGGGCGAGCCACACTTCGCCGATGCCGGCGAGCCATCCCGCGAAGCTCAACGCGAACGACGCGGCCACCCGTCTGCGCTCGGCATAGAGCCTTCGCACGGCATCGTCGATCGCATCGGCGCGCGCCGCCGTCTGCATCGTGCCGCTCGCGCCGAATGCCTTGCCGAGCAGGCGCGAGAAGCGGCCGAACAAGCCGCGCTGCTGCGCGTAATAAAACGTGCCCACCGCCACCGCCAATACTGCGCTGGCGCCGAGCGCCGCGACCTGCATGGCATGCGCCGCATGCCCGCTCTGCGAGGCGGAGAACGCAGCGAACGCCGTCAAGCCGAGCAGCGCGAACGCGATTTGCGCCACGGATTGCATCGTCGTCGACACTGTCACGGCGGCCGCGGCCTCATGCATCGGCGTGCTCCGCTGCGCCAGATGCCGCGCCATCAGCACGGGCCCGCCGATCTGCCCCGCGGGCATCAAGCTATTGACCGATTCCCCGGCCCAGCGCGAGCGCAATGCGTCGAAGAACGTAGCGGGTGGCGCGACGAGCACGGCCATCGCAGCCGCATCGATGACGAGCGGCACGAGATGGAACGCGGCGACGAGCGCGAGCCCCCAGCCGGCCGCAGCCAGCGTAGCGGCGACCGCACCGGCGCCTTGCCACGCCAGCAACGCGACAAAGACCGCCGCCCCGAGCGATAACATCACCGCCGCGGTGCGCGTCATGCACTGTCCTTGCCTGCGGTGAGCGCACGGCGCGAGCGAAACACTTGGCGGAAGCCGAAATACGCGACCGCGTCTTTCATATTCGATATGAAGCGCCGCCAGGGACGCATCCGCGCATCGGTCACGTATTCGAACGTCAACGAGACGCGCATTTCGCCCGCTTGCGAAGGGGTGATGCGATGACGCAGCTTATCGCCGTCGAACAGCACGATCGCGCCCGGCGGATACTGAATCGAATCGGCCACGACCGAAGCGCCGGGCGTGCGCGTATGCAACTCGTAGTCGAGGCGGCACGAGGAATCGTCGATGACGCCGATCAACAGCGTATAGCGGCGTCCGTCGTAATAGGAGGTGTCGTAGTGCCAGCCGATATGGTCGCCTTCGCGCGTGTAGTAGTAGAGCGCATAGGCGTGCGGATCGTCGTCGGGAGACAACTGCAGGGTATCGCCCGTGATCGTCTCCAACCAATCGATCAACGCGCGCGATCGATAGAGTTCGGCGATGTGCGGCGCGAGCCGGTCGATCGCATGGCGGCTGACGCTGCCGCCTTGCTTGTGGCCGGGCAAGTAATTGCGATTGACCGCGGCCTCGAGCGCACGCGCGCTATCGGCGAGCTGCGCCGTGATGCCGCTTGGCAGGAAGCGGTCGAGATAAAGAAATGCGCCCTGTTCGACGAAACGCGTCCGCAACTGCTGCCGATCCCACTCGCGGATTGCCGTGCCGAGCGCGTCGTCGATGGTCGGCGCGAGGGTCGTTCGGTCGGCGCTTGGCGGGCAAGCCGGCGCATCGCTAGGGGCCACGCGCGCATTCATCGCGACACCCATGCTTCGCCGGCGCTTTCGCTGGGCCGGGCCTTGCGTACGACGCGGCGGTAATCGAGTGCGACCCATAGCGCGAACAGCGGTGCGCCGATCGACGCCGCGACGAGAAACGGATCCACTATTTGGAACAGCGTGACGAGCGGCAGCAAATACAGGACGTCCTCCGTTTCGAAGCCCGCGGCGAAGGCTTGCTGCGTGCCGGACTTGCCGGCCAGCGATTCGATGTGCATGCGCAGGTAAAAAATCAGCGCGACTGCAATGCCCGCGATGCTGCCGAAGAGCGGCGATGGCGAAAGCAAGCCGTCGCCTTGCGCGCCGGCTACGCCGATCCCCATGCTGGCGAACAACGCGATCGTGATGAAGGCGTCGCTCGCGAGATCGTAGAAGTGCCCGAACCGGCTCGACTTGCCGCTGATGCGCGCGAGTTCTCCATCGGTGTGGTCGATGAAGTTGGACAGCACGATCAGCAGCGCGCCGGCGTTGGTCCAAGCGAACGAGCCTTGCGCGAGCGCGGCTGCGCCTGCGAGGCCGACGAGGAGCCGGACCGTCGTGAGGTGATTCGGGGTGACGCGGGTGTCTTTGAGCGGCGTGACCAGACGGCGTGCGAGGCGAGCGTCCCACGTGCGAGGCATGGGCGGGACGGCGTGAGCGGTAGATTCAACGCGATTTTCCATCCGCAGCAATATATACGCTTTTGCGCGGGACTGTCTTCTAGCGCCGCATCGCAAAGCCCCGCCGTGGCCGGTGCAGCGCCTGCGCGGCGCGCATCGGCGAAACACGGTAAAGTGCTGGCTCGCGCGCCCGAGGTGGGCCGCGCCGGCTGTGCGCCGTGGCGCCATGCCCTCGAGTGACGATCCGCCCGGCTGTCACGGTGTGTAATTTGCCGCCATGAAACGTCTAGTCACCGCCGCTCTCATTTTTGCTGCCGCGCTGCCTGCGCGAGCGATCGCCGAGACGCTCGACGAACCGCTGCATTGCGACCGCCCCGCGCACGCATTCATCGACGCGCTCGAAACACAAGGGTTGATCGACCCGCACCCGTCGCGGGTCGAGCCCAATTCGATCAATGCGTTCGACCTCGTGCACGGCGCCGATATCAAGGCGTTCGGCTATCGCGTCTTTGCGATCGTCGGGTTTCAAAAAGACGACGCCTTGTTCCAAAAGGGCAGCGGCAAGCCGCTCGCCGACTCGGCCTACGGCGCGGTCGTGCTGGGCTCGAGCGACAAGGTGAAAGCCGCCGTGAGGGCGGCCGGCAGCACGGCCATCGTGCACCATGTCGCGCCGTTCATCACGGCCATTTTCTGTCAGATCGAACCGGCGGCGCCGGCGGATCGTCCATAGCCTTTCGATTTGCTTTCATTGTCGGTTTTGCGGGCCGCGCCGGGCTCGTCAACGCGGCACTCTATTCTTAGGGTTTCACCCTATATGGTGCTTTTTTACCGGAGTGCACCGGCGGTTCGGCGGGGCTCGCAGGCTCAGTAGTTGGCAATAAGCAACGCCTTTGCACGAGCGCGCGCGCCCCGATGGACTTGCCGACACGGTCGTGCAACCATCGTGTCCATTCCGTCTCGATGACGAAGCAACACGAAAGAGACCGAGCGCGCGGAGCCGCCCGTCACGAACGAGGCGGGCATCGCCCGGACAACGTGCTCTTTTCGAATCAAATGGCCCGGTTCGGAGCATTCGATGAACAAGCATGCAGTTTCGCTCGCCGCTGCGATGGCCTTCGCAGCGCCGGCGTTCGCGCAAAACAGCGTGACGCTGTACGGCGTGATCGATGAAGGCTTCAATTACACGAACAATGTGCAGGGCAGCCACAACTACGAGCTCGCGAGCGGGTTCGCCCAGGGCAGCCGCTGGGGCTTGAAAGGCGCTGAAGATCTCGGCAACGGCCTCAAGGCGGTCTTCCAGCTCGAAAACGGTTTCGACGTGAACAGCGGCCGTTTGAACCAAGGCGGGCGGATGTTCGGCCGGCAGGCCTACGTCGGCTTGTCGAGCCAGTTCGGTACGGTGACGCTCGGCCGTCAGTACGATTCGCTCGTCGACTATCTGGCGCCGACTACGGCGAACGGCAGTTGGGGCGGCTATTTGCTGTCGCATCCGTTCGACAACGACAACACCGATAACTCGTTCCGCGTCAACAACACGATCAAGTATGCGAGCCCGGACTATGCGGGCCTGCAATTCGGCGGCACGTATAGTTTCAGCAACGACACAGGCTTCTCGAACAACCGGCAATACAGCGTTGGCGGTCAATATTCGAACGGCGGCTTGCTCGTCGCCGCAGCGTACTTGCACGCGAACAACCCCGGTGCGACGCCTGGCGGCGCTATCGCCACGAACGATGCGAATTTCGTCTCGTCGCGGCTGCGTGTCTTCGGCGGCGGCGTCAATTACACGTTCGGGCCCGCGACGGCCGGCTTCGTCTACACGAACACCACTGTGACGAACCCGATATCCGGTGCGTACCTGACGTCCGCGGATTCGCTCGTGCCGCTCACGGGGCCGCTTGCCGGCTCGACCGTGACGAGGCTCAGGTTCCAGAACTTCGAACTGAACGGCAAGTACCAGCTCTCGCCTGCGCTCTATGTGGGGGCGCAGTACGTGTACACGATGGAGAACTACGACACGACCCTCGGCGGCGTGAAGCCGAAGGTTCATACGTTTGGGCTCATGGTCGATTACAACCTCTCCAAGCGCACGGATATCTATATCCAAGGCGCGTTCCAGAAAGTGGCGGGCGACAGTACGGGTTCCTCGCTCGATCACGCGTACGTGCCGGGCGCCGACGATCTGTCGAGTAACGCGAAGCAGGCCGTTGCGCGTGTAGGTATTCGTCACAAGTTCTAATAAGAACGAACAAAGCGCGACGCCTTGCGCGTCGCGCGTTTTCGCCTCGACCCATCCGTCGCCTGTGCGCGGATGGGTCTTTTATTTGCGCCTGATTGTGTGCCTGATTTATGTGCCTGATTTGTGCGCGGCAGTTCGAGCGCCGCAGTTCGAGCGCAATGACGATCGGTGTGGCGCGCAACTTGCGAAGCGGCGTATTCTTGGCGGCGATCGCATGGCGCATCGCCCCATGGCGCATCGCCCGAAAAAAGGAAGGAGGACATCATGGCCAAGCCGCAAGAACTCGCCGCTCGGTTGCTACAAGCGCGCCGCGAGCATACGCTCATCGACGCGCGCTCGGTTGCGGCGTGCATGCCGGCCAATGTCGACGAAGCCTATGTGGTCCAGCAGCTCGTGCTCGACGAGCTGGGCGGATGCGCCGGCTACAAGATCGGCGCCGGGTCGCCGACGGCTGTTCCGCAGTGTGCGCCGTTGCCGGGGAAGAAGGTGTTCGGCGCTGCGGCGGGCATTCGCCGCGGCGACTATGTGCGTATCGGGCTGGAGCTCGAAATTGCGTTCAGTTTTGCCGAGGATGTCGATCATACGTTGTCCGAGCAGGCGGACGAAATGATCGATGCGATCGACGCGATGTCGGTCGTGGTCGAAGTGGTGGACAGCCGGTTCGAAGGCTGGCCCGATGTCGATCCTTTGCTTCAGTTGGCGGACTTGCAAAACAACGGGGCGCTCGTGATCGGCGATACGCGGCCGTACGATGGCGGCTTCGATTTCAGTGCGCCGCACCTCAGCTTCCACTGCGGCAATCACGAGATTTTCCAAGGCGTCGCGCGGCATCCCGCGGGCGATCCGCGGCGATTGATCGCTTGGCTCGTGGCGCGCACGCTCGAGACGGGGCACTCCATTCCCGCACGGACCGTGCTGACGACGGGTTCTTATACGCCGCTGTATATGGCTTCGGAGCCGGGCATCGTGCGCGGCACGATCGAGGGGCTCGGGAACGTGGAGTTCGAGGTCAGATAGTGTCGGGTAGGGTCTGCGCGGACGGCCCACCGCATCATTGCGCGATGCGTCGCCGCACGACTTCCACGAGACGGTCCTCGGCAAACGAAGAAGCCGCGATGGCGGTCACTTCCGGGTAGGCCGCTTTCGCGATGTCGGTCAGAACTTGACCGGGCGGCGCCTCGACGAGCAACGTCGCGCCGTGTTCGACGATGGTGGTCAAGGCATCGAACCACCGCACCGTATAGCGCATATTGGTCGCGAGATCCTCGCGAATGTCGTCGGCCCTGCGTAGTGCGCGGGCGCGCCGGTTGCCGATGTATAGACGTCTCGGAGCGCTCAACGTCACATCGGCGGCATAATCGACGAGCGCTTCAGCGGCATCGCGCAATAGTTCGCAGTGCGAGGGAACGCTGACGGCGAGCCGCCTGGCGCGATGTGCGCCCGCTCGATGCGCCGCTTCGTTGAACGCATCGAGCGCCGCATCGCTTCCCGCCACGACGATTTGACGAGGCGCGTTGACATTGGCGACATAGACCCGCGAGAGCGCGTCGCGCCTCGTCGTCTCGATCAACGTTTCGACTTGCGCTTCGCTCAGGCCTTCGATCGCCGAGAGCCCATATCCGCTCGGATAGGCCCGCTCCATCAACCACGCGCGCTGCCTGACCATACGCAAAGCATCGGCGAACGAGATCGCGCCGCAACCGACTGCGGCCGCATAGGCGCCAACCGATAACCCCGCGTGAAGATCGCCTTCGATACCGGCATCGGCGAGCCGACGCTGTGTCGCAACCCCGGCTACGACCAGTGTGATTTGAACTGCGACGCTCGATCGCAGCGCATCGGCCGAATCGAGCGCGGCTACATCGAGCGACAGAAGGTCGGATGCCTCCTCGATCGTCGTCGCAACGGTAGGGTGCGCCGGCATTCGATGCAAGAAGCCGGCGCTCTGCGCGCCTTGCCCCGGATAGAGAAGGGCGAGCATCAGCGCGGGCCCTCCGGACGGCTAGAGGCGCGTTGCCACGGATCGGCGATCAGGCTCGGGCCGTGCGCCGCACGCGCCATGACGCGCTGTTTGCCCGAGGCCCACTCGCTCAACGCGATCGCGCCGGCCGGCGTCTCGAGCTGCGCATCGATGCGCACGCCGATCGAGCGCTCGATCCGGGTCACGCGCTCGCGCAGCGCCAGGCCGTCTTCTCGAGAAAGCGGGGCGGGAGTGCGAATCACGATGTCCAGATCGCTCGAGCCGGTAGCGGTCGGCTGCATCGTTGCCAGCTCGAAGCCGACGCTGCCTGTCGGTCCCCAAGCGCGCTCGTCGAGACACGCGTCTTCGACGAGCGCGTGCAATGCGGCGAACGCCTTGAGCGCCCGCCGCTGCGCAGCGACCGCTCGATCTCGCAGATGCTCCGGCGACAATACGGCCTCCACGGCTGCATGCTCGACGAACGTTCCGTACCGCTGCGCCCTGTCCGTACCGCGAAAACCCACCGCGACGAAGCCGGCGGGCGCCTGCGCCCGTCGCACGACGGCGAACGGCGCCCGCGCAAAGGCGTCCGGCAGCCAATCGGGCCTATCGCGAGCGTCAGGTAGGTCGCACAGACGAAGCAGATCATGCGCTTCGTAGTGCTTGGCATCGTGCAAACCAGTGTCGTTCATCCGTTGCTCGTTTTCGCCGCGACGTTCCTCGCCGATGATTCCTTGCAATGCTCACGCCGGTTCGGCGGCATCCCATTGCATCGCCATGCGCCGCCTGACCTCGATCGACGCTGCGCGCGTCGCGCTCGCCGTGTCCGAATCCAATCGGCGGGACAACGTGCGGGGCCCGGACCTTGCCGATTGCACGGCATCCGCAAGCCAATGACGAACGCGAGCGATCTGCTCGGCGGTGGGCGATTGCGCATCGACACCTTCGATGAGACCGTCGAGCAGGCCCAGCTTCGCGAACGCTGCGAGCGAATACGACATCGGCGTGATCGTCTCGCCGAGCGCTTCCAGCGCTTCCACGCAGCGGCGTGTCACGCGTGCCGCGGCTTCCTTGCCCATCGCGTGCACCATCGTTCCAGGCGCGTCGAGCGCGAGAATGCGGTTCGCCTGATAGCCGTGCGCGAGAAACGCGCCCGACATGGCCGGGCCGACGATGAGCGCGACGACCGGGTGTCCGGCCTGGCGTGCGCAGGCATAGGCATCCACAGCCGCCGCGCAGGCGAGATGGATGCCGAGCATTTCCTCGCGATAGCCGTAGGCCTGGCTTTTCACGTCGACGATCGCGACGATCGGGCGGCGCTGCGGCGCGTGCGCGTCGGCGTCGACGACTTCGCGCACGGCCCGTGCGAGCCGCCAGCCCTGCTCGAGCCCCACGACATTCTCTCGTGCGCGAGGAAAGCGGTTTTGCGGATCGGGCACGACCGCGATGAAGCGGGCCGATTCGTCGCCGAGCGGCGCATCCGCGTGCCGGACGGGCCCGTGGCCGACCGGCTCGCCTGCGAGCGCTTCGAGCCATCGTCGACCGCGGGACAAGGAGGTCGATTCGTTCATGGGAGTCCTCAATGATCGTCGCGGCTTTCGCCATGATCGAGCGACACGCCGCCAAAAAGCGCACGCATCGTGTCCGGCGTAACGGAATCGGGCGGAACGTTCGACAGCAGCGAAAGATAGTGATCGACTGCCTCGGTACGGTGCATGCGCGGCACGCCCGCCGCGAATGCATCGCGAACGGCGTCCGCGACCGCATCGACATCGTCGTCGACGAGGCGGTCGGCAAGCCCCGATGCGACGCGCTGTTCGCCGCCGATCAACTGCCAGATGCGACGCCGATCGCTCGCATCGAGTTCCTCGATGCCGGCCTCTTGCTCGATGACCTCGGGCCCGTTCATGCCGAGTCTGCCTTGGCGCGTCATGATCAAGCGCGAGCAAAGCGCGGCCGCAAGCGACATGCCGCCGAAGCATCCGACCATGCCGGCAATGACGCCGACCACGGGCACATGCCGGCGCAGCGCGACGATCGCCGATTGAATCTCGGCGATGACGGCCAACCCGAGATTGGCTTCTTGCAAACGAACCCCGCCGGTCTCGAAGAGGATCACGGGCCGGACGATGCGGCCGCGCTCGCAGTCGCGCAGCGCCAGTTCGAGCGCCGCCGCAATCTTGCTGCCCGAGACTTCGCCGATGCTTCCGCCTTGGAAAGCCGACTCGATCGCGGCGATCACCGCCGGCTCGCCGTCGATCGAACCACGCGCGATGACCGCGCCGTCGTCGGCCTGGCACACGATGCCTTGAAGCGGCAGCCAGGGGGAAGTCATGCGGTCGAACGGGCCGAGCAACTCGCGAAAGGTGCCCGGATCGAGCAGACGCTGCGCGCGCTCGCGCGCGGTCAGCTCGATGAAGCTGTCTCGTGCGGCGAAGCCCGGCGTGGAAACGGCAGGTGCGACGCTCATCGGCCCGCTCCCGGCAGGCCTTCGGCCGCTTCGACGGCCTCGGCCAGGCGCAGCGCGACGACCCCCGGCGTGGCGCCGAAATCGTTGATTTCGATCGATGCCGCGCCGTCGAAGCGCGTGAAGAATCGATCGAGCACGCTTTTCCAGATGTGCCCGTAGCCGTCGACGCTCGTATTGACGACGACACGCGCCTGCATTGCGTCGTTCGGTGCGAACAGCACTTCGAGGTCGCCCGAGCCGACGACGCCCA
Source organism: Trinickia sp. (assembly GCA_036384755.1). Taxonomy (GTDB): domain Bacteria; phylum Pseudomonadota; class Gammaproteobacteria; order Burkholderiales; family Burkholderiaceae; genus Trinickia. The sequence goes on along the minus strand of DASVLS010000001.1, from coordinate 8,179 downwards.
CATGCGCACGCGCCGCGACGGCGCGGCGCGCGGGGTAGTCGAACGTCAAATGCTCCATGCTTGTGTTCTCCCGTGGGCGCGCGGTGGCGCCAGCCTATCGATGAAGAGCGTCGCCGCCAGCAGATCGGCTGCGCCGCCCGGCGATGCATTCAATGCTAGAAGCCGCGATTCGAGCCGATCGAGGGCTGCACGTCCATGCGGTGTCGAGCTGCCGCCGAGCGAGAGCGCTTCGCTTGCGCCGGATTTCGCGGCCGTGAGTGCGTCCAACCCGGCGCGATGCAGCAGGCAGGTGTCGTCGAGCGTCGTCATGATCGCAAGCAGCGCATCGATTCGCGCCGAATCCTCGCCGACGCCGCGCCGGCGTGCCGCTTGCAGCGCAGGCAAGCCCATATGCAGCACGTGCGGAAAACCTTCTTGCGCCTCGCGTCGCGCGCCGCCGACGCCGTAGCGGGCGCGCACGCGCGATCCGTTGCTTTCCGCGAGCGGCGCGCCGTGATCGGGAAAGCAGGCGATCTGCGCCGCCGTCGCGCAAATCGAAGCGGCAAGGCGCCTTGGCGAGCCTTCGGCATCGCCGCATATCGTTGCGCCCGCAACCAGAAGGCCGACGATCCAAATGGCGCCGCGATGCGCGTTGCTGCCTTGCGTCGCATCCATCATCACCGCCTCGCCGGCGCGGCCGATCGCCGCCAATTGGGCGCGTAGGGCGGCGGACGGGCGTTGGCCTCGGGACGCGCGCGCCAGAGCGGCGAACGTCGGCTCCAATGAACGAGCCGATCGCTCCATGACGGCCAGGCTCAGATCGCGATGCGCACCGCTGCCACGCCGATCGACGAGCGCGGGCTTCGGCGTCAGATGGGCTTCCTCGATCAAGGCGTTCGTCGCTAAGCGCGCAAGCCGCGCAGCATCCTCGCCATGGCGTTCGGCGAGATGAGATTGCGCGCGATGCTCGAGGCAAACGGCGAGAGCGGGCATGGTTCACCAGCTCCTGAAACGCGCGGGCGGCGCATAGAGGCCGCCCGACCAGGCGACGAGATCGTCGATGCTGCGTGCGGCGAGCAGCGCGCGCTTGGCTTGCGCGCGCCGGATGCCGAGATCTTCGGGGTAGGCCACGATGCCGCGGCGCCTGAGCTCGGCCGTGCGCTCCGGTTTCGCGCGCAATCCGATGGGCGTCACGCCTGCGACGGCGGCAAGCGCCGCGCGCCGCTCGTCGACGCCCTCGGCTTTGTGCAAATAAGCGATGCCTTCCTCGGTGACGACGTGGCTAACGTCGTCTCCGTAAATCATGACGGGCGCGATCGGCATCGCGCTCTTGGCCCCGACGGCGATCGCATCGAGTTCGTCGACGAAGGTGGGCTCGCCGCCTTTCTTGTAGGTTTCGGCCAACTGAACGACGAGCTTGCGCCCCCGCGCGATGGGCCCTTCGGCCGACTTCAGCAGCTTGAGCCAGGCCTCGCTCGCGTGGCGGCGGCCATGCGGATCGTGGCCCATGTTGGGCGCGCCGCCGAAGCCCGCCAGACGCCCGCGCGTCACCGTAGACGAGTTCGCATCGGCGTCGATCTGCAGCGTCGATCCAATGAACAGATCGACGCCGTACTGTCCCGCCAGTTGACAGAGCACGCGGTTCGAGCGAAGGCTGCCGTCCCGGCCGGTGAAGAACACGTCGGGCCGGGCGGCGACGTAATCTTCCATGCCGACTTCGCTGCCGAAGCAATGAACGCTTTCTACCCAGCCCGATTCGATCGCGGGAATCAGCGTGGGATGCGGATTGAGCGTCCAGTTGCGACAGATCTTTCCTTTCAATCCGAGCTCGGCGCCGTAGGTCGGCAAAATCAATTCGATCGCGGCCGTATCGAAGCCGATTCCGTGATTGAGCGACGTGACGCCATACGGTGCGTAAATGCCGCGAATCGCCATCATGGCCGTGAGCACCTGCAAATCGCCGATGTGCCGCGGGTCGCGCGTAAACAGCGGCTCGACGGCGAACGGACGATCGGCCTCGACGACGACGTCGACCCACGAACCCGGAATATCGACGCGCGGCAGCGTATCGACGATTTCGTTGACCTGCACGATGACGATGCCGTGGCGGAACGCGGCGGCTTCCGCAATGGTAGGCGTGTCCTCGGTGTTGGCGCCGGTGTACAGGTTGCCGTGCCGATCGGCCTTCTCCGCGCAGAGCAGCGCGACTTGCGGCGTCAAGTCGACGAACATGCGCGCGTAGAGCTCGACGTAGGTATAGATCGATCCGATCTCGAGCAAGCCGTCTTCGAGCAGTTGCGCCACACGCAGGCTTTGCGGCCCGGCGAACGAGAAGTCGACTTTGTGCGCGATGCCGCGCTCGAACAGCGTCAAATGCTCGGGGCGGCTGATGCTCGAAATCAGCAGATGAACGTTATTGACGATACCGGGGTCGACGCGTGCGAGCGACCTCGACAAAAAATCGGCTTGCTTCTGATTGTCGCCTTCGAGCGCGACGCGATCGCCGGGGCGTATCAGCGTTTCCAGCGCCTGCACGATCCGCTCCGACGGCAGCATGCCGTCTTCGAGCCACGGTGCGACGGCGGCGAGGCGACGGGCTTTTTCGTCACGCAAGGTGGTCCAGGTGCGCGGGACCGATCGTTCGGCGGCGGAAGTCATCGGGCGAATCGGCTCCTATACGTGCCTAAATCGAATAGACGGCGAGAGACATGAGGCGGATGCGGGCACGATTCATTCGCCGGTCCGCTTTGCCCGGGCGCGCTTCTTAGGTGCGAGCGTCGCCATGGGCTCCGGTGCGCCGGCATGTGCGCGCTTCGCTTCGGGCGTGTTCGCCGGCGCCGGCGACTGTTCGCTCAACAGGCGATAAAGAAGCTCTCCGGTGCCGAGCAAATGGTCGGCGATCAAAGTTTGCGCGGCGGCGATGTCTTTACTTCGCACGAGTTGCATGAGTTGACCATGCTCGTCGTCGGACACGCGCTTGTGCTCGGGAAGCCCGAACTTGACTCGCAAGTAGCGTTCGCCGCGCCGATGCAGCGTGTCGATCATTTCGATCAGTTGCGGCCGGGCGGCGGGCGCGTAAAGGCTCATATGAAACGCCTCGTTGCGGGCGACGTAGCGGGCCGGATCGGGTTCGCGCTGCGCAGCTTCGTACAACGCCTGCGCTTCGCGCAAGGTTTCCTCGGTGTGCTTGGGAATGGCGAGCGTCAGCGCTAAACGTTCCAGCGCGGCTCGGATCTCGTAGATCTCACGCGCTTCATCCGCCGACAGCGGTGCGACGGTCGCCCCTTTGTGCATTTCGACTTTCGCCCAGCCCTCGCTTTCGAGCTGGCGCAGGGCCTCGCGCACGGGAATGGCGCTGACCGAGAAATGCCGGGCGACGGCATCTTGGCGCAGCGGCGCGCCTGGCCGCAGGCGCCCGTCGACGATCGCCGCGCGCAGGGCATCCGCGACCATGCGCGATGCGCTCATACGCGGTGCGACGGCGACCGCCGCAAGCGGGAGGCTGTCGCCGGCTTCGGCGTCTAGGGGAAAACGATTCGTTGCGTCGCTCATGATGCTCGATATTATATACAAAATATTCGATCTAAGAACCGGGCAAACCCGAGGATGTTCAGGCCACTACGGTCGGGCGCGGCGCTTCCCGCGCGCTCGAAGTCATTAAACATCGGCAGTCCAAACCGTTTCACCGGAGGAGCACATGAGTTCAATGACAGACAGCGCGCGTGCCGCGAAACAGCGTACGCCGCTCAATCGTTCGCAAATAGCGGGATTTTGGGGGGCATGGGCGGGCTGGACGCTCGACGGCATGGATTCGTTCATTTATGCGCTCGTGCTTACGCCGGCGCTCACCGAGTTGCTGCCGCGATCGGGCTTCGAGGCCAGCACGGCGAATATCGGCCTTGCCGGATCGATCCTGTTCGCGTTGTTTCTGGTGGGCTGGGGCCTGTCGTTCATTTGGGGGCCGTTGGCCGATCGCTTCGGGCGGACGAAGGTGCTGGCCGGAACGATTTTCACTTTTGCGATATTCACGGGCCTCGCCGCGACGGCCCATAGCGTGTATGAACTCGGCATCTATCGTTTCTTGGCCGGGGTCGGCATCGGCGGGGAATGGGCGCTCGCCGGCACGTACGTCGCCGAGGCGTGGCCGGAAGACCGCCGCAAGATGGGCGCCGGCTATCTGCAGACGGGCTACTACGCCGGGTTCTTCTTGGCCGCCGCGCTGAACTATACGGTCGGCGTCCACTTCGGATGGCGGGCGATGTTCTTGACGGGCGCTGTGCCCGTCGTTATCGCGATTCTCGTGCTGTTGCGCGTGAAGGAGCCGGAGAAGTGGAAGCAAGCCGAGGCGCGCGTCGTTCACGTGAAGCCGCTCGCTCAGATTCTCGGGCCCGGTTACCGCCGCCGCACGTGGGTGGCCTGCGCGCTGTTGACGATTGCGATCGTCGGCTTGTGGGCGGGGGCGGTGTACGAGCCGTCGGCCGTCATTCAACTTGCGATGAAGTCCGGCATGGACAAGGCCGGCGCGATCAAGACCGCTTCGCTGGCGACGGGCTTGCTGTCGATTGGGACGATCCTCGGCTGCTTGGCCTTGCCGCCGCTCGCGGAGAAGATCGGGCGCAAGAAGACGCTTGCCGTCTATTTCGCGGGCATGGCGGCATCGATCGTCGGCAGCTTCGGGTGGGCGTACTACTTGCCTAACGGGCTCGCGCCGTTCATCGCGTGGCTCTTCGCGCTCGGATTCTTCGGCGGTAACTTCGCACTGTTCAGCTTGTGGCTGCCCGAGCAATTCGAAACGCGCGTGCGTGCGACTGCATTTGCGTTTTGCACGTCGTTCGGGCGGTTCATCGGCGCGGGGGTCAACTTCTTGTTGGGGGCGGCCGTACTTCACACGCATACGCTCGGCTTTCCGGTCGCGATGACGGCGGTGGTATTCGTCGCGGGCCTGTTCATCATTCCGTTCGCGCCTGAGACAAAAGGGGAAACATTGCCGCAATAGCGATGCGCTTGTGTCGAGTCGCCGCGCCGCCGATGGTTGTCGACTCGGCGGCGTAGGTCCGTCTTGTTCAACGTTCTTTGGTCGGATTTTTCTGGTCGCTCAACGCGCCGTGCCCGCGCAGTGGTAGAAGAGTAGCTTTTGAGCTACAAGTGTGTCATCGCGATCTTAAAGACCATCGGCATGCGGCTGTCCGTCGAACCGGCCGGCCACGCGCACGCCTAACTGGCGCTGTTTTCTGCGCGGGCGCGGGTCGCAGAAGCCTGTCCGCGAGGCGAGGGTAGCGCCGCGGCGCACTCAACTCGCCGGGTTCTCCTCGTCGGGCGGCGGCGCCACGCCGCTCGGCATTCCGAGCACGCTCACTTGAAAGATGCGCGTCGCGGCCAGCGATTCGAGGCTCGGATCTTCGGGGATGGCGAGCAATAGCGGGAAGATCACCGACCCGCCGATGATCGCGCGGCGGCTATTGTCGGCCGGGCGCATCCCCCAGATGTCCTGATAGACGAGGGGCGCCGTGTGGCCGTCGCGCGTCGTATTACCGAGGTACAGCATCACATGTCCGCCGATATAGACGAGCGTGCGCATCGGCTTGCCGTTCCGAATCAGATAATCGAGCCGTTGCGCCGGCGTATCGGCGGAAAGGTCGGTCATATCGCCCGCGGCCATCTGTGAGGACGAATGCCTGGGCAGCCAGACGCCGAATGCGGCAAAAATGCTCTGGAGCTCGGAGGAACAATCGTTGTAGAAATCCATGTTGCCCCATCCATAGGGGCGGCCAATCAGCGATTTGATCAGTAGCGCCAAATGACGCGGTGTCGCCGCGATCGGCGCGGGGGCGAGAGCAGAACTCGGCAATTGCGCCTCGCGTACGACGGCGCGGCCGTCGATATCGCGAGCGGGGACGAGCACCGTGTGCTGCACCGCCGATGCGTCGCCGTGCGACAGCGGCAATAGCGTGCCGGCCGTCGCATCGAAACGAAAGACGCCGTGCTTGTCGCGCACCGGCGTCGATGCCGCAATCACCACGCCCCATCCGGTAGGGGGGCGATGCGACCAGGCTGCGATGAAGGCATCGTCGACCGATCCCACGCCTCTCGCCTGCACCCATCCTTGAACGTCGGGCGTTTGCACGTAAGCCCACGCCCCGTCGACGCTGCGTCCGATCACATAGAGCGGTGTGCCTGGGCGGACCGATGAGATTTGCAGGTTGTCGAACGGGTAGCCTTCGCCGGCCAGCCGATGCGAATAGAACGACGGATCCATCGTCGGCAGTTCGCGTACGAGCAGGGCGTTCGTCGCGATCGCGCGTGCCTGCGGCGCATAGCGCGGGGCCTGCGCGAACTGCTGCAGGTTCATGTTGCGCTCGATGTCGTCGATCCATCGAGCAGTGTGCGGGCGGTAGTTTTGGCCATAGCCGATCGCGCGCCCGGCTTTGCCCACGTTATCGTAGCGCGCGACTCGCCGCAGTTGCAGATCGACGATATCGGCGCCGCCATTGCCGTACAAGCGGCGGTCGATGAAAGCGGGGTTCCACGGCGAGGGGTCGCGCTCGTCCGTACCGAAGTAGCGGGCGAGGTAGGCGTTCCAATGCGTCTGCTGCTCGGCGGGCGTCAGGAACGGGGTGTCGTAGTTCGCGCTCGTCGGATCGATCCAGTGATCGACGTTTTGGTCGTAATGGTCCATCGGAAAAAGCCCGATCGGATCGACGAACGCGTGTCGCGCCGGGGCAGGGGGATTGGCGGCGCAGGCTGCGAGGGCTAGCGTGAATGCGCCGAGCGCGGCGCGCACCGTGAGGGCGCGCCAAGTCGAAGCAGCGGTGACGGACATGAGAGAAGCCACTGGTCGGGAAGGTATCTCGAGGCCGTCATGATACGGCTTCATCGGGCGACATCGGCAAATCGCGAGCGATAGAGAGAGAGCCGGCTTTAGAGCGGCGCTTGGCCGGGTTCGAGCGGCAGGCTTACGCGGCGCAGCAGGGTCATTGGGCCGACGCGCCGCACCGTCTCCAACTGCTCGGCATCTCTGACGAATAATGAACCCGCGAATCCCAGCGAGTTGATCGCCACGCCACAGGCCCGCTCGGCCGAGCGCGGTACGAGCAGCATCCAATGCCGCGTGGCGAGCAGATTGTAGGGGGCGGATTGATGCAGGCGTCCGTCGACCGTCACGGCATGCAGCGCCACGGCATCGAGCAACTCGCGGTAGCGATCGAGCGCTTGAACGGCGGCTTGCATGGGTGGCAGCGGCTCGAGCGGGGCGAACGCATGTTCGAACGGAAGCCCCGGCAATTTGCCGATTTTCCCGCCGATCGATGCCGCCTCGATGAGCGGTGAAATCGGCAGCGGCTGACCGTCGTAGCCGAGCGGCAGCGGGACGATTTGCAGGTGTTTATGCGGTTGGCTTGCGCCCGCTTCGCGTCCGCCGTTATAGAACCCCAGCCCGTCGAACTGCGCGAGGCATGTGAACCAGGCGGTGAAATCCGCGAGATCGAGCAGCGCTTCTTGCAGCTCGAACGCGCGCGTGACGATCAGCAGATGGTGGTCGATCACATTGAACTTGTTGAGCAACGCCAAATGCGTCGGCGAGAGATCGGCGACGAATAGATCGGGGTCGTAGGGGAGAAACGGGTCGACGAACGGCCGTGCGTTGGCCGGTTCGGGAGATTCGTTCGCGCTACGCGATAGCGATGCGTCGACACGCGGCTTGCGAGCCAAACTCGACACTTGCCGCACGACGAAGCGCACGCCGCCTTCATCGAGCGTAGTCTGCGTCGTCTCGATCGGCTGCAAGGCGCCGCACGCCAGCGCGTGCTCGGTTCGTGCGACGAGCGCAGGCCGAAGCGCGCCGGGCGGGATCGGATAAATGGACATCGCCGTCGTGACGGGTTCGCGGCCGCTATTGCGCCATTGCGCCATTGCGCTATTCGCCGAAGAGGCTACGGATGTCCTTGCTGTCGTCTACGTCGGACAAGTTGTATTCGGCGCGCACGGCTGTGAGGACTTCATCGATGAAACGCTCGAATCCCACCGCGTTGCCGAAATGCTTCATGGTCCAGTTGCAACCCGATTTGTCGGGCTCCTGCTTTTGCGGGCGCGGCACGCGGATCTTCACGCCGTCTTCGACGATCTCGTGGATGCGGTGCAAACGACGGCTTACCTCGTTTTGCAGCCTGGATGCGTTGAGGGTTTTGCGGATCACGGCACCTCC